>DATENH010000016.1:0-71766 GCA_035275145.1 Steroidobacteraceae bacterium | reverse complement strand
CGTACGGCTTGAACAGCATTTTCGGTTGGATCTTCACGGCGAGCGGCGGCGTGCTGCTCGCGATCGTCTTCGCGGCGCTCGCGCGCGTCTATCCGCAGGCGGGCGGTCCATATCTCTACCCGCGCGTCGCCTTCGGCGAGTGCTGCGGTTTCGTGATGGCCTGGGGCTACTGGATGTCGGTGTGGGTCGGCAACGCGGCGATCGCGATCGGCAGCATCGCGTACCTGTCCGAGCTCATCCCTGCGATCAAACACACGCAAGGCGCGCCGCAGCTCACCTCCGTCGCGATGATCTGGATCCTGACGTACGTGAACTGGCGCGGTGTGAAGCAGGTCGGCGTGTTCCAGCTGGTGACGACGGTCCTCAAGCTCATGCCGCTGCTCGCCGTCATCATTCTCGCGATCCTGCTGCTCGGGCGCGCCGACGCGTCGTTGATCAAAGTCGAGCCGCAGCCGTTCACGATTTCCGCAATGACGGCTGCTGCAATCCTGACTCTCTGGCCGTTGCTCGGGCTCGAGTCGGCGACGGTGCCGGCGGAAAATGTCATCGATCCCGAGCGCAACATTCCGCGCTCGACACTGTGGGGCACGATCGTTACCGCGCTCATCTACGTCATCGCGTGCTCCGCAGTGATCCTGCTGATCCCCGGCTCGCAGCTCAAGGATTCGACCGCGCCGTTCGCCGACGTGATGCGCCTGTTCTGGGGTGACTGGGCCGCCAGCGCGGTCGCACTGTTCGCGTTCATCAGCGGCTTCGGCGCGCTCAACGGCTGGATCCTGATCCAGGGCGAGATGCCGCGCGTGCTCGCCAAGGAGAAGATCTTCCCCGAGATCTTCGCGCACGAGTCGCGCTACCGCACGCCGGACTATTCGCTGTTCATCACCAGCGCGCTGGTCACGGTCGTGATGCTGATGAACTACAGCGGCTCGATGGTCAAGGTGTTCACGTTCATCATCCTGGTCTCCACGTCCGCATACCTGGTGATGTATCTGTTCTGCTCGCTCGCTGCATTCAAGCTCGCGTGGCGCGGCGACATGGGGGTGCATGGCGCGAAGATGATGTGGCTGCTCGCCGTCGCGATGCTGGCGGCGCTGTACTCGGCGTGGACGTTGTGGGGCGCGGGCGCCGAAGCGTTCTGGTGGGGCGTGGGATTGTTCGCGCTCGGCCTGCCGCTGTACTTCCTGCTGAAGTGGCAGCGCCGCCGCGCCGCGAATGCCGCCGTCGCGACCTGATCCGACGTTTCTCATGCAACGCGATCCGCGCTACGACATCCTGTTCGAGCCCGTCCGCATCGGTCCGGTCACGGCGAAGAACCGCTTCTTCCAGGTCCCTCACTGCAACGGCATGGGCTATGCGATGCCGGAAGCGCACGCGGCGATGCGTGCCGCGAAGGCGGAGGGTGGCTGGGCGGTCGTCAGCACCGAGGAGTGCGAGATCCATCCGACCGGCGACATCTCGCCGTACATCGAAGCGCGGCTCTGGGACGACAGCGACATTCCCGCGCTCGCGCTGATGTGCGACAAGGTGCACGCGCACGGCGCGCTCGCCGCGATCGAGCTCACTCACAACGGACCGACGTCGTCGAACCTGTATTCGCGCGAGATCGCGATCGCTCCGTCGCACCAGCCGCTGAAATACGGCTATCCGCAACAGGCGCGTGCGATGACGTTGCGCGACATTCGCGACTATCGTCGTTGGCATCGCGACGCCGCGCTGCGCGCGAAGCGCGCAGGCTTCGACATCGTCTATATCTACGCGGCGCACGACCTGTCGCTCGCGATGCACTTCCTGCAGCAGCGGCGAAACTACCGCAATGACGAATACGGCGGCACGCTGGAGAACCGCGTGCGCCTGCTGCGCGAGATCATCTCCGACACCAAGGAAGCAGTCGGCGACAAGTGCGCGGTCGCGGTGCGCTTCGCGACCGAGGAATTCCTCGGTGTGGACGGAGTGCGCGAGAGCGAGGCGCGCGAAGTCGTGCAGCTTCTAGCGGACCTCCCGGACCTGTGGGACGTCAACATCGCCGCCTGGCACATGGATTCGCAGACTTCGCGCTTCGCCGGCGAAGGCTACCAGGAGCCGTTCACCGGCTGGGTCAAGAGCCTCACGCGCAAGCCGGTCGTCGGTGTCGGGCGCTTCACTTCGCCGGACACGATGGTCGGGCAGATCCGCCGCGGCGTGCTGGACTTCATCGGCGCGGCGCGGCCGTCGATCGCCGATCCGTTCCTGCCGCGCAAGATCGAGGAAGGGAGCATCGAAGACATCCGCGAATGCATCGGCTGCAACATCTGCGTGACCGGCGACATGACTTCGACGCCGATCCGCTGCACGCAGAATCCGACGATGGGCGAGGAGTGGCGCAAGGGCTGGCATCCGGAACGCATCGCGCCGAGCAAGAGCACGAAGCGCGTGCTGGTCGTCGGCGCCGGTCCCGCAGGATTGGAAGCGGCGCGCGCGCTCGGTCAGCGCGGCTACGAGGTGCATCTCGCCGAGGCTTCGCGCGAGCTCGGCGGACGCGTGAATCTCGAATCACGACTGCCCGGACTCGCGCAGTGGGCGCGCGTGCGCGATTGGCGCATCACCCAGCTCCAGAAGATGGCGAACGTTGCGATCTATCGCGAGAACGACATCGGCCCTGCCGACGTGCTCGAATTCGGCGCCGAGCGCGTCGTGCTGGCGACCGGCTGTCACTGGCGGCGCGACGGCTACGGCCGCAGTAACGGTGCCGCGATTGCCGGCTTCGATGCCGCCCGCGTGTTCACGCCGGATGACCTGATGCGTGGCCGTATTCCCGACGGTCCGGTGCTGCTGTTCGACGACGAAGCGTTCTACATCGGCAGCGTCATGGCCGAAGTGCTGCGCGCCGCGGGCCGCGAAGTGATCTACGTGACGCCCGACGATGTGGTCGCTTCGTGGACAACTTACACGCAGGAATACCGGCACGTGCAGAAGCGGCTGCGCTCGCTGGGGATGCAGATCGTCACCGGCCACAACATCCGCGCCGTCGACAGCGACGGGGCGCAGCTCGTTTGCGTATACAGCGGGCGGGAACAGCACGTGGGTTGCGCATCAATCCTGGCCATCACCGCCCGCCTGCCCAACGACAGCCTCCAAACAGGCTTGGAAGCGCTTTCATCCGACTGGCAAGCCGCCGGGATCGAAGCCGTCACGCCGATCGGCGACTGCCATGCCCCGGGGCTGATCGTGCACGCCGTGTATGCCGGCCACCGCTATGCCCGCGAGCTCGATGAGCCGGTCGAAGGTGAAGTTTGTTTTCGGCGGCGCGCATCGCAGCCACCGATGACGTAAAGTTGTCGTAAGGGGTACGGGGGAACTATGGCGAATGAACCGAGCGCAACCCAAGACCATTCCTACGACGCAATCGTCATCGGCACCGGCATCACCGGCGGCTGGGCAGCGAAGGAGCTGACCGAGAAGGGACTCAAGACGCTGGTCCTCGACCGCGGCCGCGACGTCAAGCACGGCGACTATCCGACCGCCACCAAGGACATTTGGGAGTTTCCCTACGGCGGCCGTGCCACCGACGAAGACCTGAAACGCCAGGCCGTCGCTGCGCGCAGCGGCTACGCGATCACGCAAGCGTCCAAGCTCTGGTTCGTCGACGACACCGAGCATCCTTACACCGAGATCCAGCGCTTCGACTGGATCCGCGGCTATCACGTCGGCGGCCGCTCGATCATGTGGGGCCGCCAGAGCTATCGCTGGAGCGACCTCGACTTCGGCGCGAATGCGAAGGACGGCGTCGCGGTCGACTGGCCGGTGCGCTATGCCGAGATCGCGCCGTGGTACGACCACGTCGAGAGCTTCATCGGCGTCAGCGGCAGCGCCGAAGGACTGCCGCAGTTGCCCGACGGTAAGTTCCTGCCACCGATGGCCTTGAACTGCGTCGAGACTCATCTGCAGCAGTCGATGGCGGAGAAATTCAAGCGCAAGCTGACGATCGGCCGCGTCGCGCATTTGACTGCGCCGCTCGCGCACAGCCCGCAGCGAGGCACGTGCCAGTACCGCAACCTCTGCATTCGCGGTTGCCCCTACGGCGCTTACTTCAGCAGCAACTCGAGCACGCTGCCCGCCGCTGAAGCGACCGGCAACATGACGCTGCGACCGAACTCGATCGTCTACGAAATCATCTACGACGACAGCAAGCGTCGCGCGACCGGCGTGCGCGTGATGGACGCGGAAACCAGGGAGCACCTGGAGTTCACCGCCAAAGTGATCTTCGTGTGCGCGTCCACCTTCGCGTCCACCCACATCATGCTGAACTCGGTGTCGAAGCGTTTTCCGAACGGCTTCGGCAACGACAGCGGCGAGCTCGGCTGCAACATCATGGATCATCATCTCGACGTCGGCGCAGGCGCGCTCGTCGAGGGCTACACCGATCAGTACTACACCGGCCGCCGCCCGAACGGGTTCTACATTCCGCGCTATCGCAACCTCGGCGGCGAGAAGCGCGATTACATCCGCGGCTTCGGCTACCAGGGCGGCGCAGGCAGGCTCGGCTGGACGCGCCTGATGCTCGACACGACGCTCGGTGCGGAGCTGAAGGACAAAGCCGCGACGCCCGGGCCGTGGTACATCCGCATGGGCGCCTTCGGCGAGATCCTGCCGAATCACGCCAATCGCGTGACGCTCGACAAGACACGCAAGGACAAGTGGGGCCTGCCGCTGCTCGCGTTCGACGCGCAGCTGCGCGAGAACGAGATGAAGATGCGCAAGGACATGGCGAACGACGCGGCCGAGATGCTCGCCGCCGCCGGCTTCCGCGAAGTGAAGACGTACGACCGCGAGACCGGCGTCGGTCTCGGCATTCACGAGATGGGCACCGCGCGCATGGGCAAGGACCCGAAGACCTCGGTACTCAACAAGTGGAACCAGGTGCACGCGTGCCCGAATGTGTACGTCACCGATGGCTCGTTCATGGCCTCGAGCGCGTGTCAGAATCCGTCGCTCACGTACATGGCATTCACTGCGCGCGCGGTCGATCATGCGGTCGGCGAGCTGAAGCGGGGGAACGCATGAGCGACCGGACTCAATTGAATCGTCGCGAGCTCCTGCAGCGGGTCGCAGTGTTGATGGGCGGTGCGCTGTCCGCGCCGGCAGTGCTCGGCGTGCTCTACGGTTGTTCGGCCAAGCCGAGCGCAACCTGGCAGCCGCTGTTCCTCAGCAAGGAGGAGGGCGCAATCGTCGAGGAAGTTGCCGAGCTGATCCTGCCGCGCACGACCACGCCCGGCGCGAAGGACGTCGGCGTGCCCGCATTCATCGATGTGATCCTCAAGGACGCGTACCCCGCCGAGGACCAGGCACGCTTCGTCAGCGATCTGAAGGATTTCGAGGCGGACGTGCAGCGCGCGCACGGCAAGTCCTTCCTGGAGTTGCCGCAGGCGGAGCGCATGAAGATCCTGCAGGCGGCACACGATGACGCAGCCGCAGCTGAGAAAAAGCAGGCGGACGATGAAGTCCCGGCGGGCGAGCGCAAGCGGCCGTTCGTACTGATGATGAAGGAGCTGACGCTGCTGGGATTCTTCACGTCGCAAGTCGGCGCGACGCAGGTCCTGCAGTACGAGGCGGTGCCCGGAGGCTTCCAGGCGTGCATTCCGATCGCGCAAGCGGGGAATGGCAAGCAGTGGGCTACGGAGACGAGTTTGAGGTTCTGAACCGCCTGCGGACGACACCGGCCTTGTTGGTGGTCTCGTAAATCAGCAACAGTAGCAACGCGACGGCCAGCGGGATCAACTCGTACACCGCGCGATACGCGATCACTGCGCCCACCAGCTTCCCCGGCGGCACATGCGGCAGCATCAGGAACAGCGCCGCCTCCAGCACGCCCAGCCCCGCCGGCACGTTGCTCATCTGACCCGCCACGAACGAGATGCAATAGATCGCGACGAATGCGGGCCACGTCATGTTCAGCTCCGGCGGCATGAACAAGTACAGGATCGTCGTCATCAGCGAGATCTGCACCAGGCCGAAACCGATCTGCACCAGCGCGTCGCGCAGTGACGGCAGGCGGATCGATTGGCCGCGAATCGTGATCGGTTCCTTGCGCGAAGCGACGAACGCGAGCCAGCCGACGTCCTTGGCGAGGCCGAGCACGCCGAACATCGTGACGACAGCAACCGGAAGCTGGAACGCCCGCGCGGCCTCCTTCAGGTGCAGCAGCAGCGACAGGTCGATCAGCCAGCCGACGCCGAACACGTACGGCATCGCGACCAACAGGATGATCGCGCCGACTTCGCGGATCGACAATCCTTCGGGCGCGTACATGCGATAGCGCAGCGCGCCGCCGCTGACCATCGCGACGCCGATGGCGCGGCCGAGCGGATTGGCGATCACGGCCGTGCGGAACGCCTGGCGGCGCAGGTTGCGGCCGCTGGCGAGTCGAACCGCTATGCCCTCATACAGACCGACAGTTGTGTACACCCCGGCCGAGCACAGCAGCGCAGCGATGACGAGCGGCATCGGCACGGCGCCGAGGTCGCGCAGGACCTCGTCGAAGTCGATCTCGCCGAGCCGCTGGGCGAGGACCCAGGCGGCGACAGCGGCGATCGACAGCCAGACCAGCGGCGCAAATCGCTTGAGAACTTTCCCCATCTGCTCGGGCCTACAATCTCTGCATGAGCCTGTTTGCCAATCTGGTCGCGGTCTCGCAGCGCGTCGGTGCAACGACTGCGCGGCTGGCGAAGGTCCGTGAGCTCGCCGCCTGCCTGCGCGCAGTCGAGCCTAGCGAGATCGACATCGCCGTGCACTATCTGTCGGGCGAGCTCCCGCAAGGCCGTTTTGGTATCGGTTACACGACGTTGCGCAAGGCGAGCGAGCGCGGCGGGGTTGCATCGACTGCGACGCTTACGATCGGCGAGGTCGACCGCAGCCTGTCGGAGGTCGCTGCGCTCCGCGGCTCGGGGTCGGCAACGAAGCGTGCGGAGGCGCTGCAGACCTTGTTCGCCCGGGCCACGAGCGACGAGCAGGAATTCCTGATCCGCCTGCTGGTCGGCGAGCTGCGCCAGGGTGCGCTCGAAGGGGTGATGCTGGATGCGGTTGCGTCGGCTGCAGCCGTACCGGTGGACCAAATACGCCGGGCAGCGATGTATGCGAAGAACCTCGGTGCCGTCGCGCACGCTGCGCTCACCGCAGGTGTCGAAGCGCTGGCGCAATTCCAGCTCGCGCCGTTGTCCCCGATCGCTCCGATGCTGGCGCAGACGGCGGCGGACGTCGGCGCAGCCCTCGAGCAGCTGGGCGGCGAAGTTGCGTTCGAGTGGAAGATGGACGGTGCGCGCATCCAACTGCATAAACTCGGCGACTCCGTGCGCATCTACACGCGCAGCTCCAACGAAGTGACCGCGGCAGTGCCGGAGATCGTCGAGACCGCGCAGCGCTTGCCGGCGCGCGAAATGATTCTCGACGGCGAAGCGATCGCTTTCACGGCGGGCGGCAGGCCGCAGCCATTTCAAGTCACGATGCGTCGCTTTGGCCGCAAGCTCGACGTGGAAAAACTACGCGGCGAGCTGCCGATGCAGGCGTTCTTCTTCGACTGCCTGCACTTCGAGGGCGAAACTCTCACCGCTCGGCCCGCGCGCGAGCGCTTCGTTGCATTGGAGCGAGCGGTGCCATCGGAGCTGATCATTCCACGGCTCATCACCGGCTCGGCCGAAGCTGCGCAGCAGTTCTACGACGCGGCACTTGCGGCCGGCCACGAAGGACTGATGGCGAAGGCGCTCGACTCGCCTTACGAAGCCGGCAATCGCGGCGCGAGCTGGCTGAAGATCAAGCGCGCGCACACGCTCGATCTCGTGGTGCTCGCGGCCGAATGGGGCCACGGCCGGCGCACCGGCAAGCTCTCGAACCTGCACCTCGGCGCGCTCGACCCCGCGACCGGCCAATACGTGATGCTGGGCAAGACGTTCAAGGGACTGACGGACGCGCTGCTCGAATGGCAGACGAAGGAGCTGCAGGCACGCGAGATTCGCAACGACGGCTGGACGGTGTACGTGCGGCCGGAGCTCGTCGTCGAAATCGCCTTCAGCGATCTGCAGGCGAGCCCACGCTATCCGGGCGGCCTCGCGCTGCGCCTGGCGCGGGTCAAGCGCTATCGGGACGACAAGCGTGTCGAAGAGGCGGACACGATGGAGACGGTCAGGAAGATATTTGCGGCGCAGACGCGCTGACGCTCGTCACTTCGTGGCGCATTGGCTGACGCTGCCAATACGTCAACGACCGCCACACCCACTCGGCCGGGCCGAAGCGGAAACGCCGCAGCCACAGCGGGCTCCAGATCAACTGCACGATCCAGATCGCGACCACGACATAGTAGAGCTCATAGCGCTCCAGGTGCCCGAACATTGCGAGCCCCGCGCCGGTGAACAGGAACATGCAGATCACGCTCTGCGTCAGGTAGTTCGTCAGCGCCATCTGGCCCGCCGCGCTGAAGGTGCGCATCGCCGCCGACTGCGGCGACATCCGGTACAGCAGGCCGATCAAGCCGACGTGGCCGAGCGTCATCGGAATCCGGCCGAGGTCGTACGTCAGGTACGACTTGATCAGCGCTGCGACGCTGAACTCGTCGCGCGTCAGGTTGGAGGTTTCGAACAGGTTCACGGCGAGTCCGATCGCGTAACCGACCAGCAGCATCGTCGTGTACACGCGGCGCGACGCTGCGCCGGTCAGTACTCCGTACTTCAGCAGTGCCATGCCGAGCAGCATCATGCCCAGGGATTCGAGCAGGCCGTGCTGGAAGAAGAACGTCGTTTCGAAGTGCCAGCTCTCCGGCGCGACCTGGCCGAGTGCGCTCAGGTAGCTCTTGCGCATGCGGCTCACTTCCCGTTCGAGCTCGTCGCGCGGCGGTTTGAACTCCTCGTGGGTCCTGGCGAGAGTGTCGAGCGCCTGGCTCTGGTCCTCTGTCAGCACCTTGCCGGAACTGCGTGCTTGCTGCGCCGCTGCGGCGGCGTCAGCCACCTCGCGATAGCCGGTCCACTCGGTGACCGTCACGGCGGTCTGCAAGATCATGATGACTGTTGCCGCGACGACGAGCTTGCGCGGTTCGACGTTGCGGAACACGAACAACAGCAGGCCGACGACGCCGTAGTAATACAGGATGTCGCCCGACCACAGCAGCACGTAAGCGTTCATCAGGCCGAAGAAGATCAGCCACATCGTGCGCCGGAAATACAGATCGGCGGGCAGCAGGCCCGAATGTCGTCCGGCGTGACGCTGCAGGAACAGCAGCGCGCCGGCGCCGAACAGCAGCGTGAACAGGCCGCGCATCGTGCCTTCGAAGAACAGCGCGACGATGCGCCAGGTCGTCAGGTTGAGCCCCTCGTACCCGCCCCAGTTGGTCGGATCGTCGTACGAGCGGGGCAGGCCGAAGCCCGTGATGTTCATGATCAGGATGCCGAGCACGGCGATGCCGCGTGTGGCGTCCAGCATCCCGATGCGCTCGTCGCGATCAGTGGGGGCAAGGGTGGTACTCACGGATTGCAGTGTGCGCGCCAGTGCCGGGGAAGTCATCCCGGCGCGAAACCAGGTTCGTTTACCGCGAATCTTTGACCGGTCGTCGCAGCTCGGCTTGACTGCCGGCCAACGAATTTGGCAGGAGAAGACGACCATGCGTCGCTCAATACTGTTGACCCTCCTCATCGTCGTCGCGACAACCGCGCGCGCCGGGACTTTCCAGTTCGCCGACATCGCTGGCTGGTGGTCGGCCGAGCCCGAGTACGGCGGCGAGAGCTCGCGAGTCGTGCTGCACTTCCTGGAAGACGACGGCAAGCAGGCGGTGCGCATCTCGCTGCTGGGCATCGGCGGCTACGAAGTGCCGATCGGCACCGTCACGATCGACGGCATGACGCTCGACATGAAGCCGTATCCGTTTCCGCTGCGCTTCGATCCCAAGGCCGGCACGCTGAGCGGCTACCTGGCCGAAGAGGCGGTGCCGCTCTACAAGATTCCCGTGGAATTCCGCCGCATCGAGCCGCTGGCCAAGCCTGCGCCGCGCACCTGGGAATTCCCGCGGCCGCACGTGCGCTGGACGTTCGATACCGGCGCTGCCGTGTGGGCAGGTCTCGAGCACGATGCGGCGAGCGGGCTCGTCTTCGTCGCCAACGATGCAGGCACCCTGTACGCGCTCGATGCGAAGGGCGCGCAGCGCTGGAAGTTCGCCACGGGCAAATCGATCAAGTCGCGTCCGACCGTGATCGGCGATTTCGTCTACCTCGCATCCGACAGCGGCTGGCTCTACAAGCTCGACAAGCGCAGCGGTGCGGAGCGCTGGCGCGCGAAGATCGATAGCGGCAGTCCTGAGCGCATTGCGCCGTACAAGGAAGGCTCTCGCTGGGACCGTTACGGATCGAGCGTCGTCGCCGACAGCAAGCGGGTCTACGTCGCGAGCCGCGACAAGACGCTTTACGCGCTGGACGTCGCAACCGGTAGGGAGCAGTGGCGGGTGCAGACCCAGGACGTCATGACGGCCACACCTGCGCTGTATCGCGATCTCGTGCTGCTCGCCGACTACCAAGGCATCGTGCAGGCAGTCGGCGCGAGCGATGGCAAGCAGCGCTGGAGTTACGACGCGCATCTGCCCGTCGCCGGCGACCTCGTCGTCGATGCCGACCGTGTGTTCGTCGGCAGCCGCACCTACGACTTGATCGCATTGGATGCAGCGAACGGCAAGGAGCTGTGGAAGCACTACTACTGGTTCTCGTGGATCGAGTCGCCGCCGGTCGTGCGCGATGGCGTCGTTTACACCGGCTCTTCCGACGGCGTCGGCGTATTCGCAATCGATGCTCGGGACGGGAAATTACGCTGGAAAGCTGCGGTGCGGGGCTGGGCCTGGCCGCGCACCGCAGTCGGCAAGCAGCTGGTCGTTGCTGCGACCGTCGGCGCGGGTGCGTATCCAGGCGCACGCGCCGGTGCTGTCGTCGCGATCGATCGCGCAAGCGGTGCGATCCGCTGGATGTACCTCGATCCGCCCAGCAAGGAAACGGTGGAGAAGAAAGCCGAGTGGGGGTTCGCAGCCGCGCCCGCGATGAGCGATGGCGTCGTCTACGCCGCGGACCTACAGGGGCAGGTGCACGCAATCGAGTGCGAGCAGCAGCAGGCTTGTGGCGGCTGAATACGGCACAATGCCCCGGCCTGGTTGTCAGGTCTGTTCTCGGGCAAGCGCATCGTGGGTTCGCAAATTTCGGCCGCGCTCGTTCTGTTCGTCGCCACGATCGCCATCAGCCTCATCGGCCTGTTCGGCGCGCCGAAGCTCATCGAACGCAGCCTGTTCCGCCCGTACTGGTTCCTGCGTCGCAAGGAATACGACACCGTCATCATGAGCGGCTTCGTGCATGCGGACCTCATGCACCTGATCTTCAACATGATGACGTTCTACTTCTTCGCGTTCACGCTCGAGCGCTACATGGGCACGGGCCGGTTCATCGTGCTGTACCTGGCGGGCCTGCTGATCAGCCATGCGGGGACCTACTACAAGCAGCGTCGGAATCCGGAGTACGCCTGCCTGGGCGCCTCGGGCGCGATCTCGGCGGTGCTGTTCGCCGCCATCGTGTATTTCCCCGAGCAGTCGTTGCTGATCCTGCCGATTCCGATCCCCATTCCGGCGCCGTTGTTCGCGGTCATGTACCTCGGGTACACCTACTACGCATCGCGTCATCCGCACGGCCGCATCAATCACGACGCGCATCTCGGCGGGGCCATCACGGGGCTGCTGTTCGTCGCGCTGACCGAGCCGCGCGCGTACGGAAATCTGCTGCAATCGATTTTGTGAGAGGACAGCAGAGGCTGGAAAGAGGACCTGTAGATCGGGCTTTAGCCCGACTCCTTAAGCTCTCCCATAAAAAAGTGAAGCCCCGTCGCAGAAGGCGGGGCTTCGGCCATAGGCCGGACTCGGTGAAGAGATAGCGGCTTACGGCATTGGAAGAGCTTGGTTTTCGTCTTGCGACGATAACTTTGCTGCTTCCGCAGACATGACGCGCCGGCCGCGGGCAATGTTCCGGAATGCATCGCGCAGCATTGCGCAAGACAGTGGATTTGGCGTTGCGTCCATGCATCAAACGCCCTCGATCGGCTTGCGGCGACGGCCACTCCGGCTTGCTTATTTACAATATCGAGTGCTAGCGTCTGCGCCCTCTCTCGGGAGGTCGTCATGGATATAAGAACGTTTCGTGCCCTGGCCGGTAAGAATCGCTACGCCCTGTTCGCGTCTGCGTGTTTGATTCCAGCCACATGTATACAGCCTGCCTTCGGCGCTGAGCAGCAGCCGGAAGAGGTGATCGTCACCGGCTCGCGCATTCGTCAGAGCCCGGTCGAGGCAACTGCCCCCGTGCAGACGACCACGTCTGCCGACATCGATCGCAGCGGCGAAATTTCGATCGCAGACTACCTGCAGCGCTTGCCGATCTCCGGCTCCGCCATCAACCGCGCGAACAATGCGAGCGGCAACCTCGGCTTCCCGCCGGACGGCGGCGGCATCGGCGCCGGCGCGAGCGAAATCGATCTGCGCTACCTGACATCGAAGCGCGTGCTGGTGCTCGTGGACGGCCGGCGCTGGGTCCGCGGCTCCTCCGCGAGCGGCGTGTCGGGCGCAGTCGACCTCAACACGATTCCCACCGCAGCCATCGAGCGCATCGAAGTGCTGCAGGACGGCGCCTCGCCGATCTACGGCTCCGATGCCATCGCCGGCGTGGTCAACGTGATCACCAAGTCGAACGTCGAAGGCTTCGAGTTCGAGACGAACCAGGCCGCCTACGACGAAGGCGACGGCTATACGCAGGACTACAACATGTCCTGGGGCACGAGTGGCGACAAGAGCCACACGTTCATCAGCCTCGGCTATTCGCGGCAGGACCCGGTGATGTCGGGCGATCGCGAGCTGTCGACGTGCGTAGTGTTCGGCGCGAACCCGTGTAACTTCGGCGGCAGCTCCGGCACTCCGCAGGGCCGCATGATCTTCCTCGATCCGCGCGGCGACGGTCCGGATCCGGGCACGGATCCCGATGTCATCGACATCACGCTCAATACCGGCGCGCCGGCCACGGGCTACAACCCGAACAATCCGGCGAGCGGCAACTGGCACGCATTCAGCGCCGCCGACCGTTTCAATTTCCGGCCGTTCAATTATCTGCAGACGCCGAATCGGCGCGTCAACGTGTTCGGCAAGGCCGCGTACGACGTCGCCGACAACGTCGAGCTGACGTTCACGGCGTCGTTCACCAACCGGTCGTCGCACAACCAGGCCGCGCCGAATCCGCTGTTCATGGGCTCGGATGCCGGCGCCGGGTTCTACATGGACAACATGTTCATTCCCGCGAACCAGCCTTTCAACCCGTTCGGCATCAACCTCGGTCCGGGTGCGGGTCCCGGCGGCAGCAACAACCTGATCACGATCGGGCGTCGGCCGCTCGAGGCCGGACCGCGCATCTTCGACCAGAATGTGGACAGCTGGATGCTGTCGGGTGCACTGAGCGGCAACCTGGAGCTCGGCAGCCGCACCCACTACTGGGACGTGAGCCTGAACTGGGGGCGCAACAACGCTTCGCAGACCGGCCACAACATCTTCAACGCACGCAAGCTGTCGGTCGCGCTCGGTGACCCGGCCGTTTGCGCGGCGACGCCGGGCTGCACGCCGTTCAACGTCTTCGGCGGCCAAGGCACGATCACGCCGGAGATGCTTGCGTACGTGACGTACACGCAGAACGACACCAGCAACCAGGAGCTGAACGACGTCGCGTTCAACCTGAGCGGCGAGGTGTTCGACCTCCCTGCCGGCGCGTTCGCCTACGCGTTCGGACTGGAATACCGCAAGGAAACCGGCGAGTTCAATCCGGACTCGGTGGCGCAGAGTGGCGAGACGGCAGACGTGCCGGCTTCGCCGACAGCGGGCGAAGTGAAGGTCAAGGAAGCCTATCTCGAGCTGCGCGCTCCGCTGCTCGCGAACCTGCCTGCGATCCAGCGCCTGGAACTGTCCGGCGCGGTGCGCTCGTCCGACTACGACAACTTCGGTCGCGACGAAGTGTACAAGCTCGGTCTGTACTGGCGTGTGTACAACGATCTGTCGTTCCGTGCGAACTGGGCCGAAGGCTTCCGCGCGCCGAACATCGGCGAGCTCTTCAACACGGGTTCGCGCTTCGACAGCGCACTGGACGATCCTTGCGATCGGTTCCAGACGCAGAACCCGGGGGCTGCTGCCAACTGCACGCAGCTCGGAGTGCCGACCACGTACCAGCAGCTGAATGCGCAGATCAGCGTGCAGACGGGCGGCAACGAGGCTCTCACGCCGGAGACGTCCGAGACGTACACGTTCGGGCTCGGCTACAGCCCGTCGTGGGCCAAGAACGCCTCCTGGATCGAGGACCTGACGTTCGACGTCAACTATTACAACATCAAACTCGATAACGCGATCCAGGCGCTCGATGCGCAGGTGCAGCTCGACAGCTGCGTGTCGACGTTGTCGGCGCAGTTCTGCAACGGCATCGTCCGCGGTCCGGGCGGCGCGATCGTCGCGTTCGCGAACCAGCTGACGAACATCGGCCGCATCGAGACCGACGGCATCGACTGGACGGTGCAGTTGTCGACGCCGGAGTTCGGCTTCGGCTCGCTGCGCTTCACCTGGGCCAACACCTATCTCGGCGGCTACAAGGAGTTCACGCTGGGTACGAACGGCCTGGTCGACCGCGAGCTGGCGGGCATCGAGCTCGGTTCGCCGATCCGCGGCTACGTGCGCTACAAGTCGACGCTGGCCACCGATTGGCAGAAGGGCGACTTCGTGACGTCGTTGACGCTGCGCTACCTGAGCGCCCTCGACGCAGCCTGCACGGCGAACGCACGCGCCCAGAACCTGTGCAGCGATCCGGCGAACAACATCGACGTGATGGATTCGCGAGTGTATGCGGATCTGCAGGTCGCCTGGACGCCGACGCTGTGGGACCAGGCGGTGCAGTTCGCGCTCGGTATCAACAACGTGCTGGATGAGGATCCGCCGCCGTGCCGCGCTTGCGACCTCAACAACTACGACGGAACGATCTATCCGGTGCCGGGCCGCTACATCCATGCCCGCGCCGCGATCAAGTTCTGATGGAGAGATCGACAACGACAGGATGACCGGAAGGGGGCGCGCTACTGGCGCCCCCTTTCGCTTTTTGAGCTTGAATTCGCTTGAGTGTTTACACGGGGATACCAGGATCATGTACAGCAAGAAGGCATTGACCAGCAGCGTGCTCGCCCTTGGGCTGGCTGCGCCGGCGCTCGGCTTCGCAGCGAGCGACGAGAACATCATCGAGCAGATCATCGTGACCGCACAGAAGCGCGCTTCGGCGCTGCAGGACGTGCCGTTCGCGGTGTCTGCCACCAGCGAGCAGCAGATCCGCGACTCCGGCTCGACCAACATCGCCGAGCTGTCGCGCAACATCGCCAGCCTCACGATCACCGACCTCGGACCGGGGCAGAGCCAGGTCGCAATCCGCGGCATCAGCGCCGGTCAGGTCGTGCGCGACCTGGTGGGCGGCGTCAAGGAATCCATCGGCGTGTATCTGGACGAGTCGGCGATCTCGCAGTCGCTGTTCACGCCGGACCTCGACCTGTTCGATCTGGAGCGCTTCGAAGTGCTGCGCGGCCCGCAGGGCACGCTGTTCGGCGCAGGATCGTCGGCAGGCACGATCCGCTACATCACGCGCCAGCCGCAGCTCGGCAAATTCGAAGGCACCGCCGAAGCCGGCGTCACCAGCGGTGACGATTCCGAAATGGGCTACAACGTGCGCGCGGCGGTCAACCTGCCGGCGGGCGAGTCGACGGCGTTGCGCGTCGTGGGTTACTACAACGAGCTTGCCGGATTCATCGACTCCGTTTATCCCGGCCGGCCTACGCGTGAAGACGTCAACGGCGGCTCGAAGTACGGCGCGCGCGTCGCGCTGCTCTGGCAGCCGAGCGATAACTTGTCGATCACGCCGCGCGTCGTCTACCAGAAGCTGGAGACCGACGGCTATCCGCGCATCGATCACTACAACATTCTCGGCAATCCCTTCACCACTACGCAGCCGCCGGTGAATCCGGGCGAGCGGGGCCAGGTGACGCAGATCCCGGAGGGGATCAACGACGAGATGACGCTCGCGGACCTCGTGGTCAACTGGGGTTTCGGCGGCGTGACGCTGACCTCGGTGACTTCGTACACCGATCGCGACGTGGTCGTGACACGCGACGCCTCGCAGCTCACGGGCAGTGTGTCGATCACCTTCGGCGGCATTTTCCCGCAAGGCAATCCGCTGCCGGCGACGCCGGCGGAAGTGCGCCTGAACTCGCCGCTGATCGACACCACCAACCTCGAGCTGTTCAGCCAGGAAGTGCGGCTCGCCTCCGACGGCGGCGACGCCGTCCAGTGGCTGATCGGCGCGTTCTACCAGCACATCGATCGCGAGTACGGCCAGAACCTGCCGACTCCGGGTTACGACGCGTTCCTCGCAGCGCGCGGCTTGCCGCCGAGCACGGGGTTCAACGCGCCGCCGAACACGCCGTACTTCTCGGACGTGCCGTTCACGTTCAAACAGTTCGCGCTGTTCGGCGAAGGCACGTATCGCTTTACCGATCAGTGGAGCCTGACCGGCGGCGTGCGCTACTACGACTTCAACGAAGATCGCCTGCTGACCTTCGCAGGCGTGTTCGCCGACGTCGGTTACACGAAGCAGCCGGGCAAGACCAGCTCGGACGGCTTCTCGCCGCGCCTGATCCTGTCATACGAACCGAACGACGACGTGTTGCTGACTGCGCAGGTCGCGCGCGGCTTCCGTCTCGGCGGCATCAACGATCCGCTGAACGTCGGCCTGTGCGATCCCGCCACCGGCGACCTCACCACCTTCGGCGGTCACCCGGACTTCAAGGACGAGAAGGTGCTGAACTACGAGCTGGGTGCGAAGACGCAGCTTGCCGACGGGCGCGTCACGTTCAACACCGCGGTGTTCTTCTCGGACATCGACGACCTCCAGGTGATCGCGGACGCCGGCTCGTGCTCGTCGCGTATCGTGCTCAACGCGCAGGCGCAGTCGATCGGCGCGGAAATCGAGGTGAACGCGCGGCCGACGCCGGATTGGGACCTGGGCCTGTCGGCCACCTGGGTCAAAGCCGAGATCACCGAGACGCAGACGAATTCCGCCGGCGTACCGATCGCGGGCATCCGCGACGGCAATCGCCTGCCGACCTCGCCTGAGTTCCAGGCTTCGGCGAGCGTGACCTACAACTGGCAGTTCACGGCGGCACTGGATGCGTTCGCGAACTTCACGTACCAGCACGTGGGCTCGTCGTTCACGCAGCTTGCCGACCAGGAGCCGGGCGTCGGGTGCGTCGGTTGCCCGGGTGCGCCGGGGTTCTTCAACTTCGGCAATACGACCATCAACAGCTTCACCTTCGAGCCGGAGCTGCCGGCGTACGACATCGGCAACATGCGCTTCGGCGTCAAGAAGGATGCATGGGAAGCGGCGCTGTACGTCAACAACGTGTGGGATGAGCGCGCGTTGCTGTCGCTCGATCGCGAGCGTGGCTTCCGTGCTCGCGTCGGCTACCTCACGAACCAGCCGCGCACGTACGGGTTGTCGCTGCGGATGAACTTCTAACCTTGCACAGTTGAAAGAGTTGCCCTCCCCCGCAATGGGGGAGGGCGAGTATCATCGCGGCTTTGTCGTGCCCATCGGCATCGACGAGGTCCGCATATGGCGCAGTCCCGCTCCGGTCTCTGGCCGCTTTTAGCAATCGCTGCAGCGACATTCGCAATGCTCGCCGGCTGCAGCAAGTCGCCGTCACCGGAGCACAAGAGCGAGGCACCCGCGCCGGCGGTGAACGTCGAATGGACCAAGTTCGTCGATGAGTTCATCGAGGCCTACTTCGCCGCCCAGCCGCCGTTCGCGGTCCAGAGCGGCAAGCACGAGTTCGACGGCCAGTTGCCCGACTGGACGCCGGAGGGCATCCAGAAGGAAATCGCGCGCCTCGAGCAGACGCGACAACGCGCGGTCGGCTTCCAGGATGCGAACCTGTCGCCCGAAGAGCGCTTTCAGCGCGATTATATGGTCAGCCGCATCGACGGCGACCTGTTCTGGCTGCGCGAAGCGCGCCAGCCGTTTACCAATCCGGCGTGGTACTTCAATACGGGGCTCGATCCGAGCACCTACGTCACGGTGCCGTACGCGCCGGCGGATCAGCGCCTGCGCGCGTTCATCAAGTACGCGCAACAGATTCCGGGCGTGGTGGCGCAGATCAAGAAGAACGTGCAGATGCCGCTGCCGAAGACGTTCATCGATTTCAGCACCAAGAGCTTCGGCGGCTTCGCCGACTTCTATCGCAAGGACGTGCCGCAGGCGTTCGCGGAAGTGCAGGACGCGGAGCTGAAGAAGCAGCTCACGGAAGTCATCGAGCCGGCCGCGAAGGCGATGCAGGACTACGCCAAGTGGCTGGCAGCGCAGAAGCCGGGCAAGAGCGACGCCTACGTGCTCGGGCCGGAGCGCTTTGCCGCGATGGTGCGCATGACGGAGAACGTCACGACCTCGATCGACAAGCTCGAAGAGATCGGACGGGCCGACCTGGAGCGCAACCTCGCGGCGCTCGCGGATGAGTGCAAGCGCTACGCGGGCGACGCGACGATCGAGAAGTGCATCGCCAAGATGAATGCCGACAAGCCGACCGGCGGCGCGGTCGAGGGTGCGCGCGAGCAGCTCGCGCAGCTGCGCCAGTTCATCGTCGATCACGAGGTCGTGACGATTCCCGGACCGGAGGAGGCGCTGGTGATGGAAGCGCCGGCCTATCGCCGGCAGAACTTCGCATACATCAACATCCCGGGCCCGTACGAGAAGAATCTGCCGTCGGTGTACTACATCGCGCCGCCGGATCCGAGCTGGCCGAAGGCCGAGCAGGAAGAGTACGTCCCCGGCAAAGCCGACCTGATGTTCACGTCGGTGCACGAAGTGTGGCCCGGCCACTTCCTGCAGTTCCTGCACTCCAATCGCGCGTCGTGGCGCTTCGGTCAGCTGTTCGTCGGCTATGCGTTCGCCGAGGGCTGGGCGCACTACGGCGAGGAGCTGATGATCGAAAAGGGAATCGCGAACGGCGCGCCGGAGATCCACATCGGCCAGCTGTTGAACGCGCTGCTGCGTAACGTGCGCTACATGTGCGCCATCGGCCTGCACACGCGAGGCATGACGGTCGAGCAGTGCGAGCAGATGTTCAAGGAGAAGGGACACCAGGATGCCGGCAATGCGCGCCAGCAGGCCGCCCGCGGCACGTACGATCCCGCCTATCTGAACTACACCATGGGCAAGCTGATGATCCGCAAGCTGCGCGCCGATTGGTCGGCGACGCGCGGCGGCGAGCAGGCGTGGAAGCAGTTCAACGACGAATTCCTGTCGTACGGCGGGCCGCCGATTCCGCTGGTGCGCGCGCAGATGCTCAAGGGACCTGCAGGCGAGCTGTTCTGAAGCAAGTCATCGTCGTCAACGAGGCATTGAAGCTGCCGCGCGGCAAACTCGCCGCGCAGGTTGCGCACGCGTCCGTCGCCGCTCTGCTCGAAGCGACTGCTGATGCGCGACGACGTTGGGTCGAGAACGGCATGCCCAAAGTCGTGCTCCGCGGCGAATCCGAGCAGCAACTGCTCGAGCTCGAAGCAGCCGCGGAGGATGCCGGGCTGCCGAATGCGCTGATCAGGGACGCGGGCCACACCGTCGTGGCCGCAGGCACGATCACGTGCCTGGGCCTGGGGCCGGCGTCGATCGAAGCGATCGACGCCCTGACTCGCGATTTGAAACTGGTCTAGTGCTTCACTCTAGTGCTTCACGAGGGCCGCGGTCTTCTTCCCCGTCAGCTCGTTGTACAGCGTCTCGATGAACAGGTCGGTCGAGACGAACTGACCGGAATACTGCTTGTCCCACTGCGCGAGCACTTTCTCCTGCTGTAATTGCTGCAGCGTCTTGCCCGCTTTCACTCCCTTCTCCACGACGGCGCGCGTTTCCTTCAGCATCGCCACGAAGGGACGCACGTCGTCGAGCGTCGCGAGCGCGCCGTGGCCCGGGATCACCTTGACGTCCTTCGGAAGCTGCGTCATCGCAGTTTCCAGCGCCGCGATCATGCCCTTGGAGCTGCCGCCGCCGTTGATGTCGATGAACGGAAAGCCGTAGCGCACGAAGTCATCGCCGAAGTGCACGACGTTGGACTTCGGGAAGAACACGATGCTGTCGCCGTCCGTGTGGCCGCTCGGCGCATGCAGCGCGCGGATGTCTTCGCCGTTGACGTGCAGCGTCACGTCGTGCTCGAACGTGATGACCGGCAGCGCTTCCTTCGGGTTCGCGGGCTGATCAATCTTCATGGCGCTGCCGCCGTTGCCGACCACGTTCGCCTGCGCCAGGCGCTTGCGGACGTTGTCCTGCGCGATGATCGTCGCGTCGTGGAACGGCAGGTTGCCGCCCGTGTGATCGAAGTGATAGTGCGTGTTGATGATGAAGCGCAGCGGCTTGTCGGTGATGCCCTTCAGCGCGGCGCGGATCTTGTCGGCGAGCGGCGCGAACTGATCGTCGACGATGACGATGCCGTCGTCGCCGACCGACGCGGCGATGTTGCCGCCCGCGCCCTCCAGAAAATAGATGTTGCCGGAGACTTTCGTGACCTTGATTTCGACTTTGCTGAAATCCTGTTGCTGAGCGAAGGCAGTGGCGGCGACGCTGACAAGCGCGCCGACCAGCAATGAGCGGGTCCAGTGGTTCATCGCGGCTCCCGAGTGTGTTGGCTGTTTTTGGGGAGCGCGGATTCTAGCTCACGCCCAGCTGCTGCGCTTGGGCCGGGACTTGATCAGTGCGCCGATCAGCAATCCGAGCAAGACCAGGCCGCCGCCGGCGAGCATCCAGCGCAGCGTCTCGTTGCGCTCGAGCTGACGCACGCGCTGGCTCAACTGCGTGACCTGCTGCTGCAGCGTCTCGTTGCTGGCCTTGAGCTGCTTGTTCTCTTCGTAGTTCGCGAGCGACGTGGCGGAGACGCGCCGGACCTCGGCCAGCTCGGCCTGCAGTTTTTCCGTTTGCTTGCCGAGGTCGTTCGCGCGGCTGTCGCTCTGGCGCAGACTCTTCAACTGCGTTTCGAGCGACTCGACCCGCCGGTCCGCGGCGGCGAGCCGGTCGCGGGCGATCGGTTGCCCGGACAGGTACTGCGTTTCGATCCAGCCTTCGGTGCCGTTCGACGTGCGCACCTGGGTGAAGCCGGCTGCTGCGTCTTCGCTGATCACCTCGAGCGCCGTGCCGCTCGGCAACCCCGCGTGCAGGATCTTGTGGCTGTTGGAGGGTCCCCGGCGCAGCGGCACGGTGAACTGGTCGGAGACGTACATCGTCGCGGCGGATGCGGAGGCACAGAAGAAGGACAAGACAATGACCGACCAAGCCGAGACGGGTTTTCGCATAGGGCCGCGACTATAGCGAAACTCGCAGCGCACATAGAAGGAAGCCCCGTCCGTGAGGACGGGGCTTTGACGGAAGGCCCCGATTTCCGGTTTTACGGTTCGATTCGAAATTGCTTTCGTCTCGTTCCGCTCGCCCGAAACATCGAATCCTTCCGGTGATGAAACGTCCGGGTTGTGGGCGGGGTTCCGGAAAAAAGAAGGCGGCCCTGTGGCCGCCTTCTTACGTCTCGGAGCGGATGCCGTGTCAGTTGTTTTGGGCGGCCGTGGTGACCTGCGCCGGCGCCGGCTTGCCCACTTCCTCGTCGAGGTAGCGGTAGCGGATGAAGCCGATGCCCATTTCCTCGAACGTCTGGTCGCCCCACTTCACCGTCTTGGTCGGGTCCGGGTTACCGGGGTTCTGCGTCGAGTTGTCCCAGTTGAAGTTCCACACCAGCTTCGAGCCGGCCGGAATCGTCTTCGGGTCCTTGTACTCGTACACCGTCTGCCAACTGAAGTCGTACTTCGGCACGTTGAGCAGGATCTCCTCCTTGCCGTCCGGGTAGATCACGCTCATCTTTCCGGACTTGCCGCGCAGGTGCGAGTGCGGCATGAAGTTATAAACCAGCATGTCGCGTGTGACGTCGCGCGTCACCGTCGTGCCGTACTCCTTCGCGCCCGGCGGGATCGCGAAGCGGAAATCCACCAACGCGGTCAGGTGCAGCGGATACTTCGGCGGGTTGTTCGCCTCGCGGAAGTAGAACGCGACCTTGCTGTGATCCGTCACGGCCTGGCCGTTCGGCGTGTAGTGCATCTGGAACACGAAATCCGCGTCCTTCGGGAACAGCACGCCGGTGTCGGCCGGATACACGACCGGCGACATGCCGGGCGCGAAGCCCGCGAGGTTGCCGCCGCCGTTACCGCCGCGCTGCTGGCCGTTCAGCACGACCGGGTCCTGCGCGATGATGTGATGGATGGCCTGCTTCGCGCCGGGATGAATCTCGACCGCGGTGATCCAGACGTCGCGGCCCAGCGGATTCTTGACCTTCGGGTACTGGTACTCGATCACGCCGGTCGCCGGAATGTCGTACGCCGGAATCTCGACGACCAGGTCGGGCTTGCCGTGCTTCCACTCGCTCGTATCCGGCTTCACTTTCAGCAGCGGATCCGGGCCCGTGCCGCGCGGCGCGCCGGCTTCGATCCAGTGCACGAGGAGCTTGCGCTGGTCATCGGTCAGCGCGCGCGAGTTCTGCCACACGCCGTAGTGAGGATCGGCATGCCAGGGCGGCATGCGCTGCGTGCGCACGACTTCGCGAATCATCGGCGCGAAGCCCTTGACCATGTCGTAGCTGGTCATCGCCCAGGGACCGACGCCGCCGGTCTGGTGGCACGCCGTGCACTTGTCGACCAGCATCGGCGCGATCTGCCCGGAATAGGAAATCTTGGCGTGCGAGGTCTTGTTGTCGCGCTCCGGGAAATTGACCAGGCAGCCGACGCCATCGGCCTTGCTGACCTTGACCGGCTGGCCGGCGACCACCGAGTCGAGCGCGTCGGTGAGGTAGTGCTTCGTAGCCGGACGCTGCTTCTCATACGACAGCCGATCGTCCATCGGGCCGCGGTACGCAAGCTTCCAGCCCTTCGGATCGATCACGAATACTTCGGAGGTGCGCACGACGCCGAGCGCTTCGCCGACGAGCTGCGCGCCGTCGAGCATGATCGGGAAGTCGACGTTGAATTCCTTCGCCTCGGCGGCGACGGCATCGGGCTTGTCCTGCAGGTTCGAGTTCAGCAGCAGGAACTCCACGTTCTGCGCCTTGTACTGCTCGCGGATCTCACGCAGCGCCGGCAGCGCCTGGCGCACGATGGGGCAGCCGTTACCGACGACCATCACCACGACGGCCTTCATGTCGGACGAGTAGTAGAGCTCGTGCGACTTGCCGTTCTGGTCGATCAGCCGGAAGTTGTCGACCACTTCGCCGGGGTTGAGCGCCCAGGCCTGGCCGGCCAGCCACATGAGCGGCAGCGCGGGTAACCAACGCAGCGTCTTCATCGAAGATTCCTCTGGAAAAGCAGGCTCAGGATAGCCGCTCCAACCCCTTATCTACAGTGTTGTCAGCGCGAGGTTCCGTCGCGATCCCGCAGCGCCGGGCAAAGATTTGTGAGAGGATCCGTTCCGCATGCTGGAACGGGGAGGAGGTCAGTATTCGAGGACGGCGCGAACGGGCGGTCGATCCCAGCGGAACGGTGGATTCAGCTTGAGATCCAGCAGCACCACCGAGTGAGAGACGGTGTAGCCGGCCAGCTCCGCCAGGGTCGCGGCGGCCGTCAGCGTTCCTCCGGTAGCGAGGACATCGTCCACGAGGAGGAGTCGGCCGCTATCGGCCTGCATCTCGAGCACGCCCTGGCCATATTCGAGGCCGTACGCCAGCTCCACTACGGGCGGCGGCAGCTTGCCCTTCTTGCGGACGAGCACGAAGCCTTTGCGCTGCCTCAGCGCCAGCGCGGACGCGAGAATGAAGCCGCGCGATTCGACGCCGGCCACGGCGTCGATCTGCGACCACTCGCGCTCGTCGAGCAGTGCGGCGAGCGCTTCGATCGTTGCGCCGAACGCGTGGCGCAACAGCGGCGAGATGTCGCGAAACAGGATGCCGGGCTGCGGGAAGTCCGGAACGTTGCGGATGTAAGACTTGAGGTCGATCATTGCGAGCCTGCTAAGAAGTACTCAAGTATGCCAACACTTTTCCCCTCTGCATTCCGCGCGCATCCCTGGCACGGCGTCGAGCTCGGCGCCCAGGCTCCGCAGGTGGTCACTGCGTACATCGAGATCGTCTCGACCGACACGGTCAAGTACGAGATCGACAAGGCGACCGGGCTGTTGAAGATCGATCGCCCGCAGCGGTTCTCGAACGTCTGCCCGTCGCTGTACGGCTTCCTGCCGCGCACGCTGTGCGCGGAGCGCGTCGGCGCCTATTGCACCGAGCGCACCGGGCGAGCAGGTATCGTCGGCGATGGCGACCCGATGGACGTGTGCGTGCTCACGGAGAAGACGATCGGCCACGGCGACCTGCTGGTGCAGGCGATCCCGATCGGCGGCTTTCGCATGATCGACTCGAACGAGGCGGACGATAAGATCATCGCGGTGATGCGCGACGATGCGTTGTACGGCGAGCTCACCGAGCTCGCGCAATGTCCGCCGTCCGTGATCGAGCGCTTGCGCCACTATTTCCTGACCTATAAGCACGTCCCCGGCTCGCCCGAGCACAAAGTCGAGATCACGCACGTGTACGGCCGCGATGAGGCTTACGAGGTCATCCGTCGCAGCCAGGCCGACTACGTCGCGGCCTTCATGGGCGCGGGGAAGCTGAGATAGGCGTGCGCGCACAACGGCTCATTTCCATTCTCATGGCTCTGCAACGCGGTCACCCGCTCACGGCGGGCGAGCTGGCGCAGCGCCTCGACGTGTCGATTCGCACGATCTTCCGCGACATCGACGCGCTGTCGTCGATGGGTGTGCCGGTGTACACCGAAGCGGGGCGCGGCGGCGGCATTCGGCTGGTCGAAGGTTACACGTCGGATCTGACGGGCCTCTCGCCGGGCGAGGCGGAGGCACTTGCGCTCATCGCAAGTCCCGCATCGATGGGTGTGCGCGAGCTGGCTATGCCGGCTCACTCCGCGCTCGACAAGCTCGCGGCGGCCGTGCCTTCGATCCACCAGCTCCGCGCCCAGCACGCGCGCGGCCGCTTGCTGTTCGACACGAAACCCTGGTTCCGTTCGCTCGACGCCTCGCCGTTCCTCGATCAGCTCCGCACGCTGATCTGGAAAGACACCTGCGTCGATATCCGCTACGAGCGCAGCAACGGCGAGCACAAGGACTACCACGTCGAGCCGTATGCGCTCGTGGTGAAAGTCGACACGTGGTATCTGATCGGTCGCGTGCAGCGCGAGATGCGCGTGTTCCGGATGTCACGCCTGCACGCACTCGCGGCGACCACCGAAACGTTTGCGCGCGATGCGGACTTCGATCTGCAGAAATTCTGGAAGCGCTGGTGCGAGCGCTTCGAGAGCAATCCGCCGCCGCGTAATTTCGCCGTCGAGGTGAACATCAGTGCGCGCGGCCGCCGCCACCTGCTGGATTCGTTCGGCACCTGGCTGCGGCCGCGTCTCGAGCCGCTCGGCGACAACTTCCGCGGCCGCAAGGCCGTGACGCTGGAGTTCGATCGCGAGGACATCGCGCTGCGCGTCCTGTTCGAGGTCGGCCACGAGACGGACATCGTCAAGCCGGTCAGCCTGCGGCGGAAGCTGCAGAAGCAGGCCGCGAAGATCGTCGAAGCAGCCGCCCGAAACTGATCAGCAGATTCCGATTCGTTATGGCGCTCGAAGCTGTACTTCGGGCGCGGGACGAATCTGTATCTGTGAGCCCGCAGCGGCCCGTGGCGATACTACGCAATGGATGACACCACCCGATCTCCGGCTCAGCGACAGCTCTGGGCGCTGACGCTCGCAGCCAGCGCGATCCTGCTCATCACCATGGGCGCGCGGCAGACTTCCGGCCTGTTCCTGATTCCGATCACGCAATCGACCGGCGTTTCGATCGTCGCGATGAGCTTCGCGCTCGCGGTCGGGCAGTTCGTATTCGGCGCGGCCCAGCCGGTCTTCGGTGCGATCGCCGACAAGTTCGGCG
Source organism: Steroidobacteraceae bacterium (assembly GCA_035275145.1). Lineage (GTDB taxonomy): Bacteria > Pseudomonadota > Gammaproteobacteria > Steroidobacterales > Steroidobacteraceae > Steroidobacter. The sequence goes on along the minus strand of DATENH010000016.1, from coordinate 45,688 downwards.
CGGTGAAGGTCATCATCGCGGGTGCAATCATGTTGGCGCTCGGCTACGTCCTGACGCCGTTCGCGACGTCGAGCACCGGGCTGTTGCTCACGATGGGCGTGCTGTCGGCGGCCGGCGCCGCAGCCGGCAGTTTCTCGATCCTCATCGGCATCGCCGCGCAACGTCTCCCGCCCGAGCGGCGCTCGTTCGCCGCCGGGCTCATCAACGCCGGCGGCTCGGTCGGCCAGTCGGTGTTCGCGCCGCTGGTCCAACTCATCATCGGTGCGGCAGGCTGGGCGAGTGCCATGTTCGCTACGGCGTTCGCCGCGCTGCTGACGATTCCGTTGGTGCTACCGCTGCGTCGTTCGCAAACCGCAGGTGCGGTCGGCGCTGCGAGCCTGGCGCCGGTGCCGCACCTGACGCTCGGCGAGCAGCTGCGCGTCGCGTTGCGTGACCCGAGCTACTTGTATCTGCATGCAGGCTTCTTCACTTGCGGCTTCCACATCGCGTTCCTGGTCACGCATCTACCGAACGATCTGCGCCTGTGCGGTCTCGGTCCCGAAGTGGCTGCGAGCTCGCTCATGTTGATCGGCCTGTTCAATGTCGCCGGCAGCCTCTCGGCCGGATGGCTCGGGCAGCGCCATCGCATGAAGTATCTGCTGGCGCTGATCTACGCGAGCCGCGCGGCGATCGTCGCCATCTACGTCGTGATGCCGAAGACCGCGCTCAACGTCTACCTGTTCGCGGGCGCTCTCGGCTTCACCTGGCTGGCAACGGTGCCGCCGACGTCCGGCCTCGTCGGCAAGCTCTTCGGCACGCGCTACCTCGCGACGCTGTTCGGCCTGACACTGCTGTCGCACCAGATCGGCGGCTTCCTCGGTGCCTGGCTCGGCGGCGTCGCGCTCGCGCAGACCGGCAATTACCAATGGATCTGGTACGCCGACATCACGCTCGCGCTGCTCGCCGCCGCCGTGAATCTGCCGATCCGCGAAACGCGTCCCGCTGCACAACCCGCTGCCGCTTGAATCCGGTTCCGGCCGTTGGCCGGCGCCCTGCGGCCGTTCGCCGAATCGGTCTCACTGTGCCTGTGACCTCGTCGTACACTCGCCGCCGAAAAATCGAAGCGAAGGCAGGGTGCCATGACTCCAGTCGTCTCGTTGCGCAACGTCGCCAAGAGTTATCTGCGCGGCAAACAGCAGGTCGAAGTCCTACACGGCGTGGACCTGGACATTGCACGCGGCGAATTTCTCGCGCTGATGGGCCCGTCGGGCTCCGGCAAGACCACGATGCTGAACTTGATCGCCGGTCTCGATCAGCCGACCAGCGGCGAAGTTCACGTGGCCGGCGAGCGCATCGACAGACTGTCGCGCGCCGCGCTTTCCACCTGGCGATCGCAGCACATCGGCTTCGTGTTCCAGTTCTACAACCTGCTGCCGGTCCTGACAGCGGAAGCGAACGTGGAAGTGCCGTTGCTGCTGACGAACCTGTCGCGCAGCGAGCGCCGCAAGCGTGTCGAGACTGCTCTGCAGTTGGTCGGGCTGTCCGATCGCGGCAAGCACAAGCCGAACGAGCTGTCCGGCGGCCAGCAGCAGCGAGTCGCGATTGCGCGCGCGCTGGTTGCAGATCCCACGCTGCTGGTGTGCGATGAGCCGACCGGCGACCTCGACCGGCGCAGCGCCGAGGAGATCATGAACCTACTGCAGGCGCTGAATCGCACGCAGGGCAAGACCATCGTCATGGTGACGCACGATCCGAAGGCGGCCGAGTATTCCTCGCGCGAGCTGCATCTCGACAAGGGACGGCTGGTCGACGAAGCAGCGAGACGCGCGGCATGAAATATTTCGGCCTGATCTGGGCGGGGCTGTGGCGCAAACGCGCGCGCACGCTGTTCACGATGGCATCGATCGTGGTTGCGTTCCTGCTGTTCGGCCTGTTGCAGGGATTGAACACGGGCTTCAACACCGTCATCACGAATCTCAACGTCGATCGGCTGTACGTCTCGGCCAAGACCAACATGACCGACGGTCTGCCGATCGCTTACGCCGCCCGCATTCGCAACGTGCCGGGCGTACGCGCGGTCTCGCACTGGACGTACTTCGGCGGCTATTACCAGAACGCGAAGAACGCGATCCCGGCATTCGCGACCGACGCCGAGCCGCTGTTCAAGGTCTACCGCGAGATGAAGATCAAGCCCGAGTATCTCGAGGCGATGCAGAAGACGCGCACCGGCGCGCTGGTCGGCAGCGAGCTGGCCAAGAAGTACGGCTGGAAGGTCGGCGACCGCGTGCCCATCGGCACCTCCATCTGGACCACGAAGCAGGGCAGCAGCACCTGGATGTTCGACATCGTCGGCATCTTCGACACCTCGTCGTACGGCGGCGGCTTCCCCTCGTTCTATCTGAACCAGGACTACTTCAAGGAGAACAGCGCCTTCGGCGGCAACATCGTGCACTACTACCTGGTAGGCATCAGCGATCCGCACCAGGCGACCAGCATCTCCAAGCAGATCGACGCGATGTTCGAGAACTCCACCTACGAGACGCGCACCCAGACGGAGTCGGCGCTCGCGCAGATGCAGCTCAAGCAGATCGGCGACATCAACTTCATCGTCAACGCGATCGTCGGCGCCGTGCTCTTCACGCTGTTGTTCCTCACGGCCAACACCATGATGCAGTCGGTCAGGGAGCGCACGCCGGAGCTCGCCGTGCTGAAGACCCTCGGCTTCTCCGACACCAAGGTCCTGGCATTGGTGCTGATCGAGGCGCTGGCGCTGTGCGTGTTCGCTGCCGCTATCGGCTTGCTGCTGGCGACGCTGGTCTTCAACTCCGGCGCGCTCAAGGTGATCTTCGGAAATTTCACGATGCCTCTGATCGTCCTGGCGATGGGGAGCGGCGTGGCGCTGATCCTCGCGCTCGTCAGCGGCCTGCCGCCGGCGTGGCGCGCGCGCCAGCTGAACATCGTCGATGCGCTGGCGGGGAGATAGTCGGGCATGAACCTGTTCAAGCAGATCAGCGCCGTCACGCTGATGAACTTCAAGAGCCTGCCCCATCGGATCGGCACTTCGGTCGTCATCGTGATCGGCATCGCCGGCGTCGTCGGCGTGCTGGTCTCGGTGCTGGCGATGTCCACCGGCATGCTCGCGACCATGGAGCATTCCGGACGCGACGATCGCGCGATCGTGCTGCGTAACGGCTCGGCCTCGGAGATGGGCAGCGCGCTCCCGCGCGACGCCGCGAGGCTCATCGAAGACGCTCCGGGCATCAAGCGCGGCAGCGATGGCAAGCCGCTCGCTTCGCCGGAAAGCCTGCGGCTGGTGAATCTGTTTCGCAAAGAGGACGGCGCGGAAGTGAACGTCGCGCTGCGCGGCGTCGGCCCGCTGCTGCACGAGGTGCGCCCGGAGCTGAAGATCGTCGAGGGCCGCATGTTCCAGCCCGCCGTGACCGAGGTGATCGTCGGCAAGGCGGCTCGCGGCGAGTTCAAGGGCCTGAACGTCGGCGACAAGATCAAGACGCACGGCGCGACCTGGACGGTGGTCGGTGTCTTCACGACCGGGGGCGATTCGCACGAATCGTCGCTGATGACCGATGCGGAGACGCTGATCGCCGCCGAGCAGCGCGGCAGTTTCCAGAGCGTGACGGTGCTGCTGGATTCGCCAGCGTCGTTCCAGAAGTTCAAGGATGCGCTCTCGTCCAACCCGGCGCTCGCGGTCGACGTGAGCCGCGAGCGCGAGTACTACCGCCACCAGTCGGAGACCATCGGCAAGGTCATCTACGTCATTGCCTATGTCGTCGGCGGCATCATGGCGATCGGCGCCATCTTCAGCGCTTTGAACACGATGTATTCCGCCGTGAGCGCGCGCCTACGCGAGATCGCGACGCTGCGCGCCATCGGCTTCGGCGCGACTGCGATGGTCATGTCGGTCCTGGCCGAGGCGCTGCTGCTCGCCTTCATCGGCGGCGTCATCGGCGCGGCTATCGCCTGGCTGTTCTTCAACGGTCATCAGGTGAGCACTTCCGGCGGCGGCGCAGCGGCCGGGCACCTGATCTTCGAGCTGAGCGTCAGCCCGGCCCTCATCGCCACCGGCATCGTCTGGGCCTGCACGATCGGCCTGATCGGCGGGCTGTTCCCGGCAGTACGGGCTGCAAGACTGCCGGTTGCGACTGCACTGCGCGCCATCTGACCGCGTCGGCGTTGTATTCTTGGCGGCGGCGGCTCCTGGCCCTGCCGCCAGTGCAATGCCGTGTCCTCGATGCAGCAAACCATCCGGTTCATCAAGTCCGCCGACGGCGTGCGCCTGGCGGTCGCGACCTCGGGCAGCGGCGCGCCGCTGGTCAAGTCGGCGAACTGGCTGTCGCACCTGGAGTTCGACTGGCAGAGCCCGGTGTGGCGGCACTGGTTCCGGTTTCTCTCGTCCGGCCGCCAGCTCATCCGTTTCGATCCGCGCGGCTGCGGCCTGTCGGACTGGAACGCGCAGGATCTGTCGCACGCGGCACAGGTCGCCGACCTCGAGGCAATCATCGCGGCGTCGGATCTCGATCACTTCCCGCTGCTGGGCGTCTCGCAAGGCGGTGCTGCCTGCATCGAATACGCCGTGCGACACCCGGGGCGCGTCACGCAGCTCGTCCTGTACGGCTGTTACGCCGAAGGCTGGGGGCAACGGGGTCCGGAAGTGCGCCGTCAGGGCGAGGCGCTCAACGAGCTGATCCGCCAGGGTTGGGGCCAGGAGAATCCGGCCTTCCGCCAGTTGTTCGCGTCGCTGTTCATTCCGGATGCGAACGCCGAGCAGGTGCGCTGGTTCAGCGACTTGATGCGTACCACGACACAGCCGGAGATCGCGGCGCGCATTCTCGAATCGTTCGGCGAAATCAACGTGCGCTCGCTCCTGCCGCGCCTGAAAGTGCCGACGCTCGTGGTGCATGCGCGCGGCGATGCGCGCATTCCTTTCGAGCAGGGCCGGCTGCTCGCCGCGGAAATTCCCGGCGCGCAATTCGTGACGCTGGAGAGCCGCAATCACATCCTCACCGAGTGCGAGCCGGCGTGGGAGCGCTTCTGCGAGACATTCATCGAGTTCCTCGGCCCCGGGGAGCACGCGCACGACACTCCGCCGCAGAGCGGCGACCTGCCGCAGCTGACCGCCCGCGAGAACGCGATCCTGCGGCTCGTGGCACACGGCGACGGCAACGGCGAAATCGCGCGCAAGCTGTTCATCAGCGAAAAGACGGTGCGCAACCACCTCACCAACATCTTCGAGAAGCTGAACGTGGACTCGCGCGCCCGCGCGATCGTGCACGCCCGCGACCGCGGCTTGTTCTAAGGGTGCCGTGTTCTAAGGGTGCCGGGAGAGAAAACGAGGGGAAACTCAGCACTGCAGCATCGGCTGCGGCTGTCGAATGCGATTCCTCATGTCTCAATGCTGCGGCGCTGAGTTTCCCCTCTTTTTCTCTCCCGGCACCCTACGTGGGACATTTGTCCCGGGCGCAGCGCCGCATGAAATGAGGCGCCTGCCTCATGTGCGAATTGCGGGGGTTCGACACTATTCGCTACGTCCCTGTCGCCACCGAGCCAGCCCCGTCATGAATGCCGCCGTCGATCTCGTCGTCTCGCCCGCCGCCGAGCGCCTGTTCCAGGAGAACAGCGACCGCGCGCGCTATGCCCGCTGCATCAAGGCTTCGAAGCGCGTCCGCTGGGACATCGATGCCGATGTGTTCCGCGGCCGGACCTTCGATTTCCGCCGCAAGTTCCTGCCGGACGGCCTGACCAAGGTCAACGACCTGCCGTTCCTGACGGCCGAGGAAAAGCGCACGATGAGTCACGTGCAGGGCCGCAGCTACGCCAGCATCTTCGGCGTGCTCGAGCGCTTCATCAGCACCAAGACGCTGGAGATGGCGATCCGCTACGGCCTCGGCGACCAGATTGCGCTCGAAGGCCTGGTGCGCTTCAGCGAGGAGGAGATCAAGCACCAGGAGCTGTTCCGCCGCATCGAGACTGCGCTCGGCACGAAGATGCCCGGCGGGTATGTGCTGGTCTCCGACGCCAACGACGTTGCGCGCACGGTGCTGGGCCGGTCGAGCTGGGCCGTACTCGCGATGACCTGCCACGTGGAATTATTCACGCAGGTCCATTACCGCGAGAGCATCGAGCGCGACGAAGAGCTCTCCGACCTGTATCGCGACGTGTTCCGCTTCCACTGGCTCGAGGAATGCCAGCACGCAGTGATGGACGAGATCGAGTGGTGCCGCGAAGACCGCGCGTTGAGCCCCGAGGCGCGCGATGCCGCCGTCGACGATCTGATCGCGCTCATGGGCGGTCTGGATCATCTGCTGCAAGGTCAGTCGGCGGCCGACGCCGGATACTTCATGCGCCTGTGCGAACGTTCTTTCTCGCCGGCCGAGCAACACGCAATCCGCGAGACTGTGCTGCGCGCTTATCGTTGGCAGTACATCGCTTCCGGCTGCCAGCATCCGCACTTCATGAAATTGCTCGGCGGCATGGTGACGCAGCCGCAGATGCAGAGAATCAGAGCAGCGGTGGCTCCCATCATCGGTTGTTGACCTTTCGCGGCGGCCGGCGGACGCTAGCCGCATGCAGTTTCGGTGGCTTCTGCCAGTTGCGGCGTCGATCGCGGCTACCGCTGCGATTTCGCATGCCCAATCCATCGACGATCCTGTGCAATGGCGCGGCGTCGCACTCTCGCGCGCGCTCGCAGCCGCCGACACGATCGAAGATCCTTACCGTCGCGCCGAAACGCTCGCCAGCATCGCGCGCGTGCAGACGTTGATTGGCGAATCCGCCACCGATCGCACGATTCACCAGGCGCTCGCCGCGGTCGAACAGATCCGCGAGCCGGCTTTCCGCGACTGGGTGCTGAACGACGTCGTGCTCGCGCAGATCGCGGCCGAAGATCTGGCGGGCGCGCGCGAGACCGCGAATCGCATCGAGGCGAAGCGGCAGCAGGGTGCCGCTCTCGTGCAGATTGCGACGGTGCAACTGCGCACGGGCAACTTTGCCGGCGCACAGCAAACAGCGGCGGAGATCCGCGATCGCGAGGCGAAGAGCGAGATCCTGCGACAGCTCGTCGCCATCGCCGCCGCTCGCGGCGACCTGGCGAACGCGCGCGACCTGCTGCGCGATATCGACGACCCGTTCTATCAAGCGCTCGCGGTCGGCGATATCGCCGTCGCCGAGGTTCGCCTGGGCCACAACGATCGCGCCGATGCGATGGTCGGGCGCGTGCGTCGCGCGGACCGGGCGCAAGTCTATGGACGCGTTGCGCTCGCACGTGCGGACAAAGGCGACTTGAGCGGCGCCGCTGCAACACTGCAGAAGATCGACGACGATCTGCATCGGGCAGCTATGCAAGGCCGGTATGCCGCGCAGCGGGCAGTCGCCGGCGATGCGAACGGCGCGAAGCAGATATTCGAGACCGCAATCGCGACCGTCGAATCCTTTCCGCGCGAGCCCGAGCGGCGCGCACTGACGCTCGCACAGATCGGGCGACTGCAAGCATTGAGCGGCGACCGTGCTGCCGCGATCCAGACGCTGACCCGAGCCATGCGCGAAGCGGAAAAACTCGAGCGCAGCGAGCAGCGCGAGGACACGCTCGATCATATCGCCCGCGGTATGGCCCGCGCCGGCGATTCCGCGGGAGCCTTGCAGACAGCGCTGCGAATGAACGACCGTGTCGCTCGGGCGCTGCTCGTGCGCGACATCGTGACGATGCAAACGAACGCCGATAGCGCTTCGGCAGCGGCGAGCGCCGCAGAGTTTTCCGATCCGCTGATCGAGGCGGCCGCGCAGTTCGGCGTGCTCGGCATGCAGCTACTGCGAGCGACAGCGCCGCTGTCGCAGGAGACGATCGAGGCAGCGCGGCGTGCCGTGCGCAAGATCGAGGAGAAGCAGCCGAAGCCCGCTGCCTTCGCAGCGCTCGCGGCCGCACGCGTGAAGACCGGCGACGTCGATCAGGGCACGTCGATCTTCAAGGAAGCGCTGGAGTCTGCGGATGCGATCGCGCGCAGCGATCAGCGCGCCGCGGCGTACGTGGACATGGTCGCTGCGCTGAACGACCGCCTGGTGTTCCTGGGACAGCCGGTCGGCGGTCAGCAGAAGGACAACTAGTTCTAGCCGACGCTCTCGGCCGGACGCGACGCGTCCGCCTTCTTGAAGCGCGTCATCATCTTGCGCATTTTCTGCTGCAGATCGTCGGTGATCGTGAAGATCACCGGCACGACGAACAGGCTCAGCGCCGTCGATGCCAGCAGACCGCCGATCACCGCCACACCCATCGGCGCGCGGAAGCTCGGATCGCCGGACCAGCCGGTGGCGATCGGCAACATGCCTGCGCCCATCGCGATCGTCGTCATCACGATCGGGCGTGCGCGCTTGGAACACGCATCGAGCAACGCATCGAAGCGCGACAGGCCATGCTCGTGCATCGCTTTCACGGCGTACTCGACCAGCAGGATCGAATTCTTGGTGACGATGCCCATCAGCATCAGCATGCCGATCAGCGCCGGCACCGACATCTCGTAGCCGGTGATGAACAGGAAGAACAGCGCGCCGCCGGCAGAGGGCGGCAGCGCCGCGAGAATCGTGATCGGCTGCAGGAATTCGCGGAACAGCAGCACCAGCAGGAGATAGATGCACAGAATGCCGACGACCATCGCCTGACCGAAGCCGGCGAACAGCTCCATCATGAACTCGACTTCGCCGGAGGCGACCTGGTGCACGCCGGCCGGCAGGTTCTGCAGAGCCGGCAACTGCCGCGCCTTCTTCACGACGTCGCCGAGCGGCATGCCGTTGAGATCGGCGTCCACGGTGACGTTGCGGCTGCGATCGTAACGCGTGATGCGCGCCGGTCCCGCGCCCATCGAAACTTCAGCGACGCTCATCAGCGGCACCGGTCCGGATTTGCCGGGCACGGACAGCAAGCGAATTCGCTCCAGGTCGCGGCGCGCGTCGTCGCGCAACTGGACGCGAATCGGTACCTGCCTGCTCGCGAGGTTCAGCTTCGCGAGACTGTTCTCGACGTCGCCGGAAGTCGCGATACGCGTGACAGTGCTGAGCGTATCGGTCGTGACGCCGAGCTCGGCTGCGCGATCCGGCAGCGGACGAATGACGATCTCCGGCTTCAACAAGCTCGCACTCGACGTGACGTTGCTCAGTCCGGGCACCGTGCGCAGGTCGCGCTCGACCGCAGCAGCCGCCGTATTCAACTGCTGGGGATCGTCGCTCGCGAGGGTGAGCTGCAGCTTGCCGCCGTTGCTGAATCCGCCGAACGACAGTCGCACGCCTGGAATGTCGCGCAGCGCCGTCGCGGCCAGCACCTGGAATTCCTGCAACGTCATGTCGCGCTCGTCGCGCGGCGTCAGCTTGATCGTGAGAGTTGCACGGCGGACGTCGCCGACCGAGTCGCCGGGACCGCCCGGTCCACCGCCACCCGCAGATGCGCCGATGATGCTGTAGACGCTCGTCACTGCAGGCAACTGCATCACGCGAGCACGAATGCCCTCCGCAACCTGCGTCGTTTCCTGCAGCGAAGCTCCCGGCGGCAGCTCCACTTGCAGCATCGCGAAGCCCACGTCGCCGGCGGGCGCGAAGCCCTTGGGAATGAACGGTATCAACATGAACGACGCGACCAGCAAGGCTGTCGCGACTGCGAGCGTCTTGCGACGGTGTCCCAGGCACCACTGGATCGCGACGAGGTACTTGTGCTTGATCCAGCTATCCTCGTTCTGCTCCGCATGCGGCCGCAACATGTACGCGGCCATCATCGGCGTCAGCATGCGAGCGACCAGAAGCGAGAACATCACGGCGACCGCGGCGGTGAAAGCGAACGGACGGAAGAACTCGCCCGGCACGCCGCCCATGAATGCCACGGGCACGAAGACGGCGCAGAGCGTGAGCGTCGTGGCGACGACGGCGAGGCCGATTTCGATCGCAGCGTCGGTCGCGGCTTCGAGCGGCTTCTTGCCGTCGCGCAGGTGACGCACGATGTTCTCGACTTCGACGATCGCATCGTCGACCAGCATGCCGACAACCAGCGACAGCGCGAGCAGCGTGAGCAGGTTCAACGTGTAGCCGAGCAGGTACATCGCCCAGAATGTCGGGATGATCGCCAGCGGCAGCGCGGCGGCGGAAATGAACGTGGCGCGCCAGTCGCGCAGGAATACCCACACGACGATCACGGCGAGCAGCGCGCCTTCGAACAGCATTTCCATCGACGCCGAGTACGACTCGCGAATGAAATCGACGGTCGAGCTGACCTCTTGGAAACGCACGTTCGGGTGTTGCTTGCCGAGCTTCGCGACGGCTGCGCGCGAAGCCTCGGCGACATCGAGCGCGCTCGCGCCCCAGGCGCGAATGACCTGGAAGCCGATGACCTGTTTGCCATCGAGCAGCGCGAGCTGACGCTGCTCGGCGGCCTGGTCGCGGACATCGGCGATCGTGTCGAGCCGCAGCATGCGTCCGTCCGGCAGCACGATCGGCAGCGCGGCGAGCTCCTGCGGCGAAGAGATCGTGCCCGTCGTCCGCACGCTCTGTTCGAGACCGCCGATGCGAGCCTCGCCGCCGGGATATTCGGCCTGGATGCGGCGCAGCTGACGCGACACGTCGCTGGCTGTCGCGCCGAGCGATGCCATGCGATCGGGATCGAGGTCGACGCGGATCTCGCGCGTAACACCGCCGACGCGTTTGACGCTGCCGACGCCTTTGACCGCAGTCAGCTCGCGCATCACCGTGAGGTCGACGAACCACGAGAGCTCGGTGTCGCTCATGTTCGGCGACGCGACGCTGAACGTAACCACGGGACTGCCCGCGGTCGTGACGCGCGAGATCACCGGCTCGCGAGCGTCCGCCGGCAGGTCGGCACGCACGCCGGTGACCGCATCGCGAACTTCGTCCACTGCTTCGTTGATGTCACGCTCGAAGCGGAACTGAATCGACGTCGTCGACACGCCTTCGTTGACGATCGATTGAATGTGCTCGATGCCGGTGACCGTCGCGACCGCGTCTTCGATCTTGCGCGTGACTTCCGATTCGAGCTGCGAAGGCGGCACGCCGGGATACGCGACGGTCACCACGACCGCCGGCAGCTCGACGTCGGGCCGGTCCTGCACGCCGAGCTTCGCGAAGCTGATCAGCCCCGCGACGCTGAGCGCGACAAACAGGACGATCACCGGAACCGGATTGCGGATCGACCAGGTGACGAAGTTCACGAGCCTGCTCCGGCCTCGGGCACGCCGACTACGACGCGCACGTGATCGCCGTCCTTGAGGAAGCCCGCGCCCTTGTCGACGATGCGCTCGCCCGGCTCGACACCGGCGACGATCTCGATCTGCGTGTCGTGCACGCCACCGGTCGAGACGCGACGGCGCACGACCAGTTGCTGCTCGTTCACGACGAACACATACGTGTAACCGTCCTGGGTCACGACACTCGACAGCGGCGCCATGCTGGCAGAGGCCTGCCCGAGCAGGATCTCGCCGCGCGCGAACATGCCGGGACGCGCAGCACCCGTCGAGGGAATGTCGACATACACGAGACCTGCGCGTGTATTGCTCTCGACGGTCGGCGCGATCGCGCGCACTTTGCCGTCGAGCTGCGCGCCATCGGCCGTCGTGAGTTTCACGTTCTGACCGACGCGGATCTCGCGAATGCGCGACTCGGGAATCTCCGCGCGCCATTCGACGCGGCCCTTGCGCAGGAGCCGCAGCATTTCCGTGCCGACTTGCGCGACCTGTCCCACGTTGACGCTGCGCGCAGAGATCACGCCGTCATCGGGCGCGGTCACGTGCGTGTGACGCAGCCGCAGATCGGCCGCCTGCAATTCCGCCTTGCTCACCTCGACCCGCGCCCGTGCCGCAAGCTCTTCCGCGCGCAGCTTGTCGACATCCGACTGCGACAGCGCGCCCGAGCCGGACAGCGAAGTCGCGCGTCGATACGCCGACTCGGCATTCTCGAGCGACGCCTGCGCCTGCTCGAGATTGGCGCGCTTCGATGCGACGTCCGCCGCCAGCAGATCTTCCGCGAGCTGCACCAGCTCCTGTCCCTTGCGCACGCGATCGCCAACTTCGACGTTCACTGCCGCGACGCGATAGCCGCCGACCTCGGGCCCGACGACGATCTCCTGCCACGCATAGACAGTGCCGTTGGCAGTGACGCCGCGTGCGATCTGCATCGTCTCGAGCGTCCTGGTCGTGACCGCTGGCGCAGCGGCAGCCGCAACCGGCGCGTGCGCGCGATTCGAGGCGCCGCGCAGCACGAGGATCAGCGCTGCGAGCAGCACCACTGCAAAGGTGACCGCCGCGAGCAGGCGGCCGCGACGCGATTGCGGCAGGTAGCTGCCGAGATTCGTGAGAACGCTCGAGTTGATCATTGCGACGCGGCCAGGGTTGTCCGATATCAGCTTGCTGATATGATATCAGCAACCTGATATGGAGCCATGAGCCGCGTGTCACGCCCATCGTCAAGAAGTCTTGAGACGCACCTGCAAGCCCTGCCGCCCGAGGAGGCGATCCCTTACCTGCTCAAGGGTCTACACCATTCTTTGCGTGCGGTGGTGGACGAAGGCCTGCGGCGCGAGCGCATCGAGCTGTCGTTCGCCCATTTGGCGACGCTGTACACCATCGACGCGGAACCCGGCCTCGCCGGCGCGGAATTGGCGCGGCGCAGCTCGGTGACCGCGCAGACCATGAACACGATCCTGCATCGCATGGAGCGCGACGGGCAGCTCGAGCGCCGGCCGCATCCGTCGAGCCCGCGTGCCGACAGCTGGTTCGTGACGCCGCGCGGCAGCAAGCAGATGGATCAGGCGAAGGTCGTGGGCAAGGCGATCTGGCGCAAGATGCTCGCGGCGTTGGCCGCACGCGAGGTCACGCAACTGCAGAGTCTTTTACACCGCTGCATCCGCGGGCTCGATGAGCAGGTCGAGGAAGTGCGGCCGGCAAAGCCGGCCGCAGCTCGTCAGGCGAAGGCGAAGGCGAAGAAGAAAGCGGCGCGGCGCGTCAGCTGACCTTGCCGAGATAATCGGCCTTGCCGATCTCCACGCCGTTGTGACGCAGCAGGTTGTACGCCGTCGTCACGTGGAAGAAGAAATTCGGCAACGCCCAGTGCCGCAGGAAGATCAGCCCCGGGAAGCTGAACGTCTGGCGCGGCGTCGGGATGTTGATCGTCCGGTCCTCGGAACCGTCGAGCTGCTCCGGCTTGAAGCTCTGCAGATAGTCGATGGTCTTGTCGACGCGCGCGATCAGGTCGGCCAGCGTCTGCTCGTTGTCTTCGAACTTCGGCGGATCGACGCCCGCAAGGCGGGCCGCCGCGCCCTTGGCCGCGTCGCTGGCGATCTGCACCTGACGCGTCAGCGGGAGCATGTCCACTGCGAGTCGCGTGGTGGCGAGCAGCGCGGGTTCGAACTTCTTCGACTCGGCGTGCGCGACACCTTTTTGCAGAATCGCCTTCAGGCTGCGCAGCGAGTGCAGGAACGTGGGAATCGAGGCTTCGTACATGGAGATTTTCATGAGCGTGTTCTCTCGTGACCGCCAGGAAAGGAGGCGGATTATAGGTGCGAGGCCGCTACGCCGATTACTTACGTTTGCTTCACTACTGAAGTGAAGTCCGACGCTACTCTCGGTAGCGCGCTAGCGCGTCAGTACGCCGGTCTGCGCTTCGCGCCCGAGCTCGACCAATCGCAATCCGTGCACCCCGGTCTCGATCAGCGTGACCGATGCATGATCGGGCCTGAAGCACAGGACTTGTTCGCGGCGTTGCGCCGCGCCCGCAGCGACGTTGATCGCAATGTAATGCGTGAATACGACACAGTCGTGCGGTAGCGCTTGTAACGCTGCGACCACGCTGCGGCGCCAGTTCAGGTAATCGATCGAACCGGCCGGCGCCTTCTGCTGCAACTCATCCCACGTGCCGTTCATCGCCGCGGTCAGCCACTCGCGCTTCGCCTCGCGATCGACCGGCGGCGACGGAATCTCGGCGACGGACGGCAGCACCGTCGCATCGCGTCCCCACAGCTCGCACAGCGGTAGCGCCGTCTCGCGGCAGCGGCGTAGCGGGCTCGAATATATCGGCGCGTGTGCTGTTGCCTGCGCAAGCTGCTGCGCGACGGCCGCAGCCTGCGTCACGCCGAGCGCGTCCAGACCGGGGTCCGGATCGTCGCCCCACGCTGCCGCGGGCTTGGCATGTCGCACCAGATAGATTCGCGGCATGCGCGCGGCGCGCCTACTTCGGCGGCTTCAGCCTGTCCTTCGTCTGCTGGGCCATGCTCTGCAGGCTGCGTTGCGGCTCCGGCAACTCCTTCTTTTCCACGGCTGCGGGCACGGGCGCAGGCTTCCTGTCCGGCGCCTGCGACGTGTCGGCGCGCCGTTCGACTTCGACGGGCGGACCGGTCGCAGTGAACACATCGACCGACACCATCACCTGTCGGCCCTCATTCGGTGCGAGCGCGCCGACGCCGACCACCTTGCGTGCCAGCTCCTCGCCGCGATCGTTGCGGATCGAGACGACGACGGAGTATTCCCATGGCTCACCGCCGGCGGGATGCTTGAATCCGCCTTCGACCCGCAGCGCCGAGAACGCCGGCTGCAGCCGACGCTCGACGATCGCCTTCGGGTCGAACTTGAGATGATGCTGGCAAGCCGGGCAGACGCTCGAGCTTTCGAGAATCGTCGACTTGCAGTGCGGGCAGACGCGCGTCTTGCCCGTCAGCACGACGCGGCTGGTGTTCACAGGCGCGGCCTCTTAACTGCGGCCGCCCTTTTCGTCCCAGCCGAACTCCGCGCGGCCGCGCATGCGCGAGCCCGCAGCAACCGTGAGCGAGCCGGCTTTCAGGTCGCCGTTCAGCACGCCGGTCTGCAGCAGCTCGACACGGGCCGCCGCATCGATGTTGCCTTCCAGCTCGCCGCCGACCACGACCGTGTTGGCGCGCACGCCGCCGGTCACCTTGGCGCCGGCTTCGATCGTCAGGTTCCCCTGCACGTGTACGTCGCCTTTGAAATTACCCGCGATGCGCACATGGCCGGTGCCTTCGATCTTGCCTTCGATCGTCAGTCCCGCCGCCAGCAGCGATTCTTTCGCGTCGCCGCGCGGCTGTGCTGCCGCGGCCGGCTGCCGGGCCGACTCGATGTTCACCGGCGTGGCTGCGGCAGGCTTCTCCGGCGCCGGGTCCGGAGTGTTCTGTTCGCGGCCGTACTGGTCTTTCCACAACGCCATGACGAGTCTCCTGTTGGAATTCGAGCGGAGGTAAATGACATACGAAGCAACGGGGTGTCAAACCTACCAACCCTGAATTGCAGTCATGCGTCGCGAGGCGCCGACACTTGGACGAAGGCAGGTCCGCATAACCCCCTATCCGTATTGATGTGGGCAGTGCGGCGCCTGTTGCGTGCACGCGGCGTATAGTACGCAACCACAACGACGCGCTGTCGCGGCACAAAACAGGGGACTGGACATGATCAAGCTAACGATCAACGGTCAGGCTCAGGATGTCGATGTGGCAGGCGACACACCGCTGCTGTGGGTGTTGCGCGATACGCTCGGGCTGACCGGCACCAAGTACGGTTGCGGCAAGGCTTTATGCGGTGCCTGCACCGTGCACGTCGACGGCGCGCCGACGCGCGCATGCATCACTCCGGCGGAGAGCGTTGCCGGGAAATCGATTACGACGATCGAAGGTCTGTCGAGCAATCGCAGCCACCCGGTGCAGCAGGCGTGGATCGAGATGGACGTACCCCAATGTGGGTATTGCCAGTCCGGTCAGATCATGGCGGCCGCAGCGCTGCTCAAGCAGAACCCGAAACCTTCGGACGCGGATATCGACAGTGCGATGTCCGGCAACATCTGCCGCTGCGGCACCTATCCGCGCATTCGCAAAGCGATTCATCGCGCGGCCGAGCTCGGTGTAAAGGAGGGCGGCTGACATGATGCGTCTCCCTCATGACGACCAAAACGACAATGTGACTCGCCGGAGCTTCCTCAAGTCTGCGGCGACGGCGACGGGCGGTCTGGTCATCGCGCTCTACCTGCCTGCGTGCAGCAAGCCGGAAGAGAAAGCGAAAGCCACCGGGCCGGTGAAGCAGGTCTCCGCCAACGCGTGGTTGCGGATCGGCACGGATGGATCGATCACCGTGCTCTGCGATCGCTCCGAGATGGGGCAGGGTGTCTACACCGCGCTGCCGACGTTGCTCGCTGAAGAGCTCGGTGTCGCGCCGTCGAGCATCAAGGTCGAATTCGCGCCGCCCGGCAAGGAGTACATCAACAACCTGTTGGGCGGTCAGGTGACCGGCGGCAGCACCAGCGTGCGCGACGCCTGGGAGAAGCTGCGCATGGCCGGCGCGGAAGCGCGCATGCGATTGATCAACGCTGCTGCGAAAGACTGGGGCGCGCCGCCGCAGTCCTGCTCGGTTGCAGATGGCTACGTCGTGTTCACGAGCCGCCGCAAATCGTTCGGCGAGCTCGCGGAAGCAGCGGCAGCGCTGCCGAAGCCCGAGAACGTGCAGCTCAAGACCCGCAACGAGTACAAGTACATCGGCAAGCCGCAACCGCGCCTGGACACGCCGTCGAAGGTCGATGGCACTGCGCCGTTCGGCATCGACGTGCGATTGCCGGACATGCTGTATGCGGCGCTGGCGCAGCCGCCCGAGCTCGGCGCGAGCGTCAAAAGTTTCAAAGCCGATGCCGCGCAAGGCATGCCGGGCGTGAAGCAGGTGCTGCAGACCTCTTCCGGCGTCGCCGTGATTGCCGACTCCTGGTGGCAAGCGAAGCAGGCGCGCGACGCGCTGCAAATCGAATGGGCCCCGGGCAGTAATGCGAAGCTGACGAACGCCGCGATCAGCGCGGGATTGCGCTCCGCCTCGAGCGGCAAAGGCAAGGAGGTGCGCAAGGATGGCGACGCCGAGAGCGCACTGAAATCCGGCCGGCGCTTCGAAGCGACGTACGAGCTGCCGCTGCTCGCGCACGCGACCATGGAGCCGATGAACTGCACCGCCGAGTTCCGCGAGGACGGCTGCCACATCCACGTGCCGACGCAGGTTCAGCAGATCGCGCAGAACGCAGCGGCGCAAGCCGCGGGACTGCCGCCCGAGAAAGTATTCGTGCACACGACGTTCCTCGGCGGCGGCTTCGGCCGGCGGCTGGAGGGCGACTTCATTCCGGCCGCCGTCGAATGCGCCAAGGCCGTCAACAAGCCGGTGAAGCTGTTGTGGACGCGCGAAGACGACATGACGCACGACAAGTACCGCCCGCCTGCGCGCAACACGCTGACGGCGTCGTTCGACTCCGCCAACAAATTGAACGCGGTGAAGATCCACCTGGTCGCGCCGTCGATCACCTCGCGCTGGTTCCCGGCGGCAGTGGCCAAGGGCGAAGTCGATCCGTTCGCGGTGGAAGCGGCTCACAACTTCCCGTACGACGTGCCGAACGTGTACGTCGATTATCTGCAGCACGAGATCGGCATCGACGTCGGCTACTGGCGCTCGGTCAGTCACGCGCTGAACTGCTTCACGGTCGAGAGCTTCATGGACGAGCTCGCGTACGAGAACAAGGCCGATCCGTACGAGTTCCGCCACGCCATGCTCGACAAGCAGGCGCGCTGGCAGATGGTGCTGGAGACGGCAGCGAAGAAAGCCGGCTGGGGAAATGCGCCGAGCGGTCATCACCAGGGCATCGCGCTGATGTCGGGCTACGACACGTATCTCGCGCAGGTCGCGGAAGTGTCGGTGGAAGGCAATAAGCTCAAGGTGCACAAGGTCGTGTGCGCGATCGACTGCGGCCAGATGGTGAACCCGACCATCGTGCATCAGCAGGCCGAAGGCAGCATCGTGTTCGGACTCACTGCCGCGTTGTTCAGCGAGGTCAACATCGCGAACGGGCGGGTCAAGGAGCAGAACTTCGATGACTATCGCATGCTGCGCATGAACGAGACGCCGGAGATCGAGGTGTATGTCGTGGACAGCACCGAGAAGCCGGGCGGGATGGGCGAGCCGGCAGTCGCGCTGGTGGCACCGGCGGTGTGTAACGCGATTTACGCGGCGACGAGGAAGCGGATCAGAGCGCTGCCGATCGCGAAGCAGGGGTTTGTGGTCTAAGGAGTCAGGCCAAGGTTGCTAGTGACTGTGGGTCAGGCTTTAGCCTGACTCCGGTCTCAGCAACATCTCGACACGCCGCCCCACTTGTTCTGCTGCTGCCGCAGATAAAACTCGCTGCGACCCATCGGCTTCTTCTCCGCGTGCGCTTGCCTGTGATGCGCGACATATCGCTCATACGCATCGTCCGTCGCCAGCTCTCGCACCAACCTCCACAGCTCACGCAGCCGCTTCATGTGCGAACCTCCGCCAGCGCGACCGCCGGCGCCTCGGAGCTCGGCAGCACCGGCAATCCTTTCACTACGCGCCAGCTCACCCGCAGCATGTCTGCGATCACGATCCACAGAATCGCAACGAGCAACATCGCCAGCGCTGCATCGAGCCGCTGATTGAAGATCAACTGCGGCGCGACCGCAGCCTGCGCCGGGCTCAACGCACCGGACGCGAGCTTGTTCGCGAGTTGTTCCGCCGCTGCCAGGAAACCGACGCGGACGTCGGCAGACACGACCTTCTCCCAGCTCGCCACTGTCGTGACGATCGCCAGCCACGTCAGCGGCAAACCCGTCACCCACGCGTATCGCAACTTGCCGCTCTTTACCAGGATGCCGGTGGCCACGCACAGCGCGATGCCGGCGAGCAACTGGTTCGCGATGCCGAACAGCGGCCAGAGAATGTTGATGCCGCCGTTCGGATCCACGACACCGATATACAGAAAGTAACCCCAGCCGGCGACGACCAGGCCGCTCGCCATCAGCACCGACGGATACCACGAAGTCTGCGCCATCGGCTTCCACACGTGGCCGAGCGCATCCTGCAGCATGAAGCGGCCGACGCGCGTGCCCGCATCGAGCGTGGTCAGGATGAACACCGCTTCGAACATGATCGCGAAGTGATACCAGAGCGCGAGCAACCCCTGGCCGAACGCGCTGGAGAAAATGCTCGCCATGCCGACGGCGAGCGAGGGCGCGCCGCCGGTGCGTGCAAATAGCGTCGACTCGCCCATCTCGCGCGCGAGCTCGTGCATCTGGTCGGCGGTGACAGGGAAGCCCCACGAGCTGATCGTCGTGACCGCCGCGTCCGCCGTCGCACCGACCACGCCGGGCCCGCTGTTGATCGCGAAGTACACGCCCGGGTCGAGCAGCGTCGCGGCGATCATCGCCATGATCGCGACACAGGACTCCAGCATCATGCTGCCGTAGCCGATCAGCCGAACGTCGGTCTCGCTGCCGATCAGCTTCGGCGTCGTGCCGCTCGACACGAGTGCGTGGAAGCCGGAGATCGCGCCGCACGCGATCGTGATGAACACGAAGGGAAACAGCGCGCCGCCGAAGATCGGACCGGTGCCGTCGACGAACTGCGTGATCGCCGGCATCTTGATGTCGGGGCGCATCAGCACGACAGCGATTGCGAGCAGCAGCACCGTGCCGAGCTTCAGGAACGTCGACAGGTAGTCGCGCGGCGCGAGCAGCAGCCACACCGGCAGCACGGCGGCGATGAAGCCATAGCCGATCACGAACCACGCGAGCGGCTTGCTATCCATATCGAACAGCGCGCGTAACGTCGGGTGGTGATCGACCCAGCCACCGCCGACGACTGCGAACAACAGCAGCGCGATGCCGATCAGCGATCCTTCGAGCACGCGCCCCGGGCGGATATTGCGCAGGTACAGGCCGATCAGCACGGCGATCGGAATCGTCGCGAACACGGTCGCGGTGGCCCATGGGCTGTGTTTCATGGCGTTCACGACCACCAGTCCGAGCACGGCGATCAGAATGATCATGATCGTCAGCGTGCCGATGATCGCCGCCAGGCCGCCGACCCGGCCGAGCTCGTCGCGCGCCATCTGGCCGAGGCTGCGGCCGTCGCGCCGCGTGGACAGGAACAGGATCGTCATGTCCTGGACGCAGCCGCCGAGCACCGCGCCGATCAGGATCCAGAGCGTGCCGGGGAGATAGCCGAACTGGGCCGCGAGCGTCGGGCCGATCAACGGGCCGGGGCCGGCGATGGCCGCGAAGTGATGGCCGAACACGATCCAGCGATGCGTCGGCATGAAATCGCGGCCGTTGTTCAGGCGCAGAGCGGGGGTTGCGCGACCGGCGTCGGCGCTCAGCACTCGTGCCACGACCCAGGCGCTGTAGAAGCGGTAGCCGATTGCGTACACGCAGA
Source organism: Steroidobacteraceae bacterium (assembly GCA_035275145.1). Lineage (GTDB taxonomy): Bacteria > Pseudomonadota > Gammaproteobacteria > Steroidobacterales > Steroidobacteraceae > Steroidobacter. Next base: position 25,460 of record DATENH010000016.1, on the reverse strand, counting down.
CGGCGGCCACGACCAGCCACATGGCATTGATGGTCTCGCCCCGGTGCAGGGCGATGCCGCCGACGGCGAACGCGCCCGTCAGGGCGACCAGGATCCAGAGGAATTTACGCATCCGCAGAGGATAGCAAGAGTCGGCTACGGCTCTTTACTGCCCAGCTCCTCGCCCTGGATTCCCAGCCAGTCGATGCACACCAGGCGGCTGTCGCGCAGCTCGGTCTTGACGATCCCGGTGTTCGGCATCGGGTGGAGCAGGGCATAGTCGGCCGGCACGTTGCTCGCGAGGACCGGCACCATGAAAGCGAGCGTGGCGGCATGGGCCACGATTACGACCACCCCGCTGTCCTGCGCATGGCGGTTCATCACCTCGCGCACGAACGGCAGGAAGCGGCGCTGCACGTCGGCGAAACTCTCGCCTTCGCCGTGGCGCGCTTCGAGATCCTTGTCGACGGTCCACTTGCGTGCCAGCTCCATGTAGACCGCCCGCGAGTCCTCCTGCGAGCCGGCCTTGATGCCGAGGTCGACCTCGACCGCCTCGGGCGCCAGCGACAGCGTCAGGTCGTGACGGAAGGCAATCGCGTCGGCGGTCTGCACCGCCCGCAAATAGGTGCTGGTGTAGACGGCCACGATCGGCGCGTCGGCCGTCGCTTCCGCCAGCGACTTGGCCTGCTCGACCCCTTTGCGGGTCAGCGGATAGGTCATGCCGCCATCGGGGACGGGACGCGCAGTGCCGGGGACGTTGATCTCGCTCTCCGCATGACGAATGAACCAGATCTGCAGCGCGCCGCCGGTCTCGGCCGCGAACGCCGGTACTGCTGCAGCTGTCAGTGCTGCGCCGGCTGCCGTCACGAATGCCCGTCGCGAGAACCGCGGGCCACCCATTGTTGTCATGTTTTTCGTTGTACCTCATCGCCGCTTTTTGGCAAGTACCGCACGGCGTGCCGCTGCAACGTCCTTACATTTGCGGCGGCGGGCAGAGTATGCTCCCGCGCTCACGTTTTCGAACGGCTTCCGTCCCCCAACAATCAACTTACTCTCGAGGGAGATCGTGATGGCAGACAACACAGTACGTGGCCGATTTGTCTGGCATGAGCTGATGACGCCGGACACGAGCGGTGCACATGCCTTCTACTCCAAGGTAGTCGGCTGGAAAACGCAGCCCTTTGAGCACGATCCTTCCTACCAGATGTTCGCGGCCGGCAGCGGCCCGATAGGCGGCTCGGTGGCGCAGGCGGCGGGTACGCCGCACTGGCTGCACTATGTCGGCACGGCGGACATCGAAGCGACCGTTCAGGCTGCCAAGAGCCGCGGCGGCACCGTGACGAAGGAAATCTCCTCCATTCCGAACGGCGGCAAGTACGCAGTGCTCGCCGATCCGCAGGGCGCGGCGATCGCTGTCTATCAGAGCGCGCAGGATGCCGGTAAGGAGACGCCGCCGAAGCGCGGTGAATTCTCCTGGCACGAGCTGGCCACCACCGACTGGAAAGCAGCGGTCGATTTCTACTCGGCAGTCTTCGGTTGGGAGAAGATGGCCGAGCACGACATGGGCGCGATGGGCAAGTACGTGCTCTTCGGCAGCAACGGCGTGCAGCGCGGCGGCATGTTCAACAAGCCGGCGGAATATCCCGGCGGCCCGGCCTGGCTCGGCTACATCCGCGTCAGGGACGTGAACGAGACCGCCAAGAAGGCGAAAGGCGCACGCGCCACGCTGGTCAACGGCCCGATGGAAGTCCCCGGCGGCGACTGGATCGCGCAGTTCGTCGATCCGTATGGCGCCATGTTCGCGGTGCATACGCTGAAGGCCGATCTGAAGCCTGCAGCGGCGCCGGCGGCGGCACCTGCCGCAGCGGAGCCTGCAGCGCCGGCGGCCGAGCCGGCCAAGCCGGCAGCGGCGCCGAAGGCAGCAGCACCGAAGAAGGCTGCTGCGAAGAAGGCCCCGGCCAAGAAGAAGGCGGCCAAGAAAAAAGCGGCCAAGAAGAAGGCTGCGGCCAAGAGCGCGAAGCGCCCGGCCCGCAAGGCTGCGAAGAAAGGCGGCCGCAAGACGGCCAAGAAGCGCTCCGGCGGCAAGAAGAAAGCCGCCAAGAAAGCGCGCAAGGGCAAGTAGGAGGCATTACGGTGCCGGGGGTTCACTCCCGGCACCCGATTGGGCTCATGAAAACAGTCCGCGGTAAAACATTCACCGGCCAGCGCGTGGTGCTGGACGGCAAGTCCTTCGTCGAGTGTCACTTCAAGGACGCCAGCCTGATCATCGAGGGCAATGGCCTGTTCGAGATGCAAAACTGCAAGATCGAAGAGGACTGCCGCCTCGCCGTCGAAGGGCCCGGCCAGGTGCTGCTGCACGTACTGAAAATGATGCTGTACTCGGGCGGCTGGATGTCGCGCGTCGCGGATAACGTGCTGCACACCGTGCGGCAACCGCCCAAAGCGCTCGCCAAGAAGAAGTCAGGCTAGAGCCTGACCCCGGCCACCATCTTCGCCAGCGCATAGATCGCGTCCAGATTCGGCGTCGCGACCCCGACCTTGCGCGCCGCCCGCACCGTATTGCCGAGAATGGCTTCGATCTCCATCGGCCGCTTGTTCTCGTAATCCAGCGCCATGCTCGACTTGTAAGCCGGCATCGCGCGCGTCGTCGCGAGCATCTGCTCGATGAGATTCGGGCTCTGCGGATGCCCCGCGGCCTGCGCGACATCGCAGACCTCCTGCATCGCGGCGCGTGCGAATGCGACTTCCGCATCCGTTCGCAGCATCGCGTTCGTGTCGAGCACGCCGCCCAGGATCGAGATGGGATTGAAGACCGCGTTCCACACGGCCTTCTGCCAGCGCGCACCGATGACGTTCTCGGTCAGCTTGCAGGGGACCTTGCCGGCTTCGAACGCCGCGGCGAGCGCTTGCGCCGCCGGCGTTACGCCTGCCGGGTAGCGACCCATGATCAGCGAACCCAGCGACAGGTGATGCACCTGCCCCGGCGCGCCACGCCCGACGGCGACGAACGCGAGGCTGCTGAGCAGCTCGTTGTCCGGAAACGCTGCCGCGATCGGCGGCTCGATATCGACGCCGTTCTGAATCAGCACGATGACCGTTCGCGGTCCTACCGCCGGCCGGATCAGGGCCGCGCGGTCGACGTTCTCCAGCACCTTCGAAGTCAGCAGCAGGTAGTCGGGCGGCTCGCGGCAGTCCGCGACGTTGCGATACACGTGCGCCGGGCGGAACCGATGATCGCCGAACACCGAGCTGTGGATGTCATAGCCGTCGCGGCTGACCGCGTCGTAGTCCGAGCGACAGACAACCGAAACTCGCGCGCCCTGGCGCGCCAGCGCCGACCCGAACAGCGCGCCGACCGCGCCGGCACCGACGATGAGAACGTTCATCGCGCGAGTGTAGTGCGCGCCGAGCCGACCGGAACAGCCTGGTCCCGATACAGGTCGGGCAGCGCGCGCTGGAAATTGCGCACCTTCGGCTGATCGTTGAACACGATGTACGGGTCGTTCGGATGCCGCAGCAGGTAGTCCTGGTGATAGCCCTCCGCGGCATAGAAGCCGCGCAGCGGATCCACACGCGTCACGATGGGTCTGCCGAACTTCCCGGTTTGCTCCAACTGCGCGATGTACGCCGTCGCGATCTCCTTCTGTCGCTCGTCCGCATAGAAGATCGCCGAACGATACTGCGTGCCCGAATCCGGTCCCTGCCGGTTGAGCTGCGTCGGATCGTGGGCGACGGCAAAGAACACGCGCAGGATCTCGCCGTAGGACACGACGTTCGGATCGAACGTGACCTGCACGGACTCGGCGTGGCCGGTGCGTCCGCTGCTGACGATTTCATATTCCGCAGTCGCACGCTCGCCGCCGGCGTAGCCGGACAGCGCGCGCTGCACGCCGTTCATGTGCTGGAACACGGCCTGCACTCCCCAGAAGCACCCGCCGGCGAGCACCGCGGTCTGAAGCTGGCCGGCTGCCTTGGGGTTGTCGACGGCCGCCACGGGGATTTCCACGGAGCGCTCGGCTGCGGACACGCCCAGGTGACCGAGGGTTCCCCAGAGAATCAGCATGATGCCGCACACGGCCGTCGCGGCGACCGCTCGTCGCTTCCAAGAAGTCATGGTCCTGCCCTCAGCTCGCGCGCGCCCGGTCGGCGCGCCGTTCCGCTATGATCCGGGCTCCGCTAGACGATTTCCAGGGCCAGCTCCAGGACCTCCATGCCTCAGCTCACGACGCTGCGCGCGGATGAATTGCGCGCCTATCACCAGCGAATCCGCGAACGCTACCAGGCCTTTGCCGCGCGCGGCCTGAAGTTGAACCTGACCCGCGGCAAACCGTCGTCGGCCCAGCTCGACCTGTGCAGCGAGCTGCTGGCGATGCCCGGCCCGCGCGATTACATGTCCGGGGCTATCGACACCCGCAACTACGGCGAGCTGCAGGGTCTGCCGGAGCTGCGTGCGCTGCTCGCGCCGATCTACGACGTCACGCCCGACCGCGCGATCATCGGCGGCAACACCAGCCTCGGTTTGATGCACGACGCAGTCGTCTATGCTCTGCTCAAGGGCACTTGCGACAGCGCGCGTCCGTGGTCGAAAGAATCGCGCATCGCTTTCATCTGCGCCGTACCCGGTTACGACCGGCACTTCTCGATCTGCAACGAATTCGGCATCGAGATGATCACGGTGGAGTTGCGCGATGACGGCCCCGACATGGACGCGGTGGAGAAGCTGGTCGCCGCGGATCCGCAGATCAAAGGCATGTGGTGCGTGCCGAAGTACAGCAACCCGTCGGGCGCGGTGTATTCACCGGAAACCGTCGAACGTCTCGCGCGCATGAAGGCGGCGCCCGATTTCCGCCTGTTCTGGGACAACGCTTACGTCGTGCACCACCTGACGCCGGAGCGCATCCAGCTCGCGAACATCGACGCCGCGTGCGCGCGCCACGGCAATCCGAACCGCGCCTTCATCTTCGGCTCGACTTCGAAGGTGACGCTCGCCGGCTCGGGCTTCGGCCTGTTCGGCGGCTCGAAGGACAACGTCGCCTGGTACCTCAAGCGCATGGAGAAGCGCACGATCGGCGGCGACAAGGTCAACCAGCTCCGCCACGTGCGGCTGCTGCAGAACGCCGCGGGCATCGATCGCCTGATGGAGCGGCATCGCGCGATCATCGCGCCGAAATTCGCGCAGGTGCGTTCGACGTTCGAGTCCCACCTGGGCGGAACTGACATTGCGCGCTGGACCGATCCGCGCGGCGGATATTTCATCACGCTCGATGTGCTGGACGGCTGTGCGAAGCAAGTGGTGAAGCTTGCGAAGGAAGCCGGCGTCGAGCTCACGCCGGCCGGCGCGACTCACCCGTATGGCAACGATCCGCGCGACAGCACGATTCGCATCGCACCGACGTTTCCCGAGCCCGCGGAGATCGCGCAGGCAGCGGAAGGCGTCGTGGTGTGCGTGCTGCTGGCCGCAGTGGAGAAGCTGCTCAGTTGATCGGCAGTTCCTTCGAGGCAGTTGGCGGACGCACGGCGCCCGAGCGTGCGACGTGCACGAACCACCACGGCAGGAATGCGAAGAGCTGAATGATGCGGCCGCTGATCGCGATCGCGAGCGCGGCTTCGGCATTGATGCCCGCGAGCACCAGCAGACCGACGAACACCGCTTCGAACACGCCGAGCCCGTCGAACGAGATCGGCAGACGCGAGATCAAGGTGCTGATTGGCAGGACACCGAGCAGCAGCACCAGGTCGGCGTCGATGTCGAGTCCCTTCGCCAGCACCCAGGGAAAGATCACTGCGAACACTTGCTCGAGCACGGTCAGCGCACTGAACTGCGCGATCGTGCTGCGCGCTCCGCCGAGCGCGCGGTAGGCGGCCGCAAACCGGTCCAGGTACTGCATCACCTTCGACTCGCGCACGAAGCGCGGCAGCCGGGTGACGAGCTTGCCGACCAGCCGTTCGTTGAGCGCTGCGACCAGCAGCGCGGTCACGCCCAGCAACATCGCGATGCCCAGGTACAACGCACTGTCGAATCTGGCGTCGAGCACGCCGATCGTGCGCAGGATCGCGAGGCTCACCAGCCCGAGCGCGAGTGCCAGCACGAAGCCGACCATGCGCTCGATCACGATCGAGGCGACGACGTCGGTGCCGTTGAAGCCGCGCTTCGTCACCATCACGGCGCGGATCGCATCGGCCCCGACGGTTGCCGGCAGCGCCATGCCCCACACCATCGAAGTGCAATAGATCGTGACACCTTGCAGGAGCGGCAGGCGATAGCCCTGCGCTCGCAGCAGTAGCGTCCACTTGAACGTCATGAGGATGCGGTCCAGCGTGACGACCACGAGCGCGAGCAGCAGATAGCTCGCGTCGAAACGCTGCAGGTTGTGCACGACTTCGCGCGCGTCCACCACGTACGTGAACAGCACCACGACCAGTGCGACCGAGAGAGCGATGCGCAGCCAGAATTTCATGGCGGGCCGGTCTCGCTCACAACGGTGCCGTCTCGGCGCGCGGCGATACTTCGACGGGAACGATCTCGTTGAATACGGACAGCGTGCGTCGCGCGGTTTCGCGCCAGGTGAGGGTCTGCACGCGCTTGAGGCCGAGATCGCGCAGGCGCTGCTGCAGCTCCGTTGATGCGGTCACCTCGGTCAGCGCGTTCGCGATATCTGTTTCGTCGAGCGGATTGATCAGCCGTGCCGCGCCGCCGGCGATCTCCGGCGCTGCGCAGGTCGACGGCACGATCGCCGGGCAGCCGCAGGCGAACGCTTCGACGATCGGAATCCCGAAGCTCTCGCACAGGGTCGCGAGCACGAAGCACGACGCGAGCTGATACGCGAGATGAATGCGCGCGTTCGGCACGAAGCCGAGGAACTGGATGCCGGCGAGGTCCTCGTCCGTGAAGCCGCGCGCCCGCAGATATTCGTCGATCTGTTTGCCGATCACGACGAGCGGCAGCGTGCCGCCGGCGCGGCGATAGCGCTGGTAACCGCGAACGAGGCGCTCGTTGTTGCCGCCGGGGTAGGGCGGCATGTGCTTGTGTCCGACGTGCAGGGCGCGCGCGACGGTCAGGATGAAGCGCGACGGCAGCCGATGCTCCGCCCGGAACTGCGCGAGCGCGGCTTCGTCGCGCTCGCCGGTGAAGTTCTGGCCGACGCCCGCGTAGCTCACGACGGAGTCGCGCACGTTGATGCAGGTGTATTTCGCCAAGTCGTCGAGCGTCGCCTGCGAGATTGCCAGCGTGCGCGTCGCCTTCAGGCTGTACAGCGGCAGCATCAAGCGAATGTAGAGGTTGTCCCACCACGGATAGTTCTGCGGATTCACGTACCAGTCCGAGCCCTGCTGCACGAACACGCAGGGCAGGCGGGTGAACAGCGGGATCGAAAACTTGGGATTGAAGATCAGGTCGATGCCGTAGCGGCGTGCCGCGCACGGCACCGTGACCTGGTCCCAGTAGAGTTTGCTGATTGCCGGCAGCACCCGCGTCTCCGCGTTGCCGAATTCGCGGAACAGGTGCTGCGACTTCGGTGTGTCGAGCAGGATCACGTAGCGAGTGTGCGGATCGAGCCGCAGCAGCTCGCGCAACAGCTGCAGACCGTAGACGCCGAGCCCGTCGTCCTGATCCAGGAGCCGACCCATGATGCCGATCGTTCGGTTGCTCATTGGCGGGGCGGTGACCATCAATGGGCGAGGTGCTGGAGCCTGGCGATGCCCGACAGCTTGCGGCCGACGGCCTTCAGCACGCTTGAACGCTTGCGGCCCGGCAGGAACTGCAGCCAGTCGCACTTCAACCGGCCGAACACGGGCAGCGGCAGCTGCGCGCGCCGCCGTTCGGCACCGTAGTCGAGTGCCACTCCGAATGCAGTGCGGATGCCGTGACGTTTCGCGAGCTCCAACGACAGGCCGGAGCCGAGCATCCATGGATACGCGATGCAATTCGGCGCCGAGCCGAGATGCTTGCGGAACTGCTCGCGGCTCAGCTCGAACTCCGATGCAACGAGCGCGCGGAACGCGTCCGCATCCTGGTAGTGTCCGACCAGCCGCTCGCTGAGTTGACGGTGCAGATGCTCGAGCTGCTGACGCCATTGCGGCTGCGCGAAAAAGTTCTCGACGCCGTGGCGCTCGACCAGCTCGCGACAGGCTTGCGTGATCTCGCTGTTCTCGACGAAGCGGCGCGTCGCCGACAGCAGCGGGGCCGAGCGGTAGATCGGCGTGCCCGGCGCCGGGCGGCCGAGCTCTTCGACGCCATCGATGTCGCGCATCGGCCAGTCGTAGATGTCGAAGCGCGCGAGCGCTTGCGGATGCGCGAAGTCGATGAGCTGAGGCGCAGTCGCGATGAGCGCGTGGCGATGCGCGTGCGATTGCACGTCGACCAGACCGGACTCGACGCACGCGCGCACTTCCGGCCAGGACATGAACAGGTCATCCTCCGGTTGCGACGGCGTCGACATCCAGTACGTCGGCACGAACAGGACAGCGCGTGCATCGTACGTGCGCAGCAGCGGCATCGCGACGGTCCAGAAACTCTTGCGCGCATCGTCGAAGGTGAGCATCACTGCGCGCGTCGGGCGGTGCCCGCCATTGCGTGCGCTCAGGTATTCCTCCAGTGACAGTGTGCGATAGCCGTTGGCGTGCAGGAATTCCAGGTCGCGCACGAACACCTGAGTCTCCACGTCGTGATACGTGAAGACCGGAATCTCGTCGCGCGCGAGCGGCAGGCCGAAGATGAAGCCGGGGTACCGAGTGCGCGAAACCCGTGCGGCGGTGCGCAGCAAGCGACCGATATCGTTCATGAGCCAGGTTTATGAGTGTCAGCGTGCGGGACGTCGGAGTCGTCCATGAAACTCGCACACCGTCCCAAAGTTCCGTGTACGGAATTTTCCGAAGTGCCGGGAATCGCAGGAGTTACTGCCGGCGAACGGCGCGGCAGCGGCCGCGGAACTCTGGCGCGCCTACGGCTTTACTAGGGTGCACCTTCCCTTTCAGAGAGGACTTGCTCATGCGTGCATTGATTACCCTGTGCGCCGCCGCGCTGTTATTCGCAGCCGGCTGCTCGAAGACCAATGACGCCGCTCACCAGGACAACCCGACTCCGCCTGCGGACCAGTCGGCGGCGCCTGCAACCCCTCCGCCGGATCAGCCGCCGCCCAGCGACAGCACTACGCCGCCGCCGGGCGACCAGACGACGCCTCCCGATCAGCAACCTCCGCAACCCCAGCAGCAATAGGTTCGCGGTCGGGGCCACCGGCTACACTACGGCGATGCAACCGCTCGCCGTAGTGTTCGATGTGCGCTGATCGCAGCGAAGATCGGCCGCTCGAAACCCTTTTCCTGCCGTTTCTCGAAGGTCACCTGGCGTGGCCCGAGAGCGGTGCGCTCTTTTTACGTGCGCGGGCGGGTGCGCCGCTCCAGGCACGTGAGTGGCCCGGCATCGTTTGTCACCAGACGTTCGCTCCCGACGCCGCGGCGCTCCAGCGTTTGCAGCTTCGCGTCCTGACGGACGATCTCGACACTCTCACCCACACGTTTCCACTCGTCCTGGTATTGCCGCCGCGTCAGCGCGACGAGGCTCGCGCCTTGCTCGCTCGCGCCCTGCGATTGACTGAGCGTGGCGGACGCATCGTGGCCTGCATGAGCAACGACGAAGGCGCGCGCTCGCGCGAAGCGGATCTCGAGCGGCTCGTCGGCCCGGTCACGACGTTGACGAAGAACAAATGTCGTGTGTGCTGGAGCTCGCCGCTCGCTGAGTCGCACGATGTCGCGCTCGTCGACCAGTGGCTGCAGTTGGACGCGGTACGTCCGATCGACGGCGGTCGATTCGTCAGCCGTCCCGGCGTGTTCGCCTGGGACCGGATCGACGCCGGCTCGCAGCTCCTTGCCGAACACTTGCCGCCCGATCTCGCAGGGCGTGCCGCCGATCTCGGCGCCGGCTTCGGTTATTTGTCGGTCGAGCTGCTACAGCGTTGCGCGGGCATCGTAGCGCTGGACGTGTACGAAGCAGAGCGTCGCGCGCTCGAGCTCGCGCGCATCAACCTGACGGCAGTCGCGACTCCCGACATCATTCGTTACTGCTGGCAGGATGTGACCGCCGGCCTGACGGATCGTTACGATACGATCGTCTGCAATCCGCCGTTTCACACCCATGCGCGCGGCGATCGTCCCGACATCGGGCGCCGCTTCATCGCGGCGGCAGCGCAGGCACTGCAACCGGCCGGCCGGCTGTGGCTGGTCGCGAATCGTCACCTGTCTTACGAGCAGGCGCTCGGCGCCGGCTTCGAACGAGTCCGCATCGTCATCCAACAGCACGGCTACAAGATCGTCGAAGCGGTGAAGGCGAAGCGCGCGTGAAACTGCTCAAGCTCATCGCCAATCTCGGTTACGGCAGCCGCAAAGAAGTGACGGCGATGTTTCGCGACGGTCGCATCACCGACGTCGACGGGCGCGAGCTGGCCATCGACGACGTCATCGAGCCGCCGCAGGTCCGCATCGACGATGCGCCGCTCGACCCGGCACCCGGCCTGATCCTGATGTTGCACAAGCCGGCCGGCTACACCTGCTCGAATAGCGATGCCGGCACGCTCGTCTACGATTTGTTTCCGCCGCGCTTTCGCCGGCGCTCGCCGACGCTCGCAACCGTCGGTCGTCTCGACCGCGAAACGACCGGCCTGCTGTTGATGACCGACGACGGCCCGCTGCTGCATCGGATCGTCTCGCCGCGCTCTCGTCTGGAGAAAGTCTACGAGGCCACGCTCGCTCGCGACCTGCGAGGCAACGAGGGCGAGATTTTTGCCAGCGGCAAACTCATGCTCGAATCCGAGCGCGCGCCGCTGGCACCTGCGCTACTCGAAGTGCTCGAGCCGCGCCGTGCGCGATTGACTGTGACCGAAGGGCGCTATCATCAAGTGCGCCGCATGTTTGCCGCGGTCGGCAATCACGTCGAGGCTCTGCATCGCAGCCGCGTCGGCGGACTGACGCTCGGCGAGCTGGAGCTCGGCAAGTGGCGGCCTCTCGACAGTGCGGACCTTGCGAGCCTGTTTGCGGGACGGCGTTGATGGCGGCTGCTGCGGAAAAGACCTGGTGGCTTTACTTGCTGGCTTGTGCCGACGGGCGGACGTACGCCGGCATCGCACTGGACGTAACAGCCCGCTTCCGCCTGCATGCCTCCGGCAAGGCTTCGAAGTTCACGCGCGCCAACAAGCCCTTGCGGGTTCTCGGCGCCCAGCCGTTCGCGACCCGCGCGCTGGCTCTGCGCGCCGAGTACGCGCTCAAACAGCTGAAAAGGCCGGCCAAGCTGCGCTGGGCGCGGCGCTGGCCCCATATTGATTTAGGGGCCGATTGACCTATAGTTCGCTCCTCCCCGTTCGAGATCGATCCATGAGCATGTCGTTGCGCGAGCAGCTGCTGGCCGCGGGTCTCGGCAAGAAGAAGGCCGAGCAGGATGAGCCCAACTCGAAGAAGAGAGCGAAGGAACAGTCTGAGCGCAGAGCGCGGGAACAGCAACGCGTCGCGCAAGCCAAGGCGGCGGACGCAGCGAAGGCGGCTCGTACGCAGGCATTGCAGCAACGTCGTCAGGAGGAGGCGGATCGCAAAGAGCGCTGGACGCAGATCAAGCAGCTCATCGAGCAGCATCGCCTGCCCAAGCTCGAGACCGACGAATATTTCAATTTCGTGAGCCGCGGCAAAGTGCGGCGCCTGGCGGTCGATGCGTCGTTGCGCGAGCGGATCGTCAGCGGCGAGCTGGTGATCGTGCGCTGCGAGGGCAAGCATGACGTCGTGCCCCGTGACATTGCAGAACGCATTCGTGGCTACGATGCGCGCGCTGTAGTCGTTCTGCAGGACGCCGCGGGCACTCCGTCCGAAGACGATCCCTACAAGGACTACGTAGTACCCGACGACTTGAAGTGGTGAGTGCCGCTGTCGGCGCCCTCAGCTTCGTCGCTTCCCGGCTCCTCTTCCTGCCACCACTCGGTCGGCGCGGAACAGATCACCAGGTCCATCGCATCCCACTCATCGAGGTCGAATTCGTCGATGTCGCCGTAGCGGTCGCGGACGTCGATCAGGCCGTCCGTCTCGTCGATCGCAATGACGAGGAAGAACTCGTGGTTGGCGCGATCGGCATACCATTGGCCTTCGCGCGCCTTGATATCGCTCATACGCCTCCTCCCGCCGGAAGAGATCCCGCTTTGTGTCGGTAATCGCAACTACAACGCGCGGGCTGCAGCCACGGTTTCCGTCACACCAGGATCGCGTAAATTACAGCTGCGATCAGCAGCCACTTGAGCAGGTAGTAGACCGGCCGGTTCCACGCCTTGATGCGCGTGCCCAGGATGCGAACCTTGTAGACGTATTCGAAGATGCGATTCAGCACGCCGACGTGCTCGCCCGGCACGTTCTGCGTCGCGGCAGCCTTGATCATGCTGCGCCCGACCGTCCGGTTCAGCGCCCGCACGATGGGATTGGACAACGGCCGCTCGACGTCGCAGAACAGGATCACGCGGGTGACGTCGGTGCGATTCTCCGCAGTGTGAATGTACGTCTCGTCGAACATGACGGCTTCGCCGTCCTTCCAGTAATACCGCTCGCCGTCCACGACTATGAAGCAGTCAGGTGAATTTGGCGTTACCAGGCCCAGGTGATAACGCAACGAGCCGGCGAAGGGATCGCGATGCGCGCCGAGCCGGCTGCCCGGCGGCAGCAACGTGAACATCGCGGCGTTGATGGACGGGATGCCCGCGAGCAACTCGGCCGTGCGCGGGCACAACGCGGCGGCCGAGGGCAGGAAGTCGCCGTACCACTTCAGATAGAAGCGCTTCCAGCCGGTGCGGAAGAACGTGTTGAAGCCGATGTCGTTGTGACTCGCCGCCGCGCGGATGTAGCCCTCGTCGAACAGCTTGAGCGCTTCGTCGCGGATCATCTGCCACTGCGACGTGACCTTCTGCAGCTCGGGGAATTGCGCCACGTCCGCGTAGGGCCGCGCGCGCACGGCCGAGAACAGATACATCAGCGTGTTGTACGGCGCGAGCACGTTCGCGTGATCGGCGGCCAAGCGTTTGAGCTTGTGCCGCACATGTCCGCGCAGCTGCACGTAGAGGATGGTCGAGAGCCAGACCCCGATGACGAAATATTTTGCCGACGGAACCGGAACCATGAATCGACCTACAGATAACTCAGCCACCACTCGCGCCGCCTGCGCTTCACCTCCGCGAACCAGCGCGATGCCGGATACAGCGCGACGAGAATTGCCAGCCACACGACGTAGACGACCAGCAGGTTGAAGCCGAAGCCCGCTTTGAAGAGGCGGAAGGGATCGGCGAGGAAGTTCGCGTGATACGACGCGGGATACCCCGCGAGCATCGCGAATACCAATGACGCACTGTGCACCACATATATATGTAGCACATAAGTAAAGAGCGGTGTTCGTCCGTAAGCGAGCAGCACGCGTGCGAGCAATCCGCGCAATCGCTGCAGGCCAAGCATGCACAACAGTGAAACGCCCAGTGTGATGAGTACGTACAGGAGCGACGGCGGATATTTCGAGACGTTGAAGAACGACATCGCCGTCGCGGCCGCGCTGGGATACGCGCGCCAAGGTGCAGGATCGCCGTACCCGTTGATCACTCGCAGCACGCAGAACAATGCAATCGCGCCGACTGCCAGCGTGAAGACGTTTCTATTGCGGCGCGCGGGCTCTTGCACGAAGACGGGACCGAGCGCGTAACCCAGGCACATCACGCCGAACCATGGGATCGCCGGATACGGTACGAAGCCGCGGCCGATCGGCGCCGGGCCGACTTCGAATGCAACCGCCCACAGCGGTGCGAGCGTGCCGAGGTCCTGGGGATCGATCGGCGCGAGCAGTTGATGGCCCGCGACGATGAGCACGCCGATGATCGCCGTTACCGCACGCGGCAACCGGATGAGACCGGCCAGCAGGATCATGCTCACGCCGATCGCCCAGATGACTTGCAGGAAGACGAACGGCAAAGCGAAGTTGAAGCCGAACGCAATGACGGTGAGCTCGAGCGCGATCAGCCACGCGCCGCGCGTCAACAGAAAGCGCGTGAGCTGCGACGGGTCCTTGCCGTTCGCCGCTTGCAGGGCGATGGAGACGCCGGCGAGAAACACGAAGGTCGGCGCGCAGAGATGCGTGACCCAGCGCGTGAGATACAACCAGAGGTGCGTGCGCGCCGGGTCGGTAGGATCGAAGGTGTAGGCAGAGATGTGGAAGTAGTCGCGCGTGTGGTCGAGCACCATCAGCGCGATGACGAGGCCGCGCAGCAGATCGACCATGTCGAGGCGTGCTACGCCGGCTCGATTGAGCGCGGCCGTCGCGAGCGGATCAGTCCTGGTCTTCGCGTCCACGCACGGGAATATACCGTGCGGTCAGCGATCTATTCTGAACGGCCGCTCGGAGCGGGCACCGGGCTCGCGACGAATGTATACGCTCGCGTCAATGCCGGCAGTTGCGGGTCGTCGAGCACCGGCGCGGTGGCCACGGCCGGCGCTATCGGCATCGCGATGCTCAACACCTCGCGCGCCCGCTCTTGATAGTGCAACGCCGCTTCGCGCAGGTTGTTCGTCTCCTCGACGCGGAACGGCGTCTGGGCGATGTAGGCGAGCGTCCGCGGCACGCCGAACTCTTCTATCAGCGGCTTGATCAGCATGATGCCGCCGTAGCGCTGCACGTCCTGGTACTCCTGGTCGGTGCGCCACACGCGCTTGCGGAACACGGCGAAGTCGTCCGGCCAGATCTGGTCGACGCGATTCACGTTGAACAGCGGGCCGCGCAGCGCCTTGACGTTCTCGGCGATGCCCTTGACCAGCATTTCGCAGGGCAGCCGGCGCCCGACATCGACCGCGCTGCACTCCTTGTGCGGCCACTGCCCGCCGCGTGCCGAGGCCGCTTCCTGCAGGAAGGCGTTCCACAGCACGTTGTCGATCACCTCGACGACCGGGAATTGCAGCCGGTACTGCTCGTTCTGATAGAACGGCCAGTAGTAAGCGGCCCAACGCAGCGGGTTCGGAGTCTTCGCGCCGAGCACGCGGCGCGGAAAGATCATCGTGCGCTTCTTGAGGTCGTAGCCTTCGCGGCCGCCGAACAGGATGTATTCCGGGTCCTTGGCGGTGACGAACTTGATCTGGATCTCGGCGGGCAGCGCGCCGAACAGGTCGCCGAATGCCGTGTCGATTGCCTGTGCGCGGTAGGAGACCAACTCGCGGAACTGCTTCTTGCATTCGCGCCGATCGGTGCCTTCGCAAGCAAGGCCGAGGAGAGGAAAGAGCAGGGCCGCTAATGCAATCCAACGTCTCATCGCCGCGCTCCGGAGCAGCATCTGCACTGCTCATACTCCGCCTGTGTAGGGTAAGCAACTAACGGAAGATACAGGGCGAAGTTCCTCTCGCTGCTGCGCGGCCGTTGCCGCGGCAACGCGCCGGCGTGGCGACTTTGTCGCGATTGAGTTGCAACGCATTCCGTTGCCGACACAAGCGCCGTTGCCGCGTGCCGAGCAATTCTCCTTGTGCCAAGCGAAGATGCGCGGGACAACGGCGGGACATCGTTGCATTGGTCAACGCTGCAGCGCCGACGCAACGTGCAGGAACGACCAAGGCCGTGGCAGCAGGCCGCGCGCTCGCGTTTCACACTCGAAAGCTCCGACTCCATACTTCGCCTCGAGCGTGCCGCGCGGCGCCCTTATGTCGTCCGGTGCGCAAACGTTGCAGCCGGCTGTTTGGAATATCGACAGCGAAGCGCGCATGCTGCATGAGGCGGAACCGTAAACATTCCCGACATTGCGATGCGGTGTCGCCAGGCGCGGACATGCCCGTCGGTGAGATTGAAAGCGCGGTCGAGCTTAGAGATAGTCGGCGCCCAACCGAACGGCGACCGACCAACAAATAGAACAGGTACGCGTGGACGAGTTCTGGCAACGGCCCGATCCCGCACTGGCAGCCGCCGGCGTCGAAGGCGAGTGGCTGGTCGCGCGCGTGCGCCTGTTTGCCGTGACGCTGCTGCTGATCACACCGACGTACAAGCTCATCCAGTATCCGCAGATCCCGGTATTCGTCTGGGGCTTCTGGGTCACGTTCGGCGCTGCGCTCGCCGCGCTTGGCATCTGGCTGGCGCTGCGCCGCAAGTTCTGGCGGCCGTGGCTCGGCTTCGCCTCCAGCACGCTCGACGTGTCGCTGGTGACCTTTGCGCTGGTCACGTTCGTGTTCGTCGGCTCGCCGCTGGTGGCGCTGAATTCGAAGGTGACGTTCGAGATCTACTTCCTCGCCGTCATCGCCACGAGCCTGCGTTACGACGAGCGCATCTGTATCGGCGTCGGCATGCTGGCGGTCGCCGAATACGCCGGGCTGTGGGCCTTCGCGGCGTTCCGCTACGACCTCAACGATCCCACGTATGCGCAGGGACTCGGCGAGTACTCGTTCATCGACCAGACCACGCGCCTGATCCTGCTGACCGCCTCCGTGATGCTGGCGTATGCAATCGTGCGGCGTGCGCAGCGGCTCTTACACCTCGCCGCGCGCGACCGCCTGACCGGTGTATACAACCGCGGTCAGTTCGACCTGGCTCTCGAGTTCGAAGTGGAGCGCGCCCAGCGCCTGGGACATGAGCTGACCGTCGCGGTGCTCGATCTCGATCGCTTCAAGAGCATCAACGACACCTTCGGTCATGCCGCCGGCGATCGCGTGCTCGTCGAAGTCGCGGCGCGGTTCGCGCGCGGCATGCGGACGACCGACATGATCGCGCGCTACGGCGGCGAGGAGTTCGCGGTGTTGTTCCCTCAGACCACTCGCGCAGCGGCGGCGGTGCGGGTCGAGACGCTACGCGCGCAGATCGCAGCGTTTCCGATGCTCACCGCGGACGGCGAGGAGCTCACGATCACGTGCAGTGCAGGCATCGCGGAGCTGCCGATGGATGGACTCGACGGCGGCACGCTGCTCGCGAGGGCAGATCAGCGATTGCTGGCGGCGAAGCGCGCGGGCCGGGATCGTCTGCACGTCGACGATCGCGAAGAGACGCTATACGCGTGACGCGCCGACCGGCAGCGCCGACACTCTCTTCATCTCCGCATTGTCGAGCACGCTGCGATCTCTGAGATAGGCCAGCGCGAAATCCGTCGCGTCCGCGCCCCAGAACGCTTCGCCATCGACGACCAGCGTCGGCACGCCGAACACACCTTCCGCGATCGCCGCATCCGTGTTCGTGCGCAAGCCCTCTTTTACTCGCGGCTCTCCGAGTCGCTCGCGCGCGATGCCCAGTGATGCTGCCAACTCTTCCAGCACGCGTGGGTCGGCGGGATCGGCGCCCGTCGTCCACAATCGCTCGAAGATCGTGCGGATCGGCGCCCGCTCGCAATTCGCAGCAATCGCGAGGCGCAGATAGCCGAGCGGATTGAAAGGATGGGCGGCCGGCAGCTTGAACGGGATGCCTCGCTGCGCCGCGTACCAGGTGCACCAGCGATACGTCCAGGCGCGCTTGCCGGGAATTTCCGCGGGGCCGCGCTGGCCCCAGTGGTTGAGTAATCCTGCAAACAGCACCGGCCGATAGTCGATGCGCACATCCGCGTCGAATCGCTCCAGCTCGAAGAGCCCGAAATATGAGTACGGCGAGATGAAGTCGAAGTACCAATTCGCCTGACGCATGCGAGCCCCTCATTCCCTATCGGGAACATTTGCGGCTCCGAAATGATATGACACTGGGCCGGATGAAAGAGCATAGGCGGGAGCGGGGCGAATGGTCGACGCGCGCGGTGTGCGCAATTTGTACGTGCTGGGCTGCCTGGCGGTGCTTGCAGCGTGTTCCAACGGTCGCGGCAGCGTCGACTCCGGGCAACAGCCGCCGCCGGCGCCTCCCGCCCAGAGTGGATTCGCAGTCAGTGGCACGGTCACCGGACTCGATGGCGACGGACTGACGCTGCAGCTCAACGGCGCGAACGATCTCGCCGTAGCGAACAACGGCACCTTCACGTTCAACGCGCAACTCGCCAATGCTGCGGCGTATAGCGTCACCGTTCTGACGCAGCCCTCCGGTCCGTCGCAGACATGCACTGTTGGCGCCGGCAGCGGCACGATTGCGTCGGCCAATGTTTCGAACGTCACAGTGACGTGCGCGACCGGTGCCTTCGCGTTGCGCGGCACGGTGAGCGGCCTCGCCGGCACCGGCCTGGTTTTGCAGAACAACGGCGGCGACGATCTCGCGATCCCGGCCAACGGCCCATTCAGTTTCCCATCGCCGATCGCATCGGGCGCGACGTACAGCGTCACGGTCAAGACGCAGCCCTCCGGTCCGTCGCAGTCCTGCAGCGTCGCCAACGGCAGCGGCACGATCGGCTCCGCCGATGTCGCCAACGTTGCAGTCACGTGCGCGACCGGAACGTTCACGATCGGCGGCAGCGTCACCGGATTGCAAGGCTCGGGCTTGCAGCTGAGGAACAATAGTGGCGACCTCCTGACGGTCACCGGCAATGGCCCCTTCCAATTCCCGGGGATGCTCGCTTCGGGCGCGACCTACAACGTCACCGTCGCGACCAATCCGACGAATCCAACGCAGAGCTGCGGGGTCACCAACGCCTCGGGAACTATCGGCAACGCCAGCATCGCGAACATCACAGTCACGTGCATGACCAACAGTTTCACGATCGGCGGCACGATTTCCCGTCTGTCGGGCACCGGGCTGCAGCTGCGTCTCAACAACCAGCCGCCAATCAAAGTGCTCCCCCCTGCAACCACTTTTACGTTTCCGACGCTGATCGCCAGCGGTGCTTCGTATGCTGTGGACGTGGTACAGGACCCGAGCGATCCGGCCCAGCATTGCACCGCTGATGCGGCGACGCGTATCGGTACTGTCCCCGGAGCAAACGTCACCAACGTTGCGGTCACCTGCGTCACCAAATCCTTCCGGATCGGCGGCTCGGTCAGCGGCCTGCAGGGCCAGGGCCTGGTCCTGCGCATGAATGACGGCGAAACGAAGGCGATCGCCTCCAGCGGCGACTTCTTCTTCAACAATCTGCACCTGAGCGGTAGCCTCTATGAAGTAACGGTAGAGACACCGCCGAGCAATCCATCGCAGAGCTGCACCATTGCCAACGGCAGCGGCAAGGTCGGCAACGGCGACATGCAAAGCGTCAAGGTCAGCTGCTCGGTCAACAAATTCTCCGTCGGCGGCACCGTTACCGGGCTGCTCGGCAAAGGACTGGAGCTGCAGAACAACGGCGGCGACAATCTGAAGGTCAATGTCGATGGCACCTTCACTTTCAAGCAGCAGTTGGCGAGCGGATCCGACTACAACGTGCAGGTTGCTGCCCAGCCGACGGATCCGACGCAAGCGTGCAGCGTCGTGGACGGTACCGGCAGCGGCAAAGTTGGCGATGTCCCGATCACGAGCGTTGCCATCAGCTGCACGACCGCCAACTTCACAGTCGGCGGCACCGTCACCAATCTGGTCGGCTCCGGCCTGAGATTGCAGAATAACGGCGGCGATGACCTGCAGGTCATCTCGTCCGGGGGGTTCACGTTCGCGACGGGAGTGGCGAGCGGCGGTTCGTACAACGTCACAGTTGCCAGTCAGCCAACCGGGCCAGCGCAGCAATGCGATCCCGTCGGCACCACGAACACCGGCACAGTCGGCGGCGAGAACGTGACGACTGTCCAGATCAATTGCGTTACCACGGAATTCTCGATCGGCGGCACAGTGACCAATCTGCTCGGCAACGGTCTGCAGCTGCAGAACATCGTCAATGGCGACATCGTGGACGTCGGTGCCAGCGGACCGTTCAAGTTACCCATGTCGCTGCCCAACGGCGCCCATTATGAAGTCACCGTGCTCACGCAACCGAACACGCCGACGCAGGCCTGTCTGGCTACGCAGAACGTCGGTGACGTCAACGGCGTGGATGTGACGACGATTCAGGTGGACTGCGTCGAGTCGCCGTAACGAGCCTCAATCCCCCAGCACTTGGCGCGCGGCGCGCATCCCGCTCTGCAATGCGCCGGCGACGGTGCCGGATTCGCCTTCCGTGTCGGCGGCTTCGCCAGCGAAGAACAACGTGTTCTTCACCGGCGTTGCCAGCGCCTTGCGCGCTCCCGTGCCGCCGGCAATGACGTAGCTGTAGGCACCGCGCGAAAATGGATCGGCCTGCCAATCGTGCTGGTACGCACGCTCGAGCAGTGCGCGGACTTTGACCTTCTTGCCGAACATCGATTGCAGGCTGTCGAGCGCGTTGCCGGTCAGCTCGGCTTCGTTGCGCCCGGAAAGGCGCTGCGCATTCGGGCCGCCGGCCCATGCGTTGATCAACGAGCCGCGCAACGGGACCGACGACCAGAACGTCCGGAACGGCTGGCCCGGCGCGCGGAAGAACGAAGCGTCGCGGTAGCGTCCTGCGTCGATCTCTTCCCAGAACGGCTTGCGGAAATGCATCACGACTTTGATCACCGGTCCGGGCGCCAGCCCGCCGAGCGCTGCCTGCTTGCCAGGATCGGGCAGGAAACGCACGGCTCCCGCGGCGTGCGCCGGTAACTGCAGAACGCCGAGCGGCAGAGTGATGATCGCGCGCTTCGCTTGCACGGTGCAGGACTGGCCATGTCGCGTGGCTTCGATCGTCACGCGTCCACGCTGCCAATTAATCGTGTGGACCACGGTGCTTAACCGCACGCGGACACGCGAGGTGTCGAACGCGCAGACCAGGCCATCGATCAGTGCAGCGTAGCCGCCGAGCGGGCGGAATGTCGGCGCGTCTGCGCCGGCGTTGCCGTTCCACTCATCGAGCGTCGCCCAGGTGCTCACGCGGCTGGCGTCCGCGGCGTCGAAGCCTTCGACCAGCTGTTTTGCAAGTTGCCGCGCCTCGGGCGACAGCTTGCGATTCGGCACGGCGTCGAGGAATTCGCTGAACGGCAGATCTTTGCGCGGACGGCGGACGCTGTCGAGGCCGCGCTTCATCTGTTCGAAGAGATTGTCGCCGGGCTCCGCCTTGCCGTCGCGCAGGGTAAAGCGCTCGCCGTGTGCATCGACGATCGCGGAATTGGATTTGGCAAGCCAGCCGAGCGTCGCGGGTGCGCGGCCGTGAATGAACTCGGCGCCGAGCTCGACCGGCAGAGTCACGCCGGGCTCGCGGCGCGTGAATATGCGGCCACCGACGCGGTCGCGAGCCTCCAGCACGCAGACGGTGCCGCGTTCCCGGCTCAGCTCGGCGGCGGCGACCAGTCCGGCGGCGCCGGCGCCGACGATCAAGGTATCGAACAGTTCGGTCTCGGACATGGGTGGCAACTATGGCACACTACGCGCCCGCCAAAAGACCCCTCCGGCTCTCTGTGCCTCAGTAGTTCCAGATCTCAGGTTCCCTCTGCCTCTCCGGCCTAGCGCGTCGACGCGTCGACGCGTCGCCGGAGGATTGTCACGCGCGCCTGCATTTTCCGGCGTGCGCTTTCGAAGCAAGGCGTGTCAGCGGACTGAGATCTGGCGTTCGCCCGACTCTTACCGCTCCGCTGCTTTGCTCGCCGGATTCTCGCTTCTCTGCACGCAGTGCTTCCTGTCTGGAGCACTGCCATGGGTTCATTCTGCGAACGCTGGCGCATTCAGCCACTGGAGCTGCCGCGTCCGTCGCGTTACTGCGCGTCGTGCGCGACTGCACGCGCATTCGTGTGCAGCGAGCGGTTCCGCGTCAACGCCAACAAGAAGTCGCTCGACGTCTGGCTCAACTATCGCTGCGCGTCGTGCGACAACGTCTGGAAGTTTCCGCTGTTCGAGCGTCGTGCGGTGAGCGAGCTCGGCGGTGCGCTGCTCGATGCATTCGCGCGTCACGATCGGGCGGCGGTGTGGAAGTACGCATTCGACGTCGCGCGGCTCCGGCCTCACGTCATCGAGATCGATACCGACGTGCGAGTCGAAGTCGACCGCACAGCGCTGGCGTGCGATTGCGCGTCGGCGGAAAACGTCTGCATTCGCTTCGACGTACCGTTCCCGTGCGACATTCGCCTCGACCGGCTGCTCGCCGGCGAGCTCGGCATCTCACGCAGCGCGTTGGAGCGCAGCGCGACGCCGGAGCAGCGCGCAGCGTTGCGCAAGCGCGTGCGCGACGGGCAGGTCTACATGCTGTCGAAGAATGATTTGACGGCAGACAAGCAGAATGGCGGTACCAACGTGCTGTGATACGACTCGATCACAGCAGCGTCACCGCCGTCGCGTGCAGTCGCCGCCTTTGCTGCTGCGAAGCCGGCTTTGCGCGCGGCATTGGGATCGCCGGATGTGATGTCGCTTTCGAGATCGAGCACGGTCACGGGCGCGGTAACGCCGTTCGCAGACCAGTAGGACTGGATCAGTTGCGTGTTCATGAAGAGGACGGTCGGATCATCCGCTCCGCCGCACAGGAACACCGGCCGGGTCGGCACCCACGTGCGCAGGTCGTTGCGCTTGAACGCGCGACGCAGGCCGTTTGCAGGATTCGCCGCGGGACGGTTGTCGAGCATGTTCGGAAAGGCGCCGTCGGGGTTCGCCTGCGCATCCTGCAAATAGGCGAGACGGAATGCATTCGTCACCAGATGGTCGGGGCCGAAACCTTGCGCGAACACGCCCGCGAGGCTCGCGGGCGAAGTCGCCGGTGTGAACTGCGCGAAGCTAGGGCCGGGCGGCGTGCTGTCGAACAACTGATCGCGCGGCAGCTTGCCCTGCGCGAATAGCTGCGAGCGCGGCACCGAGCTCGGGAGCAAGGATTCGATGCCGCTCGCGTAACGCGCTTCGAAGACGTCGGTCGGGCTCGAATAAACGTCGCCGTACGCTTTCTGGTAGCCGGTCGTCGTGAAGGTCATGAACAGCGGCGTGCCGCGAGTGACCTCGCCGAAGAACACCGCATCGGCAAATGCAGCGACCGCGTACGGGCCGGACATGGGAGCCGACGCGGTGATCGCGGCGCCGGTTTCCTGCAGCATCTTGTGAGTCGCCATCGCGACGTGGCCGCCCTGCGAGTAGCCGGTGACGAACAACTTGCCGGAATCCGTGACCGTCGGCGCGAAGCTCGTCGGCAGCGCGCTGCGCGCCGCCGTCAGTGCGTCGATGACGTCCTTCGCCTCCTGATCGGCGTTGAGATACGGGTTGTACGCCAGTGCCGACATGTCATAGCCGGTGTAGTTGGGCGCGATCAGGATATATCCCTGCGTCGTGAAAAGCGTCGCGGCCAGCAGACCTTCCAGGTTGTCCTCGCTCGTTATATTCGCGAGGTTCAGCGCGCGCTGCGCAGCCGTGCCATGTGCATACAGAACGATCGGCCGCGGGCCCTGACAAACCGGGTCGCTGCCGGTCGGAATCATCAGAGCCGCGGACGCTGTGGTCGCGGCGCCGGCCGGGTCGACCGTGTTGTACTGGACCTGATGAACATCGATGCCGCACTTCGGCGCCACGATCAGGTCGAGCAGCAGCTCGGCGCCGGGCTGGCTGCTCAGTGCGGCGGCGATCGTCGCCGGGGTCAGCGAAGCCGTGCGGGTCGGGGGCGACTGGATCAGCGAGCCGCGGGCGGGTGGCATTGCCGGCGCAGGCGCAGGCATGTCGTCGCGATGACCTCCGCCGCATGCTGCCAGCGTCAGCGAACCTGCAGCGATCCAAAGCAATCTCTGCGCCGTGTCCATCGGTGAACCCTCGAGGTCTTCACATCGCAACGCACGGCGGCGCCCAATTGTTACTATCGCCGCGCCATGGACCGAGGTAAGAACATGAACTCTGGCCCCCGCATCGCCTCCCTTCTCGTGGTCACCGGTGTCGCGCTGTGGACGTCGAGCGCCGGCGCGGATCCCGCCGAGTTGCGCAAGCTCGCGCACGATTATTACCAGTGGCGCGACGCTGCGTATCCGGTCGTCACGAGCGAACAGGGCGGCCATCGCTTCGATGACCGCCTCACCGACTATTCGCCGCAGGCAATTGGCGAACGCCGCGCGCACTTCGGCGAATTGCTGGCCAAGGTCAAGGCGATGTCGACCGCAGGGTGGTCGCGGGACGATCGCGTCGATGCGGTGCTGTTCCAGTCGCAGCTCGAGGGCAGGAACTTCTTCGGCCGACTCGATCCGACCGCGACGGATCCGCAGATCTACGTCAACGAATGCACCAATGCGATCTTTACGCTCTTGCAGAAAGACTACGCGTCGCATCGCACGCGCGCGCTGGCTGCCACGGCGCGCCTCGAAAAAATGCCGGCGCTGCTGCGCGCCGGCAAGGCCAACCTGACCAAGCCGGTGAAACTGTACGCGCAGCTCGCGATCCAGGCGGCGCGCGGCGGCGACGATCTCTACACGACGAGCCTGATGACGCTGGCAGACCAGCTTGCGGCGAGCGAGCGCCGGCGCCTGGTCAAGGCACGCGACAACGCGCTCCAGGCGCTGCATGAGTACGCGGATTGGCTCGATGCAAACCTCGCGCGCATGCCGGATTGGACGCCGATGGGCGAGGAGACCTACAACTACTTGCTGAAGCGCGTGCTGCTGTTGCCGTTCGACGCGCGCGACGTTGCGACGCTCGGCGAGATCGAGCTGGGACGCTATCGGGCGCTCGAAGCCCTGTTGAAAGATCCACGGCTGGCATCGCCCGATCCGGCCCGCGCCCAGCACGTGCCGAAGGACCAGGCCGAGTTCCTGGCTGCCTACGAGGCGCGTCAGCAGGAGATGGTGGATTTCCTCAAGGCGCGGCAGCTGATCACGATCCCGGCGTACATGGGTGAGTTCCACATCCGCCAGTTGCCGGAGGCATTCAAGCCGACCAGCCCCGGCGGCTTCATGAATCCGCCCGGTCTGTACGAGCAGGATCCGGTCGGCTTCTTCTACATCCCGACCTACAGCCCGAAGAGCGGCAACTTCTATATCCGCGCGGCGATCGAGGATCCGCGGCCGATCCTCGGGCACGAGGGCATCCCGGGCCATTTCCTGCAGATCTCGATCTCCAATCACCTCGACAACGAGATCCGCCGCCAGCAGGGCGATTCGGTCTTCGCCGAGGGCTGGGCGCTGTACACGGAGGAGATGTTGTCGCGTGCAGGACTGTATCCGGACAACTCGGCTGCGCAGGCGCAGGTGCTACGTCTGAGCCGCTATCGCGCGGCCCGCATCGGCGTCGACGTCAATCTGCACACCGGACGCTGGACCTTCGAACAAGCCGTGCAGTACTTCATGGACGGCGGCGGTCTGGATCGCGAAGCAGCCGAGGGCGAAGCGGCCGGCGCCGCTTCGAGCCCGTCGCAAAAGATCTCGTACATCACCGGCAAGTGGCAGATCATGAGACTGCTCGGGCGCTACAAAGACCAGCAAGGCGACGCCTATCGCCTCAGTGCTTTCCACGATCAGCTGCTCAGCTACGGAACTTTGCCGCTGTCGGTCGTCGAATGGCTCATGTTCGACGACGACGCTTCGCTGCGCAAAGCGCTGCAGTAGTGGTGCCGGGAGAGAAAACGAGGGGAAACTCAGCAATGCAGCATGGCTATGCGCCACGTACGGATGCTGCATTGCTGAGTTTCCCCTCG
>DATENH010000015.1:0-2399 GCA_035275145.1 Steroidobacteraceae bacterium | reverse complement strand
CGTGCAACAAACGCTGACGACGCTGGCTGCGCGCGGCGACTCCGGCGACTTCGCCTCCGCGGGCATCATCGGCGCGCTCATCTTCATCGTGACGCTCGGCGTCGCGCCGCTGGCGCGCAACCTGCGCGAGAGCGAGGAGCGAGTGCGTCAGCGCGAGGTGGACGTCGCCAACCTAGCCGAGCTGAATCAGTTCATCGTGCAGCACTTGCGCGAGAGCATCCTGGTCGTGGATGCGAACGACACGATCCGCCTGATCAACGAGTCTGCCGCGTTGCTGCTGCATGGGGCGAGCGTGCCGCAGGGGACCCCGCTCGGCGAGGTCTCGCCGCGCCTGCTCTACTTGCTGGACACCTGGCGCCGCCGTTCCGACGACTGGCAGCTCACGACGCTGACGATGCTCGCTTCGGACGGCGGAAGTTTGGTCCAGCCGCATTTCGTTTCGCTCAACAGCGGCGGCAAGGGACCGACGCTGGTGTTCCTGGAAGACACGACGCTGATCGTCGAACGCGTGCAGCAATCCAAGCTCGCGGCGCTCGGCCGGCTCAGCGCGAGCATCGCGCATGAGATCCGCAATCCGGTCGGCGCGATGAGTCACGCCGCACAGCTCCTGGCCGAGGCGCCGACCCTGTCGCCGCAGGAGCGGCGCCTCACGGACATCATCACCAACAACGGCGAGCGGGTCAGCACGATCATCAACAACGTGCTGCAGCTGTCGCGCCGGGACACGACCCGGCCGGAGCGCATCGAGCTCAACGCCTGGCTCGCGGAATTCCTGGCCGAGTTCCGCCAGACCTCGGAAGTCGACGAGCGCGCCATCCGCATGCTGGCCGCCGCCGGCGATCTCGACGTGCGCGTCGATCCCTCGCACCTGTATCAACTGCTGTGGAACCTGTGCGAAAACGCACTGAAATACGGCCGGCTCGACGACGACGACGCGTCCGTGGAGCTGCACACCGGCCGCATCAGCACCTCGGAGCGGCCGTTCCTCGAGATCATGGACCGGGGTCCCGGCATTGCGCTGGCGGACTCGGAGCGCATCTTCGAGCCGTTCTTCACCGGCTCGAAGGGCGGCACCGGCCTCGGCCTGTTCATCGCTCGCGAGCTGGCCCAGTGCAATCGGGCTGCACTGATCTACGAGCCGCGCACCGGCGGTGGCAGCATCTTCCGTGTGGTTTTCGCAGATCCGCAGCGTTGGGAGCTGTGAGGGAGAATTGAGGCTGTAGGCTGTAGGCTGTAGGCTGTAGCCAGAGGAGCTGCAGGGAAGCGGCGATGCGTGATCACACGAAATTGAAAGTGTTCGAGTTGGCGGATCGCTTGGCGATTCGAATCTACCGGACCACGGCGAACTTTCCGCCGGCAGAGCGATAGGGGTTGCAGGCTCAGATCAGACGAGCGGCAGTTTCGATACCCGCGAACATCGTGGAAGGTTGTGCGCGATCGACGCAGGCAGAGTATTCAAGGTTTATCGAATTTTCGTACGGCTCAGCCCGAGAGCTTCAGTACGAGGTATCGTTGAGCGCAAGGTTGGGGTATCTCGATGAGACGTCTGCCAAACATCTGCATCACGACTGCACCGCGCTCGCGAAAGCGCTCAGTGGCTTACTGCGCGCGCTCCGCTGATCCCCTCTGGCTACAGCCTACAGCCTACAGCCTACAGCCTCCGAGCGCGGTGCCTCCAGCTTGAGCACGCATCCCAAACCTCGCGCGCTCGTGATCGACGACGAGCCGGACATCCGCGAGCTGCTCGGCATCACGCTCGAGCGCATGAATCTCGACGTGACCACAGCCGACACCATCGGCGCGGCCACCCGCGAGCTGCGCGGCGGCACCTTCGATCTGTGTCTCACCGACATGCGGCTGCCGGACGGCGACGGCCTGGACATCGTCGAGTGGATCCAAAGGCACAAGCCGCAGACGCCGGTGGCGGTGATCACCGCGCACGGCAACGTCGAGACCGCGGTACGCGCGCTCAAGCTCGGCGCTTTCGATTTCATCTCCAAGCCGCTCGACGTGGCGGCGCTGCGCAAGCTGATCCAGGCGACGCTCAAGCTCGGCGGATCCAGCGAGAGCACCCTGCAGCTGCCGCAGGTGAAGCTGCTCGGCCGCTCACGCGCCATGGAGCAGCTGCGCGAGATGATCGAGCGCGTCGCGCGCAGCCAGGCGCCGGTACATATCTATGGCGAGTCCGGCACCGGCAAGGAGCTGGTTGCGCACCTCATTCATGACGCCGGCGCGCGGCGCGACGGGCCGTTCGTGCCCGTGAATTGCGGCGCGATTCCGACCGAGCTGATGGAGAGCGAGCTGTTCGGCCACAAGAAGGGCAGCTTTACCGGCGCGATCGCCGACAAGCAGGGTCTGATCCAGTCCGCCGAAGGCGGCACGCTGTTCCTGGACGAGAT
>DATENH010000014.1:0-18193 GCA_035275145.1 Steroidobacteraceae bacterium | reverse complement strand
CATGGCAAGGTGCTCGCCGATGCGCGCGGCGAAGTGACGCGTGGCATCGAAGTGGTCGAGTTCGCGTGCGGCATTCCGCATCTGCTCAAGGGCGAGTTCTCGGACAATGTCGGCGGCGGCGTCGATTGCTGGTCGCTGCGCCAGCCGCTCGGTGTTTGCGCGGGTATCACGCCCTTCAATTTCCCGGCGATGGTGCCGCTGTGGATGTTTCCGGTCGCGATCGCCTGCGGCAATACTTTCGTGCTGAAGCCTTCGGAGAAGGATCCTTCGTGTGGGCTGCGACTTGCGGAGTTGCTCGCGGAAGCTGGGCTGCCGGCTGGCGTCTTCAATGTCGTGAATGGAGATCGAGAGGCCGTCGATACGCTGCTGACCGACAGCGATGTGGCCGCTGTCAGCTTCGTGGGCTCGACACCTGTCGCCAAGCATGTCTACGAAACAGCTGCTCACGCAGGTAAGCGAGTCCAGGCACTCGGCGGCGCGAAGAATCACATGGTCGTGATGCCCGATGCGGATACCAAGCTTGCCGCGCAGGCGTTGATGGGCGCGGCGTACGGTTCGGCGGGCGAGCGCTGCATGGCGATTTCTGTCGCGATTGCCGTCGGCGATGCGGGCGATCGACTGATCGCGGAGCTGCGGCCGCTGATCGCAGCGCTCAAGGTCGGCCCCGGTACCGCTGCGGGTGTCGAGATGGGGCCGCTCGTGACGCGCGAGCATCTGCAGCGTGTCCGCGACTACATCGAGGTCGGAGCGAAAGAGGGCGCGGCGCTCGTCGTCGACGGTCGGGGACTCCAGGTGGCGGGTCACGCGGACGGTTTCTACCTCGGCGCGACGTTGTTCGACCGGGTGGAGCCGCAGATGCGGATCTATCGCGAAGAGATCTTCGGGCCGGTGCTCGTCGTCGTGCGCGTGCCGGATCTGCAAACCGCGTTGCGTCTGGTGAACGAGCATGAGTTCGGCAACGGCACCGCAATCTTCACGCGCGACGGCGATGCGGCGCGTACGTTCTGTCATCACGTCCAAGTGGGCATGGTCGGCGTGAATGTGCCGATTCCGGTGCCGATGGCGTTCCACAGCTTCGGCGGATGGAAGCGGTCGCTGTTCGGCGATCTGCACGTCCATGGCCCGGAGGGCGTGCGCTTTTACACGCGGGTCAAGACGGTGACATCGCGTTGGATGAACGCACCGCGCGGCGGCTCCGACTTCGTCATGCCGACGATGAAGTAGCGCCGCTGCGATCGATCAGCGGCTGGCGTGCTGCTCGTGACGCTTGCGCGTCGCCGCTGCTTTCCGCGCAGAGGCTGAGCGTGCGGCAGCCGGTCGCGAAGCCGATTTCCTACCGCCTATCCGTCCACCCTTGCGTGCAGATACGTTCGTATCCGGCACGCCGCGGCCCGAGCCGCTCTTGTTGCCGCCGCCCGTTTCCTTGTTGACCGTTGCCCAGGCGCGCCGCTCGGCTTCGCGGTCCGGCACGCCGCGGTCCTCATAACCCTCTTCGATATGACGGGCCATCCGCTTCTGCTTGTCCGTGTACTTCGACTTCGCGCCGCGTGGCATGACATTTCTCCTCGCTCAACTGGAACAATTTCAACGGCTCAAACGAGCCGTCGTTCCGTGCCGGAACCTTTTTCAAAGGAGGGATGTCGTGCATTGCAGTCGTGGAACTTCGGACGGTGCTGCGCTCTTTATGCTGCAGTCACTGAGGAGACATTGTCACCATGAAGCACATTGCACGCTGGGTATTGGTTGCGATGATGGGCGCCGCCGCTGCGGCTTGCAGCACGACCTCGAAAGAGGGTCCCGTGGAGCACACCGCGGCGAACGCTGGTCGTGTCGTCGATGACAGTGTGATCACAGGCAAGGTCAAGGCCGCACTCGTCGCCGACCCGACGACCAAGGCTCACCAGATCACAGTCGAGACGTTCAAGGGCGTCGTGCAGTTGAGCGGCTTCGTCGACAACAGCGAAGCGCGCAGCCGCGCCGCGGCAGTAGCGAAGGATGTCGAAGGCGTGAAGAGCGTCAAGAACGACATCGAGCTGCGCAACAACTAGCTGTCACTAGTTCGGGGCGATAGGGCCGGCGCGGGCGACTGCGCCGGCCTTTTTCTTTGGCGGCCTCAGTGAGGCAGCTGCACGCGGCCGACCTTGTCCTGGTATTCGGCCTTGGGATCGCGGCCGAGCAGCAGTTTGACCCCTGCGAACAGGCTGTGCTCGTTCAACCACACTTGTCCCTGCTCCGGCTCGAAGCGCAAAAGCTGCAAGCGCGGATCTTCCTTGCCTCCTTCGAACCAGGCGGCGACGAAGCGATTCCAGAGGCGATCGATCGTCGCGCGATCGTCATCGCGCACCAGCTCTCCGTGGAGTGACGCAAACACTTCGTGACCCTTTGCGGCGAAGTGCAGCAGCGCGCGGTGACGGTCGCCCATTGCCTTCACCAGGTCGGTATCGGTCGCGGTGAAGAACCAGATCGGCCCGCCGCGCGCGGAGTCGTCGTCGAGCTGTGCAGTCATGGGCTGGCTGTGGCCTTCCTCCACGCCGGCCAGTCCGAGCATTACCGTCATGTCGGATTTCAGCGCCTTCCAGAGTTTCTCGGTCAACTGTGCTTCATCGGTCATCGTCGTCTCCTGTCGCATAGGAGTCGAACGAAGTGCGTTGCTGCTTGTTCCGACTTCAGGCACCGGCGGCGAAATCGGGCGGCGGCAGCGAGGGCACGATGCCGTAGGGATTCAACGCAGGGAACGACCGATAGTAGTGCAGCAAGATCTCGTTGTGGCGCACAGTGGCCGCGATACCGGGACGGCGATACAGATCGCGCGTGAATCTCCAGAGGTTCGGCATCTCGGCGAGCTGGCGCGTGCATTTGAACAGCCGCGAGTACACGGCATCGAAGCGCACGAGCGTCGGAAACAAGCGCCAATCGCTTTCCACCGGCTCGTTGCCGAACAGAAAAGGGCTCTTGCCGAGCCGCTGCTCCAGTTCGTCGAGAGCCTCGAGCAGTTTTCGATGCTCACGCTCGTAGGCCGGCTGTGAAGTGGCCTTGCCGACGTCGTACACGCCGTCGTTGATCCGCTCGGCGATCCAGGTATTCAGCGCATCGATTGCGGCGCGCAGCGGTTCGGGACAGAGCAACGGTCCGCCGAACATTCTCATGATGTCGCCCGATTCGGTGGAGACGATGCGTCGCGCCTGGCGATCCCACAGGACCGGCACGCTGATCCGGCCTTCATAGCCCGAATCGTTCGCCTCGTAGGTCTCTCGCAGCGTGTGGAAGCCATTCAGCGGATCGGCATACTCGCCGGCGCCGAATACCCAACCGTCCGGCCCGCGCACCGGATTGAGAGCCGACATCGAAACCACATCGACGAGCTGCGCGACGCACCGTGCGAGGACGGCGCGTGCCGAGTAGGGGCAAGCGTGCGAGATGTACAGGTGATAGCGGCCGCGCTCCGCGCGAATCGAGTCGGGTTTGCTGGAATCCATGATTCTGTCGCAAGCTTCGGAGTGCCGGGGTGGTCGATTGTGCGCAAACTCGCGGCACCAGAGAAGGGAGAATCGCGCGATGCTCAAACTGTACGACTACCTGCCGTCGCAGAACGGCTTCAAGATCCGCCTGTTGCTGCAACACCTCGGCCAGCCCTACCAGCACGTGCCCGTTGCGATCTTTCAGGGCGAATCGCGCACGCCGGAGTTTCTGCAGAAGAATCCGGTCGGGGCCATTCCGGTGCTCGAGCCGGAACCCGGAGTTCACATCGCGGAGTCCAACGCCATCCTTTGTTATCTAGGGGAGGGCACCGAGTTTCTGCCGGCTGAGCGGCTGGCGCGTGCGCGCGTCATGCAGTGGCTGTTCTTCGAGCAGTACTACGTCGAGCCGACGATCGGCACGTTGCGGTATTGGACGCTGGTCAACAAGGTGAAGGCGAACGAGGCGCTGGCGGCCGCAAAGCGCAGCGCGGGTGAGCGGGCGCTGGATGCGCTCGAACGACATTTGAACCAGCATCCCTTCCTCGCCAATGACAGCTACTCGATTGCCGACATCGCGGTGTTCGCGTACAGCCATCTCGCCGGCGACGCTCACTTCGACCTGGCCTCGCGGCCGTCGTTCGTGCGCTGGATCGACCGGGTCAAAGCGCAGTCGAAGACGCTGCCGCAGGTCTACCCGTACACGCCCGACGCTATGGCGTGACGCGCTTGTAGGGATACTCGACCCGGTGCGGCTTGCCGTCGCGTCCGGGACCTTCGATTGCCGCGAGCAGCGAGCCGTCAGCCTGGCGGGCGTAGACGATCTTTTTCGGGAAGTCGTGCTCGGGATTCTCGAACACGGCTGCGCCGTTGCGTAGCGAGGTGAGCTTGAATGCCGTCTCGGCCTGTTTCGACGGGCTCGCGATGTAGAGGATGTCGCCGTTCGGTTCCTGCCTCAGGAGAGTGAACTCGTGTTCGCGCACCTTGCCGCCTTGGACGTTGCGCGCCATGCCCATCATCAGTCCGCCAGACGGCGCCATCCACTGCTCGTCGACCACCCGGTCGCCTTGCTCGATGCGCCAATGGCCGGCGAGCCACGCGAGATCCTGCAACGTCGGCTTCGTTGTCGGTGCCTGAGCCTGCACGGCAGCGCTCAACAGCACGACCGCGAGGGTCAGCAGCAGCTTGTGCATGATGGGTCCTCCCTTTTTGGCATACATTACATCCATTCATCGTCCCTGGGGTGCCTTCGATGAGTTGGAACTCCCTGCTGGTGCTGGTCCTGATCGTACTGTCCGGCTTCGCGGACTCGCTCGGCTTCGTCTACGCGGCGAAGATCTGGCAAGCGGAGCAGCTCTCGTGGCCCGACGTCGGGCGCTCCGCGCTCGGCTGGGCCGTCGGCATCACGTTGTACGTGATCGCGCTGAAGTACATGGCACGGCTCGGCGTGACTTCCGCAGAGATGCAGACGGCAGTGTGGTTCGCGATGACGATCATCGGCGTCGTGATCTTCAGCGGCCGCTTCTTCAGTTGGCCGCGACTCGAGCAGATTGTGGCGACACTCGTGCTCGTCGGCCTCGGCTGGTTGCTCGTACGCACAGGTGAATGACCAGTAACCTGGTTCACTGTAAGCATTGCAACTGCAAAGACTCAGTCTGCGCACGAATGCCCGCCCGCATATATATTTAGATTCAGCGCGCGCGCAGCGTTAGGATGAGCGCACAACGCGAAGCAAGGGAAGGGCGACCGGGGCCAGGTCCATGATGATCGCGGACGTGCTGCTGTTCGTGCGGATCGCTGAGACGCTGAGTTTCAAGGAAGCTGCGAAACATCTGAGCATCTCGCGCTCGCAGGCGAGCAAGCGAATTGCCGCGCTGGAAGACGAGCTCGGCACCACACTCATCTATCGCAGTCCGCGCAGCATCAGCCTCACCAGCGCGGGCGAAACATTGTTCGCGCACTATCGCCGCATCTTCGACATGATGGAAGAAGCGCGGCTCGCCGTGGAGCATCTCAGCAACGCGCCGCTCGGACGGCTCCGCTTCAGCATGCCGACGTGTCTCGGCTCGGGGCTGCTGCCGAAGTTGAACAGCGAGTTTCTGCCGCGCTATCCAGGCATCGTGCTCGACGCGCACACATCCGAGACGTGCGTCGATATCGTCGCCGGTGGCTACGACGTCGCGATTCGCGTCGCGCTGCGGCTCACGGATTCGACGTTGACAGCACGCCGGCTCGCAACGTCACCGATGGTGCTGGCAGCAGCGCCGTCGTACTTGCAGGAGCGCGGCACACCGTCGCATCCGGCAGAGCTGGCACGTCATCGCTGTCTCGGTCTGCAGCGCGCGAAGGAGCCGAGCACCGCCTGGCACTTTCGCGCAGGCAGCGAGCGGTTCAATGTGCCGATCGATTTCTGGGCAGCATCGGACACGAATCTCGCGTTGGTGCGCGCGGCCTGCAGCGGTCTCGGGTTCGTCTATGTGCCGCTGGGTGTGATCGCGAACAAGTTGCAGCACGGCGCGCTGCGGATCGTACTGCCGGAGTTCTGCAGGGGGATCGAGGCAGGGATCTATGCCGTGCACGCCGGTCGCACGCCGACGAAGAACGCGGCAGTGTTCATCGATTTCGTGCGCGATGCCTTACTGACCTTCGACGGCATCGCGTCCGCGCGCTTCACGACTCGACCGCCGGTGGCTTCCAGCGAAAGGGAAATACCTTATCCGGCACGTGCCGGCGGTCATTGATCTTGCGGATCGCGCGCACCAGCTCGCCAGGACTGCGTGCGGGCGCCGCGGTCGCGCCATCCTGAGCAGTACGAAGCTTCACGCCGCAACGATTGACGCTCTGAAGCGCGGCGTCGAGCAGCGCGAGGGTCTGGTTGTCGCTATCGTTCGCGGCTAGCACGTTGCTACTGAGCACTGCATTCCATGCCTCGAACACCTGATGTGTGCGGCTATATTCGGCCTCGCTGAGCTCGATGCGCAGCATGGATTCATCCGAGCGCTTGCTCTCACGCGCGAACGACTGCATGAGCTCGTCCGGCAGCCGGCCGAAGCGAGCTGTGGTGTCCTGCCTCGTCGTGCCCAAGGCCTCATGGACGGTCTTCTGACCATCGAGCGTCGTCCACATGACGAACGTTGCAGCGGTATCCCGTGTGGCGAAGGTCAGGAAATAGCGATGCGTTTGCACCCTGGACCACAGCGACTGCTCGCCGGCCGCCGAATCGCTGCGCCGGCTCGTGAAGCTGTCGTCGGTGTAGTTCGTGATTGCCCAGCTGCTCGTGCCGGCGGGAAACAGGTCGTTGCCGCGCGGCGTCTGGAATTCGATGCGTTTCGGATCGCGGCGAGGCACGAGTTGGAAGCGCACCTGCGCCACCGTGTCGAAATCTTCGGGGTGACCGGCACCGGTCACCGTGACGACGTTGGCCCAGCCATCGGCGCCGAAAGTCACCAGCAGCGGCTGCGGCTCGCCGGGGCTGTCGAGTCGCCAGGTGCCGATGACTTCCAGCGGACAAGCGAAAGCGGGGGCGGCAGCGAGAGCCGCCGCCACCACCATCCCAAGCGCTCGAATGCTCCTGCGGTTCACGCGCCCGACAGCGTCCATGTCGTGCTCGCACCGTCAGTGTCGACGGGGAACTTGTCGCCCTTCTTCACGAACACGACGACTCTGGCGTTGCGGCCGGAACGATACGGACCGGGGATCTGGCAGGTGGTGCCGGTGGTGCCGCTGGCTGCGACGGGCTTTGCTGTTTGCGACATGACGATTACTCCAGGGTTTGCTTCGCATCCGCGACGTGGCGTGCAGCGTTGAGCCGCGCCAGCTCGCGGAAGTACTCGTACGGAATGCGTGAGGCGACGTTGTGCTCGGAGATGTCGTCCTGCAGTCCCCAGTCGAGCTCGTAGCCCGCGATCGTCTCGCCGCATCGATTGAGCTCTTCAGTGGCTTGCTTAACGAGCAGGATGTTGTCCATGGCGATGTCGGGGTAGAGCAGCGCGTTCTCGCGAACGCGCCGCTCCCACGACTGCATCACCGCGAGCGCGCGGTCGTACTGCGGCTTGCTGATCGACAGCCGCAACAGCACGTCCGCAGGCTTACGGGACTCACTGACGAATCGCTCGTAGACATTCGTGGGCACCGGTCCGAACACCGGCTGCTTGCGCTCGCCGGCATAGATGCCGAACGCGCCCACGTCCGTCTCGTCCGCGGCAGTCCTTTGCAGCATTACGAACGTCGGTCCACTGTGGTCGTAGAACACGTCCGTCTGCCCGGCCAGGATCATGTAGTACTGCTGCGGGTCCGGGCGCACGGTTCCCGACTCTTGTTCGCAGGCATTGCCGGCGAGCAGGAGCGTCGGTGCGTTCGCGAGCAGCAGCACCAGTACATTCCAGGATCTCATACGCACCTCGCTCTCAGACGATCTTGCGATAGCCGTACAACGCGTGCTCCTTGTCGATCGCGAGCTGCAGCTTGCGGTTGTCCTCGAGTCTTTCCTCGAACGACTTCGGCGGATCGGCCCACGAGATGTGCTGCAGCACCGTCATCTTGCTGGCCATCGGCGGGACGTGCACCCAGCGATTGATCGCATCGTTGATGATGCGCAGCTTCGCCGTGTGCGAGGCCGGGTCGAGGTCGAACTTGATGTGATCGTGCCGGAACAGCGCGAAGCGCAGCGTTTCGATGTCGTACGCATCGCCGGTCAGGAACGTCCAGCCGGGCAACAGCGCGCCGTGCATGCGCGCGAACGCGTGGAGTGCGGCCGGATCGTCTTCCTGCGGCTTGACTGTGATGGAGTACATGAACAGGTCGCGTCCCATGCGCGACGCCAGCGCCTGGTGGATCTCCACCAGGCGGCTGGTGATCGCCGGACAGAACTCCTCGCAGTGGGCATACATCATGTTGATGATCACTTGCCTGCCTTTGACGAGGTCCTCGTAGAAGCGGACTTCCGTGTCCTCGTGCGTGCGCAGCGGCACGTTGGGAATCAGGCTTGCGCCCGTGCAAGCCTGTGGAGATGCCGGCGAGGCGCCGATGCCGGCGAGACTGGAAAACAGCTCGCGCCTCTTCATTGAAGTTGCCATCAGACGACCCCTCCCTGCTTCGTGTATTGCGGTGGCAATCCGGCAAGCATGCGGCGCTCGTCGATCTCGCGGCGCTTGCGCGTGAGCTCCTCGACCGAATCCACGATGTCCCAGCGCACCATCATGAAAGCGTCTTCGTGATTCATGTTGTGGCAGTGGATCAGGTAGCGGCCGACGAAATCGCGGAAGCGCATGCGCAGGACCACGCGGTTCTGCGGCGGCAGCGGATAGACGTCGCGGCGGCCGAGCTCCTCGGGCAGCAGCGGCACGTCCTGGAACACATCCGGGTTCTGGCTGACGCGCAGCCGTCGCGACTGGATGCGGCCCTCCTCGAAATGGATGTGCACCGGATGCAGCCAGTTGCCGGCGGCGACATCGTTCGCGAGCGTCCACTCTTCGGCGCTGCCCTTGAGCACCACGTGGTCGACGCGGTTGGCATCGAACTCGAGCCCATTGATGAGGAAGCGCCCGCCGACCAGCGTGAAGTTCCACTGGAACGACGCGTCCGGCACGATCGGGTCCGGCATGGTCGCGAGCACCGCAGGAATTGCCGGCGTGTCCGCCGGGAACCACGGCTCGCGATTCACGACGTCGAAGCGCATCAGCACGTTGCCGATCGGCAGTCCCGGTGCGGGATCGGCGGTTGCGACGCCGACGTTCTGCGCCGCGTTCTCTTTCAGATACACCGACGTGCCGGCGGGGAACGCCGCGAAGTCGATGATCACGTCGAAGCGCATCGCCACGAATACATCGAGCGTGCGATTCGTCAGCGTCACGGGCGAGGGCAGGAAGTTGGCGTCGACCGCGACGATCGTCAACGGCGCTTGTGTGCCGTCGGGACGGATCACGCTCAGATTCCAGGTCTTCGCCGGCCCGGTGTTGAGGATGCGGAAGCGGTACTTGCGCCGGCGCACCGTCAGCTTCGGCTGGATCTTACCGTTCACGACCCACTTGTCGCCGCCCGGTGCGCCGTTGCCGACTACCTGGAAGACTTCGTTGCGGCCGTTCGCGGCCGGGCAGAAGCGCTTGTCGGTGAGGATCAGCGGAATGTCGGTGACGCCGTAGTAGCCGGGCAGGCGCAGCGAGCCCGGCGACGCGAGCTCGTGTCCCGGATCCTTGCCGTCGTACACGATGTACATGCCGTTCAGGCCGAGATAGTTGTTGTTGGCCGTGAAGCCGGCGCGATGATCGTGGAACCAGAACGTGTGCATCGCCTCGCGCGCATCGCCGATGCCGCCGAAGGCATCGATGCCCGCGTACGCATTCGCGTAGTGGTTGTCCTTGAAGAACCCGGTCGAGAAGAAGTCGCCGGCAAAGCCGTCGCTTTCCGAGCCGGTATGACCGTTGTGCAGGTGGACCGTGATCTCGTTGACGCCGAACGTCGTGTTCGGCGGCGTGGTCGGCAGATTGTTCACGAAGCGCACGATCGTCGGCACGCCGTAGACGTTCAGCGGCGTGGGTGCCGGATACGTGCCGTTGAACGTCCACATGAACGACGGCAGCAAATCGGTGTGGTGCTGATGCAGGGAAGGTGCAGCAGTCATTCGATACATGACCAGCGGCAGGAACTGCTCCCAGCGCTGATGCGCATCGCGCGCTGCTTCGCCGGCTCCCGTGTTCGCCGCTTTCGTCGGCAGCGGATTCAGGATCTGCGGCAACGCCGGCTGCGGCACCGGCAAGGCGTCGATGAACGGCCGCGTCGGCGGGCTCACCGGCGGCGTCGTTCCGCACAACACGGGTTGTGCCAGCGGCGGCGGCGCGCCCTGTGCGAGCACGAGCGACTGCTTCGATGTCAGGACCGCGGCCGCGCCGAGCAGCGCGCCGGTCTTGAGCACCGTCCTTCGATCCAGTCCGTCCTGGTTATCTTCAGTGCGCGACATATCCCCAAACCTCCGTTATGGATGCGACGTTGGAAGGTTCCGCGCTCAGCTCGTGGGCGCGCGAGGATGCTAGACAGAGGAGTGCAGCGCTGAGAACGCGGCGCGAGCGCAACTCAGAGTTTCATGCGGACGCAAATCGCTGCCGCGCGAGCGGCGGCGCGGCGCGCAGCCACGATTCGCACGCGGCAACTCAAAGTTTCAGCAACGCTGTGAGGGAGTGGCTCAGCCGTGGGTCAGTTGCCAATCCGACCTCTGTTGTTGACCTGTAGGTCGGGCTTCAGCCCGACAAGGTTCTCTCCTTCTCTACAAAAGCGCCCCAATCTGCCGCTCGAGCTGCTCCCTGCTCAACATTCCGATCTTCCTCACACACACCGCCCCATCGCGCTTCACCAGCACCGACGTCGGAAATCCCAAGAATGGCCCGAACGCCTCGCTGAGATCCTCATGCCCCGCGCCGATCAGCACGGGATAGTTCATCTGCATCACGCGCGCGAACGGTTTGACGGCCGGCACTTCCGAGTCGACCGAAACACCGAGCACGACGAAGCCTCGATCCTTGTAGTCGCGGTACAGCGCGTTGAGCGTCGGAATCTCGACCCTGCAGGGCTTGCACCAGGTCGCCCAGAAGTTCACCAACACCACCTTGCCCTTGTACTGGCTCAGGCGCACATCCTTGCCGTTCATGTCCTTGATGGTGAAATCGAGGTTCGCCTTCTTGCGAGTGACGTTGCAGACGTCGTCTGCCGCATGCGCGGCAGTGAGCGTTACCAGCGAGGTGGCAAATGCAAGCAGCGCTGTTCTCATCCATGCGAAAGGCATGCAGCTAAGACTCCTGCAATTGCGCGACCCCGCCGGCGGGTGCGTCCCTGCTGCGACGGCGTCCGTTGAGGATCGCGCCGATGAAGGTGTATCGGACCATCCAGTGGTAGGTGACGAGCATGATCGGGAATGCCACCAGCAGGATCGCCAGGTATTTCACGAACCAGGGTATTGGCCAGCGTGCCACCAGCGTTTGCAGGGCCATGACGAGCGGCAGATGGACCAGGTAAATCCAATAGGAGGCGTCTGCGACATAGCGCCGGGCCGCGCTTTCGTTCGAGCAGAAGCGCAGCGCGGCGCCGACGATTGCGAACGTCCACGCCCAGATCGCAACGGCATAGCAGAGCGCGTAGATGGCCACCTTAGCGGTGCGTTGCGCGGGGGTCAGGATCGGCACCGGGCCGACGATCGCGAGGCACGCAATCGACAGGACAACCGCGACAGCGAGGTTGATCTGCCAGCGGCTCGTCCAAACGTGCAGCAGGGCGATCTGTCTGTGCACGAGCCAACCGAACGCGAATGCAATGCCGAAGGCGGTGAGCGCTTGCGCGTTCACGATCAGATTCATGTCGGCGGGCGGGATGCCGGCCCAGTACAGCCAGGACGACGCGAACCAGAGTGAGACGAGCAACGGCACAGCGAGCACGAGCGGCGCTGCGTAACTATGCGCGATGAGCTTCACGACCTGATCAATTCCCGCGCGCACCGCGCCGCTGCGATCGATCCGGAGAATCACCCAACGCAAGCCCAGCGCGAGCGTGTACAACCACAGCAGCACGTACAGAAACCACAGGTGTGTGAGCGGGAAGAATCCCGGAGTGTCGGGTATGGGTGGAGCCGGAGGCAGCTTGCCGGTCGTCCGCACTGCTGCCCAGGCGCCTACCGCGATGATCGCAGCGATCAGAATCGGCCAGCCGGCAACCAGCGGCACCACGATCCGCTTCACGCGATCTGTGACGAACCCAGACAAGCCGCGCTTCTGCAGCGCCAGGCGCGCGAAGAAGCCGGCCACGAAGAAGAACATCGTCATGCGGAAGATGTGCAGCACGAAGAAGGTGCCACTGAGCACTGTCGAACGGTCGACGTCGACTACGACCCAGATCTGCGGACCGGGCAGGAAGGACACTGTTGCATGAAAGAAAACGCCGAGGATCAGGGCGAGCGCGCGGACTGCGTCTAGTGCATGCAA
The DNA here is from genome assembly GCA_035275145.1 of Steroidobacteraceae bacterium. Taxonomy (GTDB): domain Bacteria; phylum Pseudomonadota; class Gammaproteobacteria; order Steroidobacterales; family Steroidobacteraceae; genus Steroidobacter. Next base: position 5,775 of record DATENH010000014.1, on the reverse strand, counting down.
TCGCTCGCCAGGCGCAAAGTTCATGACGATCCTTCGTCGACGCTCAGCGTAAACACATCGGGTCGTGCGTAGTGCCCGATTACATCGAGGTCGTAGCGACCGCGCACGACGTCATCCAGATCGACTGTCGCGGTCAGCAGTTCGTCGCGGCCGTAAATGGGTCCAGCGAGCACTTCACCGAGCGGCGACACGATGACGCTGCCGCCGCGGATCAGCGGACGATCGAGCGGCCACGTCGGTACTGCTGCGCCCGGCGGAGGTTGATACTGGCACGCGCTGACGACGAACAAGCGGCCCTCGTATGCGATGTGCCGCATGCTCGTCTGCCAGATGTCGCGTTCGTCGACAGTCGGCGCACACCAGATGTCGAGACCTTTTGCGTACATCGCCGTGCGCAGCAGCGGCATGTAGTTTTCCCAGCAGATTGCCGCGCCGATACGGCCGGCGGCTGTCTGCATCGCGAACAGTGTCGAGCCGTCTCCCTGGCCCCAGATCAAGCGCTCCATCGCGGTCGGCACCAGCTTGCGATGCTTGCCCTCGAGCTCGCCGCGCGCATTGAAGAACAGAGCCGTGCAGTAGAGCGTCGTCGTGTCTCGCTCGATGACGCCGACTACGAGAGCTGCGCCGGTATTGCGCGCGAGCTCGCCGAGCGCGTCAGTCTGCGGACCGGGTACTTCGATCGCTTCGCGCCAGTACTTCAGGAATGCCTCGCGTCCCTCCGGCGTGCGATAGCCGACCCGCGCGCCGAAATCCGCACCCTTCGGATAACCGCCGAGCAGCGCCTCGGGCATCACGACCAGTTGCGCACCGGCATTACGAATCGAGCTTGCGTAGCCGAGGACGCGATCGAGTGTGGCGGCGCTGCCTTCGGGTTGAGAGCCGATCTGCAGGGCGGCGACGGTGGCGGTGCGCATAGTGACGCGCAGTGTACTCCGCTGCTAGGCTGATGGTCCTCGATGGCATCGCTCCTGACGCATCCAATCGTGCCGCTCACCGCGGCGGCTCTCGTCGCCCGCAGTGTCGTTCCCTGGCCGCTGGTCGCGGTCATCGCGGCTTTTCGCACTCGCTGGTCACTGCCGCATTCTTCGCGCTCCTGGCAGTGCCGTTTGCGCGTGTGCTCAGCGCTCGTCCGATCGCGGTCTTCATATTCCTGTTCGTGGCCATGGCCTCCCACGGTGTGCGCGACGCTTCTTCTCGGCGCGCGGTTGGGAGGTGTTCCAGTCGGAACTGATCTGGGTCTGGACGCCGATGCTGCTGCTGGCGGTACTCGGCTACTTCGTGCGATCGAAGGTCGCGACATGCGTATCGCGCGCGAAAATCGGATCAGCCTGAAGCAGTCGATCGCACTCCATGCTCGGCGCGTGCGGAGCTTTCCGCCGCCACCGTGCCGCGCTTGCCTGTGAGATGCACGAGCAGTCCGATGACGCCCATCGCCCAGACGATGACCGGGCTCGAAGGCAAATCGGTAACCACAGACGCCGCGAGCCCCGCGACATAGCTGCCGAACGCAAGCGCGTAACCAAAAGCCAGTTGCCGATTCTTGGCATGCCGATAGGTTGCAACTGCCGGCACGATCAGGCTCGTGAAGACCAGATATACACCGACGAGCTGCACTGACGCAGTGACGACGACTGCGAACAGCACGTAGAAGCCGATACGGCCGATTTTCTCTCGCCATCGGAACCAGACGACGACGAAGATTGCAGTGAGCAGGGCTGTGCGCACGAGCTGACCCGTCGATGCCCACAGGATCTGACCCGCCAGCAGATCCTTCAGGTTCTCGCCGCCGTGAGGATCGTTGGCGAGCAGCAGAATCTGCGCGGTCGACGCCAGCACGAACAGGATGCCGATGAGAGCCTCCTGCACCTCGGGGCGCTTGCGCTCAGTCCAGGTCAGCAGCAATGCGCCCGCCAACGCGGCGGCACCGGCTGCCGCTTGTGCGCCCCAGCCTTCGACTGGCAAGCCGAAGCTGTTGGCCGCGATCACACCGAGCCCTGCGACCTGAGCGATCGCGAGGTCGATGAACACGATGCCGCGCGAGAGCACTTGCTGTCCCAGCGGCACGTGCGAGGTCACGACGAGCAAGCCGGCGATCAACGCCGGCCACAGAATGCTCAGGTCAGTCGAGAAGAGGTTCATTTCAGCACCGCCAGCAGTCGATTGAGAGTGTCGTCGAACAGTCCGAACAGGTCCTTCGCTTCCGGCGTGCCGCCGACGGAGAACGGCAGCACGACAGTCGGCGCATGCACGCGATCCGACAGCCAGTTCGCAGCCTTCGGATCGTTGTAGGCGTTCAGCATGATCACGCGGGGCGGCGCTGCCGTGAGTTTCGTCACGAGCTGGCCGAGATAGCCGGCCGTCGGCGGCATCCCAGGCTTCGGCTCGATCGCCGCGACTTGATTCAGGCCGAGCCACTGGCAGAGGTACGTCTGATCACGATGCATCACGACGACAGGCTTGCCCTTGAGCGGCGCCGCCTCGCTCTCCCAGCGCTTGATCGCAGCCTGCCAACGCGTATCGAAGTCCTTGGCGCGCTGCTGGAAGTACTGCGCGTGTGCGCCATCCAGCTGCGACAAGCGCTCGGTCAGCGCCTTTGCGACCAGCGCGATGTTGTGCGGATCGAGCTGCACGTGCGGGTTGCCCTGCGGATGGATGTCGCCGAGCGAACGATCGAAGCGCTCCGGCTTCTCGACGAGCGTGAGCACGGAAGCGGCTTCGAAGTAGCCCGGGCTGCCAGGTTGAATGCGGCTGTTGCCGGATTCCTGGATCAGCACCGGCAGCCAGCCGATTTCCAGCTCCGCGCCCGTTGCAACGACCAGATCGGCGGTGCGGGCGCGTGCGACGAGGCTGGGCTTGGCGTCGACACGATGCACGTCCTGCAGCGCGCTCGTCGCCGTGTAGACGTTGACCTGGTCGCCGCCGATTTCCATGGCGAGCGCGCCCCAGTCGGATGTGGTTGCGAGAACTTTGAGGGCGGCGTGTGCCGGCAGCGCCGCCGTAACGATGAGCAGCGCAACAGCACTGCGAATGAAAGTGAACATGAAGGTTGTCCTCATCAGAACTTGTGCGCGCCGTGCGCGCCGATGCCGTAGATGTATTGCAGACGCAGCACGCGATCGGTATCGCCTTCGCCGCGCGCGTCATCCCAGTCGAACTGGGCGCGCAAGCGGGAGAACTCGCTCGGATTCCAATCGAGCATGATCGAGATGCGATCCGGATCCGCCGGCAGCAACAGTGGGAACGCGCTCAGCGGCAGCTCTCCAGATTCGACCAGGCCGATGTGCGGCGTGCCGGCGTCGAGCGAGTCGTAGCGCAGACCCGCACGCCAGCGCGGCAGGAACTGATACACGCCCTGCACATACCAGCCCGATTGCGTGCTGCTGTAGTCGTCGCTCAGGTTCGAGCCAGCCGTGTCGAATGCGAGCAAGCCGGTCTCGTGCCGCTGCATGTATTCGCCTTGCAGCTTGAGCTGGCGCCGATTCGGATCGCCGATGGGCGTCCACTTGAGGACTCCGTCGACGACCCAGGTGCGCGACTTTCCCGTGAAGGCGTTGGTCACCGGCAGGTCGAACTCGTCGACGGTCTCGAACGCGCGATCGTCGGCGCGTTGATCGAGATACGCGGCGCCTGCGCGCCAGCTCGTGGCGTCGCCGTAGTCGCCGCCGACATGCGCAAACAGCGTGGCACCGTTGAAGCCATTTTGATTGCGTCGCGTCGCCGGGAATCCACTGCCGTTGCCGGTTTCCGCGCCGAGCTCGATGAACAGATCGGTGGGTGCGAGCCACTTCACCTGCAGGCCGTCCTGCTTGAACTGGCCGCCGAAGAACGCCTGGTACACCAGCGGCTGATCGGTGAAGTCCCACGCATGCGCGTGCACTTCATTCAGATAGCCGAAGCCGGAGAAGAAGCGGCCGCCTTTCGCCGTGAAGCCATCCGGCAGCGCGAGCGTGCGGAAGAAAGCCTCTTCGACCTCGACTTCGTTCTCTGCCGACAGCGCCGCGGTCATCTGCGCCGAGAAGTACGGATCGACGTTCGAGCTCAGCGTCAGCTCGGACTCGCCGAGGTTGAAGCTGCGCTCGCCGGGTCCGACTTCGCCGTCGCTCGGCAGGAAGCCGCCGATGCGCCAGGTTGCGGGATCCTGATCGATGTGCGCGTAGCTGCCGCCCAGGATCAGCGAGACGGCGGGATTGAAGGCGGTGCCGGTGCCGCCGGAGGATCCCATCGCCGGTACCGGCGGTGGCGCCGGCGTCGACTCTGCCAAAGCGCCGACCGGTGCGCTCTCGAGCTGCGTGATGCGCTGTTCGAGCGCGTCGACACGGGTTTTGTATTCGTCTCTCAATGCCTGCAGCTCGGCGCGCAGGCTGGCGACATCATCGGCCGCGTGGCCGAGTATCGGTACAGTCATCCCCGCGAGCGCCAGCAGCGCCGCAAGGGCCTTGCAACTCATCATGGAAGCTTGCTCCTGTGTAAGCGAATGGACACGAGCGGCGCAGGCGCCGTCGTGCGATCACTGATTCACAGGAGCTGAGGAGGCGCGCGGGAGCGAAATGCCGGGTGGGGGAGGCGATGAACCGAGGAGTCGATGCTGGCGGGAGCGATGCCCTCCGCGTGCGTAACGTGCGGGACGCGAATGCACAGCGAGCCGCTCGCCATGGTGAGCAGCGGTGCCGAGGACGCGCATTGGCCGCAGAGCTGGGTCGGGGAGCCGGGGACGCCGTCGGAGTCCGACTTCAGGTGCGAATAGGCGTGCGCCTGCATGCCGAGCTGGGCGATGAGCAACACCAGCGACAGCAGATGGACGATGGAACGGCGACGCTTTCTTAGCAGGACCCAGACCTCCGACGCGGCAAGTATCCGCCGACTCGACCGCTCCGACAATCCCAATACGTCGGCAACTTTACGACTTTGTAATTTTCGCTCCCGCTGCGCCGGGTACGGCAGCCAGAATTCGTCACGATCGGTCACAGCTTTGCAATGCAGAGTACTTGACACTGTACGGACGCCGGCCGTAGCGTCGCCGGCGTGGGCAGACCAGGGAAGAACCCGATGCACTCCGCCGATACAGTTCAGCTCGACTCGCATGCCGCTGCGACGCTGCGCTACATCCGCGCTTCGATGGAATCTGCGGCCTCGCTGGCAGTCCCCGGCTCGACCGGACTTGCCTCCGGCAGCGTCGGCCTGCTGGCCACGATCGTTTCCTCGATTCCGGCGCTGCGACCGCATTGGCTGATCGTCTGGCTGGTCGCGGCCGTCGTCGCAGCCGTCGCGAGCGGAATCCTGCTCTTCCGGCAAGCGCCGATCCGCAGATTCGCCGTCGGCATGCTCCCATCGCTGTTTGCCGGCGCAGTGCTGACGGCAGTCCTGTGGTCGAGCGACAACTTGCGAGCGATACCGGGTACCTGGTTGCTGCTGTATGGCTGCGGACTGATCGCCGCGAGTACTGCGACTGCGAGGTCGATCGGCATTCTCGGTGCTGCGTTCGTAGCCGCGGGATTGGTCGCGTTGCTGCTTCCGGACAGCCTGCAGATTCCGCTGCTCGGCGTCGGCTTCGGCGGACTGCACATTCTCTTTGGCTACCTGGTGCGAAGGAAAGGGCATGGCAGCGAAGGCTGATCAGCGCAAGACGCCGGCGCCGGCGAAACGCAGGCGACCGAAGCTCGCGGCCGGGCCTGCTGCAGCCACTACCGCGGACGACGGCAAGTTCGATCGGCTGATCTACGAGCGCGTACGCCTCGGCATCATGAGCGCCCTCGCAGTTCGCGAAGAGCTCACCTT
>DATENH010000013.1:0-24694 GCA_035275145.1 Steroidobacteraceae bacterium | reverse complement strand
CGCGTTGCTGGAGCGGCGCGGCGCAACCGTGCTGCGTTGTCCGCTGGTCGCGATCCTCGACGCTCCCGATCCTGCGCCGGTGCTCGATTGGATCCGTTGGTTGGTCAGCGGCGCGTGCGACGATCTGATCCTGCTGACGGGCGAAGGATTGCGTCGACTGCTCGCCTGCATCGACCGGCATGAGCCGACGCTGCGCAGCGACTTCGTCGCGCAACTCGCGCGCGTCCGCAAGATCACTCGCGGACCGAAGCCGGCGCGTGCACTGCGCGAGCTCGGACTCAAATCCGACATCGCTGCTGAGACGCCGACCACCGCTGGCGTCATCGCATCGCTCGCGGCGGTGCCACTCGCCGAGCGCAACGTCGGCGTGCAACTCTACGGCACCGAACCGAATGCACCGTTGATCGATTTCCTGCGCGCCGCCGGCGCGAACGTGCGCACGGTCGCACCTTATATCTACGCGACGCAGAGTGACGATGCTGCGGTGAACGCGTTGCTCGCGCGCATGTCCCGCGGCGAGGTCGATGCAATCGCATTCACGAGCGGCGCGCAGGTCGATCGCTTGTTCTCGATCGCATCTGCGGAACAAGTGCACGCTGCGCTCGCGCGCACGCACGTCGCCGCGGTCGGACCGATCGTCGCCGATGCGCTCGCCCGTTACTCGGTGCACGTTGCGTCGATGCCGCAAGATTCTTTCTTCATGAAGCCGCTGGCGAGTGCGCTCGAAGCAGCGTTCGGCGCGCGCAACGGCGTGCGCGATGAGCGTTGAGCGCCGAGTGTTGGATGTGTGCTACGACCCCTCTTGACCGCCGCGGAGGTGTTCACGTAAAACACTTCGCGAAGTATACAGCGCGAGTTTTTGCCTAGTTTTGCAGAGCGCACCGCACGCGATGAGTGCGTGCCTGCGTGGCGGAAATTCAGACGCCGGCCTACAAAGGTCCTTTCGCACGCGGAGTGTCGTGCGGAAAAAACAAGTCGATGGAGTGATTGCAGAGGGGGTTGTTCGTGAGGCGTGTCATGCACGCTGTCGCGGTTGAAACGACAACGCATCCGGTTGCCGGGCGCCACGTAAAGAACAACATGGTGCTGGCGCTGCTCTCTTCGCATTGCCCTCCCGTTCGTGATCGAGTTGCAGCAGTTGCCCGAGCAGCTCGCGCTGAACGAAATTCGTTCGTGATAGCACTCAGCTTTCGTCGCGACGCGCGCGAGCGCATCGCAGGTTTGCAAAACAGAATTTACGGATACAGGCCCGCATCCCGCAGGCCTAGGGGGTCACAGTGAACATCAAGCGCGCATTGCTCATGTCCGGCGCCTGCGGAATTCTCGCCAGTGCGGTCAGTACCGCGTTGGCGCAGCAGACCAGCGAGGTGGCCGAAGTCGTCATCGTCACCGGTTCCTACATCCGCGGCACCGCCGAGGATGCAGCGCTGCCGGTCGACGTCATCTCCGCGGAAGATCTCGCGAAGCAGGGCTCGCCCTCGACGCTCGAGATGATCAAAGGGCTCAGCGTCAGCAACGGCGTGCTCGGCGACACCAACCAGTTCGACGCCCGCGCCCAGGGCTCCGAAGGCTCGGGCAGCGTCAACCTGCGCGGCTTCGGCCCGCAGCGCACGCTCGTGCTGCTGAACGGACGGCGCCTGGTGGCGAGTCCGTTCCTGGTCGGCGCCGTGGACACGAACTTCATTCCGACGGCCGCGATCGGCCGCGTCGAAGTGCTGAAGGACGGTGCCGCCGCAACCTACGGCTCCGACGCCGTCGGCGGTGTCGTGAACTTCATCACCAAGGAGAACCTGCGCGGCGTCGACATCGGCGTCGACTTCAAGCAGATCGCAGATTCGGACGGCGACTACAGTGCCAACGGCTCTTTCGGCTGGGGCAACGATCGCTCCAGTGCGTTGTTCGCCGTCGGCTACCAGCACCGCTCCGAGCTGTTCGTCCGCGACCGCGATTGGGCGGCGAAGGACTACCTGCAGAACCCGCAGGGCGGCTGGTCCGCTTCGGGCAATCCGCATTCGTTCATTCCGATCGGCATCGTGCCGCCGACGCCGACGAACCCGCTCGGCGCAGCTTCGCCGCTGCCGGTCCGCGACCCGGGGTGCGCACCGCTCGGCGGATTCGCAGGCGTGACGGCGACCAACGCGCCGGTGTGCTACTGGCAATACTCCAAGTTCGATGCCTTGACGGAAGAGGAAGACCGCTGGCAGGTCTACGCGGACTACAACCTCGACATCACCGACTCCGTCAGCTGGCACATCGAGGGGATGTACGCCGACACCCAGATTCCGATCTATCGGACCTCGCCTTCGTATGCCGCGCTGCAGCCCCCGACAGGGTTCACACCGCCCCCCGGCGAGACGGTCGGCGGCACTTCGCCGATCAACGGACAGTATTTCGTGCCGGCGAACAACCCCGGCTATCAGGCATTCCTGGCCGCGAACCCGGGCGTGTTTCCGGGCACGGGCGGCACCGGCGCCCTGCTGATCGCGAACCGGCCCTTTGCGCTCGGCGGCAATCCGCTGTTCGACTACGACTCGTCCGAAGGCCCGCGTAACTACGACGGCTTCCGCGTGTCCACCGGCTTGAACGGCGACCTCTCGGACTCGCTGCACTGGGACATCGCCGGCACGTACATGGAACAGAACGCCGACCGTGAAGGCCGCGACACCGTCGTGAACCGCTACGAGCTGGCACTGCGCGGCCTCGGCGGTCCGAACTGCAACATCGCCGCCAACACCCCCGGAGCGAACAACTGTTTCTGGTACAACCCGTTCAACAACGCCATTCCGCGCAACCCGATCAGCGGCGCGACCAATCCGCAGTTCAACGCGGCGTTGGCCAACGACAACCGCGAGCTGATCAACTGGATGTTCCCGGTCGTCTCGACCTCGCAGCAGACCACCACGACGGTGTTCGATGCGGTCCTGAGCGGCACGACGGGCATCAACCTCGGCGGCGGCGCGATCGGCTGGGCGTTCGGTGCGCAGTACCGTGAGGATACCTACAAGGCCACTTACAGCGATCTGAACAACTTCGCCGTTACGCCCTGCGTGAACTCGGTGAAGACCGACATCCTCGGGCCCGAGCCCTGCACGGACGCGCAGCTTGCTGCGCCCGCCGGTGCGTTGCTGTTCCTTGGCGGTGCCGACAACCGCGACCTCAGCCGCGACGTCAGCGCGGTGTTTGGCGAGTTGAGCCTGCCGATCACGGACAGCTTGCAGGCCCAGCTGGCGGCGCGTTACGAGGACTACGGCGGCGACATCGGCTCGAGCTTCGATCCGAAGTTGTCGGTGCGCTGGCAGTTGTTCGATTCGCTGGCGCTGCGCGGCTCTGTGGGAACCACGTTCCGCGGCCCTGCCTTGACGCAAGCTGACGATAGCAGCGTCACGACACTGCAGAACGTCGCGGGCACGTTCCGCGCGATCCGCACGTTCGGCGATCCCGGCCTGAAGCCCGAGAGCGCAGAGACGTTCAACGTCGGCATGCTCATCAAGGCGGGCGGGTTCAACGCGTCGATCGACTACTGGTCGTTCAAGTTCCAGGATCAGATCGTCAATGAGCCGGTCGCCGGTATCACCAGCTTCGTGTTCGGCGCTGGCTCGACCTGCATCGGCGGCATCGCGAACCCGCTGGCGGGACGCTTCGCGTTCCGCGACGGCGGTAATGCGGCGGGTGCCGGTGCCAACGACGGCGTGATCAACGACCTGGATTGCACGACCGCGAACATCCAGCGCCTGGACATCAACGTCATCAACGGACCGGACGTGAAGACGGACGGCATCGATGTCAGCGCCCAGCTCGACTGGGAGATGCTCGGCGGCACGACCACGATCGGCCTCAATGGCACGTACGTGCTCAAGTACGACATCGATCCGTCAGTGGTCAGCGGCAACACGGTTTCCCCGGCGTTCGACGCCGCGGGCAAGCTGAACTACCAGACCGTCGCGTATCCGCTGCCGCAGATCAAGGGCAACCTGTTCCTCGAGTACTCGAACGGGCCGCACAACATCCGCTACACGATGAACTACATCGACAGCTACGTGGATCAGCGGACGGACATCTTCTCGGTGTCGCCGGCCTTCGGTCCGCCGGGTTCGCCGGGCCAGGTGCTGGCCGGCAAGACCATCGACAGCACGGTGTTCCACGACCTGTCGTACCTGGTGCAGCTCCCTTGGGAGCTGACGCTGAGCGCCACGGTCGAGAACTTCACCGACGAGGATCCGTCGTTTGCGCGTCTGGACCTGTCGTATGACCCGTTCACGTCCAGCGCCCTGGGCCGCACTTACAAAGTGGGATTGCGCAAGCGGTTCGGTGCGGAGTAAAAGGTAACCCGTCAGGGGGATGTTGACCGTTGAGGGGCGGCTCGAAAGAGCCGCCCTTTTCTTTTGTCCGTATGCGTTGCCCGATTCAATCCGGCAGCGACCAACCCTGCTCCCAGGGCGGCTCCGGCCCGAAGGTCGTCGCCAGGAAGTCGACGAAGCTGCGAACTTTCGGCATCAGGTTGCGGCGCTCGGGGTAGACGGCATAAACGGCCAGCTCCTGCGGCTTGAACTTACACAGCACCGGCTTGAGCGCCCCGCTGCGAAGCTGCTCGGCCAGGTAAAAAGTCGGCAATAGCACGATGCCGGCGCCGGCCAGGGCGGCCGCGCGATTCACCAGACCGTTGTTCGACTGCATCGTCCCGTTGATCGGCACCGTGTGCAGCTCGCCGTCGGGACCGACCAGCCGCCATTCGCGTGGCGCGCTCACCAGCGAGTACAAAATGCAGTTGTGCTCGAGCAGGTCTTCCGGCCTTTCCGGCTCGCCACGCTGCGCGAGATATGCGGGGGAAGCGCACACCACCTGTCGGCACGGCGCGATCTTGCGAGCGATCAGGTTCGAGTCCTGCAGCCGGCCGATCCGCACCGCGACGTCGAAGCCTTCCTCGACCAGGTCGACCTGGCGGTCGTCGAGAGTCAGCTCCAGCGTGACGCCCGGGAAGCGAGCCATGAAGCCGTGCAGCGCCGGTCCCAACTGCAGGATGCTGAAGCTCATCGGCGCGGACACGCGCAGCAGGCCGCGCGGCTCGGTCTGAAACCGCGCTACTTCCAACTCTGCGTTCTCGATCTCGGCCAGCGCGCGCACGCTGCGCCCGTACAGCTCCGAGCCGGCCTCGGTCAGGCTGAGCCGCCGCGTCGTGCGGTTGAGCAGCCGCGCACCGAGCTTTTCCTCCAGGCGCGTGACCGCCTTGCTCACGACCGGCTGCGACATGTCGAGCGCTTCCGCGGCGGCGGTAAAGCTCGCCAGCTCAACGACTTTGACGAAGATCGCGATGTCCGTGAGGTTCTGCATCGGAATAAATCTCATGCCGCCGACCCCGAAGATCCGGGAGGCCACGGCCCGTAACCTGTGGGTCAGGCTTTAGCCTGACTCATCATCCTTACAGAGGTGCTCACCATGCAAATCCAGGATACCCGCCAGGCGCGCGATTACTTCGCGCAGAAGCTGGCCTTCGTCACCGGCCCGTTCGAGCTGGACGGCCAGATCAAGCGCAAGGAGCCGATCACGATCGTCGACGTGCGGCTGCCGAGCGACTACCGCGCCGGCCACATTCCGGGCGCGATCAACCTGCCGCAGGGCAAGTGGCACACGCTAGCCGGGCTGTCGAAGGACCGCACCGCGGTCATCTATTGCTACAGCCAGACCTGCAAACTCGCCGCCGCTGCCGCCGTCGAGTTCGCCTCGGCCGGGATCGCAGTCGTGGAAATGGAAGGCGGGTTCGAGGCCTGGCAGAAGAGCAATCTGCCGGTCGAGCAATGAGGAGCGCCGCCATGAAAACTCCTGCAATCCTCGGCGACACGCTCCTGCGCGTCGCTCTGGGCATCATGTTCATCGCGCACAGCGTGGTGCTGAAGTACTTCACGTTCACGCTTGCGGGCACGGCGCAGTACTTCGCGTCGATCGGCCTGCCGGCTGCGCTCGCCTATGTAGTGTTCGCGGCCGAAGCGGTCGGCGGAGTGCTGCTGATACTTGGCCTCTATACGCGCTGGGTGGCGCTCGCGCTCGTCCCGGTGCTGCTCGGAGCGCTGTGGGTGCATGCCGGTAACGGCTGGGTATTCAGCGCGCCGAACGGCGGCTGGGAATATCCGCTGTTCCTGATCGTGATCAGCGCCGTGGTTGCGCTACAAGCTACGGTTCCAGCCGCTCGCCCTCTGGCGGCGGGAACTGACCGCACACTTCGCGCAGCCAGTCGCGGAAGCGAATGACTTTCGGCAGCTCGAAGTGATGAGGCGGCGCCACGAAGTAGTACGAGTTGCGCTGACGCACGCTCTGGCTCGAGGGCCGCACGAGGCGGCCCGCGGCCAGGTCGCCGGCGACCAGCGACCAGCGCGCCAGCACGAGCCCATGACCTTGCTCGGCCGCTGACAGCACCGAAGCGGAATCGTCGATGACCGGCCCGCGCTCGGCGCGGGTCGTGTCGCCGCCCACCCGTCGCAACCAGTCGTTCCACGGCTCGCTCGCACTGTGCAGCAGCCGATAGTTGTTGAGGTCGAGCAGCGTTTCGATCGGCCCGGCCTTCGCGAGTAGCGCGGGGCTCGTCACCGGGAACACCCAGTCGTCGAGCATCTTCTCGGCCTGCAGCTGCGGCCAGGCGCCCGTGCCGTAACGCACGGCCGCATGGAAATCGGTGGCCATGAAGTCGATGAGCTCGCGGCTCGCGTTGAAGCGCAGATCGACTTCCGGGTGCTTCTGGTAGAAATCGCCGAGCCGCGGCAGCAGCCACTTCTGCAGGAACGAGCCGAGCAGGCTGATGTTGAGCAGACCGCTGCTGCGATCGTGCCGGAGCTGCTCGACCGCACGCGTGAGCTCACCCATGCCCCGCTGGATACCCGGCAGCAGCCGCGCACCTTGCGGGGTGAGCCGCACCGACCGGCTGTGCCGCACGAACAGCGGCGTTTCCAGAAACTCTTCGAGCGATTTGATGTGCGAGCTGACCGCGGCAGTCGTCACGTTGAGCGAATGTGCGGCCCCGGTGAAACTCAGATGGGCAGCCACTGCCTCAAACGCGCGAAGCGCATTCAACGGCAGTTTGGTGGCCTCCGTCATCGCGAGTATCGTTCAGTATTTTTTGAGCGGGCGGTCATAAAATCCTGTGCCGGCGCCAAACGTATATCGATTGATTTAACGATGCAAGCTAACATCCCCGCCATGACGATCCGCATCAAGCAGGCCCTGCCGGCCGACGCTCCCATCATCCTGCAGTTGATTCGCGAGCTCGCCGAGTTCGAGCGCCTGCTGCACGAAGTGCAGGCCACCGAAGAGCAGGTGCGCGAGCAGTTGTTCGGCGCGCGGCCGGGCGCCGAAGTCGTGATCGCGCGGATGGGCGACGAGGTCGCCGGCTTCGCGCTGTTCTTCCACAACTTCTCTACGTTTCTCGCGAAGCCCGGGATTTACCTCGAGGATCTTTATGTGCGGCAGAAGTTTCGCGGCCAGGGTTGCGGCGAAGCGCTGCTGCGGCATCTGGCGCGACTGGCACTGGAGCGCGGCTGCGGCAGGTTGGAATGGTCGGTGCTGGATTGGAATGTGAGGGCGATTGAGTTTTATAAGAGCCTGGGGGCGGTGCCGATGGATCAGTGGACGGTGCACCGGGTGAGCGGGGAGGCGTTGGTGAAGTTGGGGAAAGCAACGGGAGAGTCGGGCTAAAGCCCGACCTACAGCCCACGAGCCAACGTCTGTTTTTGCGCTGTAAGTCGGGCTTCAGCCCGACAGCGCCGCCTCCAAGTCCTCCATCAAGTCTTCCACGCTCTCCAACCCTACCGACACTCTCAACAAACTCTCCGGCGTCACGCTGTTCGGCCCCTCGATCGACTTGCGATGCTCGATCAGCGACTCCACCCCGCCCAGGCTCGTCGCCCGCGTAAACAACTTCAGCCGTCCCGCGACCGCAAACGCTTCATCCCGCCCGCCGCGCACGCAGAACGACAACATCGCGCCGAAGCCGCTCATCTGCTTGCGCGCCACCGCGTGCCCGGGATGCGATTCGAGGCCCGGGTAGAACACGCGCTCTACTCCGCGATGGCGATGCAGAAAATGCGCGAGCCGCTCCGCGGTATGCGTCTGCGCACGCACGCGGCACGCCAGCGTCGTCAGGCTGCGGCGAATGAGCCAGCAATCGAACGGTGAGGGCACATTGCCGGCCGTGGACTGGTAGTCGCGCAACTGATCCGACAATCCGCCGCGATCGCGCGCGATCACGGCGCCGCCCATCACGTCGCTGTGACCGCCGAAGTACTTGGTGCTCGAATGCATCACCAGGTCGGCGCCCAGCTGCAGCGGCTTCTGCCACACCGGCGTCGCGAAAGTGTTGTCGACGCAGACGGTCGCGCCGCGGCCGTGCGCGAGCTCGGCGATCGTCTCGATGTCGCTGAGGTTCAGCATCGGATTGGAAGGCGTCTCGATCCATACCAGCCGCGTCTTGTCCGTCAGTGCGGCTCGCAGCGCCTCGGTCTTGGTCATGTCGACGAACGTGTAACTCACGCCCATCGGGCCGACGATGTCGCGCAACTGCTTTGCCGTGCCGTGATAGCTCTCGATCGGCGCGATCACGTGCTGGCCGGGACGCAGCAGGCTGAAGACTGCGAGCGAGGCGGCCGAGCCTGAGCCGTAGGCCGTCGCATCGGCGCCGCCTTCGAGCGCAGCAATGCATTGCTCGAGTGCGCGGCGACCGGGATTGTTGGGGCGGATGTAGTCGTAGCCGCGCGAGAATTCGCCGTCGATGTCCCGCTCGTAGGTGGTGCTCAGGTGCACGGCGGGTGCGACTTCGCCGGTGGCGGTCTCAACATCACGACCCACCCGCACCGATATCGTCTCGATCTTCACGGCCGTCTCCCGTCTTCGCCCCTCGCCGACGCCAGTGTAACCTGCGCTGCGTTGTGGAGGACTTACTCATGAGTCGAGCTCCGGAACGATGCGATTCCGAATCGGACCATCGCTTTCATCGCACCGAGTGGCGCGTGCAGCGGATCGGCTGGGTGCTGGTGGCGCTGTTTCTCGTCCTGGCCTTCGCCGGCCTGTTCGGCAACGGGCCGCTCAGTCGTGCGCACGCCGACAACGGCGCGGGTCGACTCGAGTACCAACGATTTACACGGTTCGGCCTGTCGACGGATCTCGTCGTCACGCCGGCGGCCAGCGCGCATGGTGTCATTCGCGTCGAGATCAGCAGCGACTACCTCGAAGCGTTTCGCGTCGAACACGTCACGCCGGAGCCCGCCGCCGTGCGCCTGGCCGGTCCGAACATCATCTATGAGTTCGCCAGCGGCACGCCCGGCGCATCCATCTCATTCCACATCACCCCGCAGCGTCTGTGGCGCCGTAGCGCCACGATAACGATCGACGGCGGCGCACCGCTCCGCATCTCGCAGCTCACCTATCCCTGATCGCAACCCAGGAGTCGTCACGATGGAATCCGTCATCCGCCCGACGTTCGTGTACCTCTTCGTGCTCGTGCTGTTGCGCCTCACGGGCCGGCGCACGCTTGCGCAGATCACGACGTTCGATTTCGTGCTGCTGCTGATCATCAGCGAGGCCACGCAGCAGGCGCTCATCGGCGTGGACAACTCGATGATCAACAGCGCGATCGTCGTGTCGACGCTGATCGGGCTGAACATCCTGATGTCGCTGCTGAAGCAGCGCTCGCGCTGGTTCGACCGGTTGCTCGACGACATTCCCGTCGTCATCGTCTCCGACGGCAAGCCGCTCAAGGACCGCATGTACAAGGCGCGCGTCGACGAGGACGACGTGCTGGATGCCGCACGCGAGAACTACGGACTCGAGCGCATGGACCAGATCCGTCACGCGATCCTGGAGCGCGACGGCCAGATCTCGATCATCCCGCAGCGCTGAGCAGCTCTTCGACAGGCACGGTGCTCTCGCGCGGCGCTTCGATGGCGGGCGGCAGGAGCTTGTAGATGGCCGGCGTGATGATGCGGGCGATGAACGTCGAGGACAGCAGTCCGCCGATGATCACCCACGCCAGCGGCGAGTACATCGCAGAGTTCTGCAGCGCCAGCGGCAGCAATCCGCCGATCGCCGTCGCGCTCGTCAGCAGGATCGGCAGGAAGCGCACTTCACCTGCGCGCTCGATTGCTTCGTCCAGCGGCACGCCGTCGGCACGCAGCCGGTTGGTGAAGTCCACCAGCAGGATCGAGTTCTTGGTCTCGATGCCGATGAGTGCGATGAAGCCGATCACCGCGGTGAACGAGATCGTGTTGCCGGTCAGCGTGAGCAGGAGAATGCCGCCGGCAATGCCGAACGGCACGACCGTGAGCACGATCAGCGTGCTCTTGAAGTTGCCGAACTCGAGCACGAGGATCGCGACGATGCCGAGCAGCGCGATGATCAGCGCCGACTGCAGGCTGCCGAAACTTTCCGTGCGGGTTTCCAGCTCGCCGCCCGGCACGTACGAGTAGCCGCGCGGCAGGTTCAGTTGGTCGAGCCGCTCCATCACCGCTTTCGTCACGCGGTCAGTGTTGTAGCCCGCCTTAACGTCCGCGTTGATCGTCACCGAACGCTCGCGGTTGTAGCGGCGGATCTCCGTCGGCGCGGAGGTGAATTCAACGCGCGCGAGCTGCGCCAGCGGCAGCGTCTCGCCACCGAGCGTTGCGACGCGTACTCGATCGAGCGCACGCACGTCGGGACGCGCATCGATCGGAGTGCGCACCATGATGTCGTATTGCTCGCCATCGCTGTCCTTGAAGCGTCCGGCCGGAATGCCGGCGACCGCGAGCCGCACCGCGCGGTCGAACTCCACGGCCGGCACGCCGAGCAGCGCCGCTTTCTGCGAATCGATGTCCAGACTGAGATTCGTACGGCGCATGCGCACGGGGTTCTGCACGTCACGAGTGCCGGGCGTCGCGCGCATCGTCTTCTCGACGATCGCAGCCAGGCGATGCAGCTCATCGAGATCCGGGCCGATCAGTCGCATCGCGACCGGCGCGCTGATCGCCGGCCCGTTGCTGAACTCGCGCACGTAGATGCGCGCGTTCGGATACTCCTTGAACTGCTCGCGCAGTCGATCCAGCAGCCGCGGCGTCTTGTCCGGGTCGTAGCCGCGCAGCTTGACGAACAGGTCGCCATAGCTGATGTCGCCGTCGTGACTCGCCACGTTGTAATAGATGATCGGATTGCCGTGACCGAGATTCGTGAAGAACGACACGACCTCGGGCGTCGCGCGCAGCTTCTCTTCGACGAATCGCAGCGCGCGATCGGTCTCCGCGAGGCTGCTGCCATCCGGCGTCTCCACGGTGATCAGGAAGTGCGGCGTATCCGCCTTCGGAAACAGGCTGAAGCCGATCAGCTTGCCGCCGCCGACGATGACGACGAGGCAGATCGCCAGCGAAGCCCAGATCGCGGTGCGCGGCCGCGCGAGCGCTTTGCGCGCGAGCGGCTGGTAGAAGCGGCGAATCATCGCCTGCAGCCACTGCAACACGAAGTTGCCGTGCGGATCTTCCTGCTCGCGCAGCAACCGGCTCGCGAGGAAGGGGATGATCGTCAGCGCGATCAGTAGCGAGGCGCCGACGGTCGAGAACACAGCGACCGGCAGCACGCGGATGAACAGGCCGGAGTTGCCGCCGATCATCGTCAGCGGCAGGAACGCGAGCATGATCGTGCCGGTACAACCGAGGATCGCCTGGAAGATCTGTCGCGTCGCCTGGATCGCAGCCTGCGTGCGCGTGTGCCCGGCGCGCAGGAAGCGCGCGATGTTCTCGACCACGACGATGGAGTCGTCGACCAGCAGCCCGAGCGCCACGACGAAGCCCACGATCGAGATCTGGTTGAGCGAGTAGCCGAGGAAGTACAGCGCGGACAAGCCGATCGCCAGCGACAGGGGAATCGAGATCATCACGATTCCGGCGGCGCGCAGCCCCAGCGGCAGCAGCGTGATCGCGACCAGTGCGATGGCGATCGCGAAGTCGCCGCCGAGCCCGCCTAGTCGGCGTGCAACGTTCTCCGACTGGTCGAAGCCGACCTGAAGCTGGATGCGTTTCGGCAAGCGCGTCTGGAAACGTTCGACTGCAGCGAAGATCCGCTGCCGCACGTCGAAGATGTTGTAGCCGTCCTTCTGATTCGCCGTCACGAACACCGCACGCTGACCGTTGAAGCGGCCGAGGTAGCGATGCTCCTGCGTGCTCCAGCTCACCTCCGCAATGTCGCGAACGCGGACGGTGCGGCTATCCGCGACTGCTACGACCGTATCGCGCACTTCGTCGAGCGATTGGTAGCTGCCGGAAGTCTTGAGGCTGAAGCTGCGGCTGTCGACATCGATCGAGCCGCCCGGAATGCTCGCGTTCTCGCTCTGCAGTGCCTGCATCAGGCGACCCGGCGCAAGCTTCAGCTCAGCCATGCGCGGCAGGTCGAGCGCGACGCGCAATTCGCGCGCCGGGTACGCCCAGGTCTGAGCGTTGCGTACGCCGTCGACGGTCTTGAGTGTGTCCTTCAAGTCGCGCGCAAACTCTTCGAGCTCGGGATACGGCGCGTCCGGCGAAACCAGCGCGAACTGCACGATGCTGACCAGTCCGGGATTCACTTTCTGGATCAGGACATCGCCGATCTCCGGCGGAAGCTGGGGGCGCAGCGCGGTGAGCTCGCGCTCCACCTGTTCGTATTTCTTCTCCGCATCGACGAAGGAGTAGAACTCCGCCACGATCTGCGCGCCGCCGTCGCTGCTGCGCGATTCGATGCGCTTCATGTCGTCCAGCTCGCTCAGCCGATCCTCGATCGGCTTCACCACCAGGCGCTCGACCTCCTGCGGCTCGGCGCCGGGGTAGGGCACGGTGATGCGCACGCGGCCCACGGGGAAATGGGGATCCTCCTGGCGCGGAATGTGGAAGAACGACGTGAGGCCGAGCGCCACGAGCATCGCGAACGCGACCAGCGTGAACTGGTAACGCCGGATCGGAAACTCCAGGAAACTCACAGCTGCGCGCTCTGCGGAGTTGCAGCGGCCTCGTGAGTGGCGCTCGTCGGCTTGGAGATCGCGACGCGCTCGCCGTCTTCCAGATAGAGCGCGCCGTCGGTGATGACCTGCTCGCCGACGTCGACGCCGCTGGCGAGCGCGACGATTCCGCCTTCGATGAACGCGACTTCGATCTCGCGTGCGCGTGCGCGATCTTTGTCGAGTACGAACAGCCGGGCGTTGCGGCCATTGCCTTCGACGATAGCGCCGATTGGCACGTAGACGCGCGAGCCGCTCAAGGCGCTGGCGGGCACGATCGTGAGCTTCGCCACCAAGCCGCTCTTGAGCGGCAGGTTGTCGCGGCCGGCGATCGACACTTCGATGTCGAACATGCCGCTGCCACGGTCGGCAGCACTCGCGATCTCCGTCACCTTGCCGTCGAGCGCCGCGTCAGGCAGCGCGTCGAGCTTGATGTGCACGGCATCGCCGATGCGGACCTGCACGATCTCGCGGTCGGCGAGTCCGGCGCGCACGACGAAGCCGCGATCCTGCGCACCGAGCACCAGCACTGGCGCACCGGCCGCAACGACTTCGCGCTCTTCTGCAAGCCGGCGCAGCACCGTGCCGTCGCGCGGGGCGACGATCGCGGCGTAGTTCCAGTTGAACTGCGCGGAATTCAACGCCGCCTCGGCCATCGCCGCCTGCGTGCGCAGATCCTGGAGCTGCTCGAGGCTGATGACTTTGTCCGCGTACAGCCGCTCGCCGCGCGCCACGTCGCGGTCGGCCTTTTCGCGAGCCTGCCGCGCCTGCTCGACCTGCGCGTTCACTTCCGTCTGCTCGATCTCGGCGAGCTTCTGGCCTTTGCGGACCCACTCGCCTTCGGCGGCCGCAAGGCGCCTGATCACGCCACCGACTTTGAATGCGAGGCGGATCTCATCCTTGTTCGCGAGCACGCCGTTGGTGCGGATTGACGGCGCCGCCGGCCCGTCTGTCGCGACGGCAACGCGGACCGGCGTCGGTGCCAGCGGCGCGTCCTTCGCGGTGCTGTTGCAGCCTGCGGCGAACGTTGCGCTGGCAGTGAGGAAGAACACGTGAACGATGCGCATGGTCAAGCCCCCGGATCGAGCGGCAGGTCGCCCGCCGCGGTCGCATATTCGAGCTCCGCGCGCCGTGCGAGCACGTCGAAGCGAGTCAGGTTGTGATTCAGCTCGGCACTGGTGAGCGCGCTGCGCGCGTCGATGAACTCGACCTGGTTGATCACGCCTTCGTCGCGCTTGCGGCTCGCGATACGAAACGCGGCGCGTGCAGCATCGGCTCGCGCCGATGCTGTCGTCAGAGAGTCGCGCGCGGTGGTGAGTCGATCGAAGGCCTGCTGGACTTCGAGGCGGATCTGCTGCGCGATCTCTTCCTTGCGCAAGACCAACTGCCGCTCGGCCGCACGCGCCTGTCGCGCGCGAGCGGCGTCGCCGCCGCCATCGAAGATGCGCCAGGTGAAGATCAGCGACGCCGTGCCGAAGTCGTAGCCCTCACCGGTGCGGTAATCGACTCCCTGCGTGCCACCGTCGAGGGCCAGCGTGAGCACCGGCCACTTCTGTTTGCGCGCAATGGTTGCCTGTTCCGAGGCAGCGCGTCGCTGTTGCTCGACGCGACCGAGCTCCGGGCGCCGCTCCAGCGCGTCCGTCCACAATCCCGGCAACGCCTGGGACGAGGGCGACGCTTCCGCCGGCGCAGCCGAAGCATCGATCGGCGCCAGCAGCTCGCGGTTGAGCAGGAAGTTGAAGAAACTCTGCGCCTGTGTCGCGAGGTTCTCGGTTTCGCGCAGCCGCTGTTCGACAGCCAACAGCTCGGTCTTCGCGCGCAGCACCTGGTCTTCGGTGACCTTGCCGTTGTCGAACAGCGATTCGTTGACGCGCAGGTTTTCGCGCAACAGCGCCTGGCTCGCCGACACGATGTCGACGGCACTGCGCGCTTTCAGCCAATCCAGGTAACCGATGGTCACGTCGCGCCGCAGGGCCCGTGCCACCGCCATGCGATTGAAGCTGGTCGCGTCGAGCAATGCGCGCTGCGCCCGGACCGCCGCTGGAATCGCCGGTGCATATAAGGGCTGGCGCACGACCACGCGCGTGTCCTGCTCTTCGCGACGCAGGAAGGGCACGGTGATGTCCTGCGTCGGTGCGAAGCGCGGGGGCTGTCCTTGCGCAATCAACAACTCGTTGAGGGTGCCGAACACCGGATTGAGTGCCGTGCCGACCGGGATCTCGAAGTCCCGTCCGCCGTCCGAGCGCGAGTAGCGGGCCAGCAGCGAAATCTCGGGAAAGAAGCGGGCACGCGCTGCCGCCAACGCTTCAGTTGCCTTGTCCACTTCCAGCGTCTCGCCCTGCAGCGCGAGATTGCTGTGCAATGCCTCGGAGACATAGCGCTCGACGACGAGGTCGAACTCTTGCGCCGGCTCCGCATGCGCGACGAGCGTCGCGAGGCCCATGCTGCCGATAGCCATCAGACGCCCGATCACGATCACGACCCCGGAAGACCCCCTAGTGCTCGTTAGATCGTATTGCGCATGCAAAACCCGACCGCGCATGGCGATAAGCGCAATAAAAAAGCCCTCCGACGCTGCCGTCGGAGGGCAAGTGGGGTTCGAGGATCAACCGTGAGCGGGTGCCGGCGCGGCTGCAGTCGGATCCGATTGCGGCCGGGCCTGCTGCGGGACGTCTACTTCGATCGCCGGCGGGATCAACTTGTAGATCGCAGGCGTAACGATGCGGGCGACCAGAGTGGAGGAGAGCAGGCCGCCGATGATCACCCACGCGAGCGGCGAGTACATCGCGGAGTTCTGCAGCGCCAGCGGCAGCAATCCGCCGATTGCAGTCGCACTGGTGAGCAGGATCGGCAAAAAGCGCACTTCACCCGCGCGCTCGATCGCCTCATCCAACGGCACACCTTCGGCGCGCAACCGATTGGTGAAGTCGACCAGCAGGATCGAGTTCTTGGTCTCGATGCCGATGAGCGCGATGAAGCCGATCGTCGCGGTGAAGGAGATCGTGTTGCCGGTGAGGCCGAGCAGCACGATGCCGCCGGCGATGCCGAACGGCACGACCGTGAGCACGATCAGCGTGCTCTTGAAGTTGCCGAACTCGAGCACGAGGATCGCGACGATGCCGAGCAGCGCGATGATCAGCGCCGACTGCAAGCCGCCGAAGCTCTCGGTACGCGTTTCCAGCTCGCCGCCGGGCACGTAAGAGTAGCCGCGCGGCCATTCCATCTGGTCGAGCCGGTCGAGCACGGCCTGCGTGACGCGATCGGTGTTGTAGCCGCTCTTCACATCGGCATTGATGGTCACGGCGCGCTCGCGGTTGTACCGATGAATCTCCGTCGGCGCCGAGCTGAACTCCACGCGCGCGAGCTGGGCGAGCGGCAGCGTTTCGCCGCTCAGCGTCGCAACGCGCACTTGATCGAGCGCGCGCACGTCGGGACGCGCATCGATCGGAGTACGCACCATGATGTCGTACTGTTCGCCGTCCGTATCCTTGAACTGTCCCGCGGGAATGCCGGCGACAGCGAGTCGCACTGCGCGGTCGAATTCCACGGCGGGTACGCCGAGCAACGCCGCCTTGTGCGAATCGATGTTCAGGCTCAGGTTCGTGCGGCTCATGCGCACCGGGTTCTGCACGTCGCGCGTGCCGGGCGTTGCCTCGATGATCTTCTCGACGTTGCGCGCCACATCGTGCAGCCGATCCAGATCTGGACCGATGACGCGCACCGCGATCGGCGCCGTGATCGGCGGACCGTTGCGGAATTCGCGTACGTGGATGCGGGCGTTCGGATACTTCTCGAGCTCGCGGCGCAACTGGTCCAGCTCGCGCGGCGTGTCGGTCGGGTCGTACTTCGACAGCTTCACGAACAGGTCCGCGTAGCTGCTGTCGCCTTCGTTGCCCTGCTCGTTGTAGTAGATCCTGGGGTTGCCGTGACCGAGGTTCGAGAAGTACGCCTCCAGGTGCGGGAGCTTGCGGAGCTGGGTCTCTGCGAAACGCAGCGCGCGATCGGTCTCGGCGAGGCTGCTGCCGTCGGGCGTCTCGACCGTGATCAGGAAGTGCGGTGTATCCGCCTTCGGGAACAGGCTGAAGCCGATGATGCCGCCGACGCCGAGCATCACGACCACGCAGGCCGCGAGCGATGTCCACACCGTCAGTTTCGGGCGTGCGAGGGCACGATGCAGCAGCGGTTGATAGAAGCGATGGATCGCGCCGGTGATCCACTGCAGCATCCGGTTGCCGTGCGCGTCGTCGTGCTCCTTCAAGAAGCGGCTCGCGAGGAACGGGATGATAGTGAGTGCGATCAGCAGCGATGCGCCGACCGTCACCAGCACTGCCGTCGGCAACACGCGGATGAACTGGCCTGAAGTGCCGCCGATCATCATCAACGGCAGGAACGCGAACATGATCGTCGCGGTGCAGCCGACGATCGCTTCGAAGATCTGGCGGGTCGCGAGGATTGCAGCCTGGGTGCGCGAGTGTCCCTCGCGCAGAAAGCGTGCGATGTTCTCCACGACCACGATCGAGTCGTCGACAAGAAGGCCGAGCGCCACGACGAAGCCGGCGATCGAAATCTGATTGAGCGAGAAGCCGAGGAAATACAGCGCCGCCAGGCCGATGGCCAGCGACAGCGGAATCGAGATCATGACGACGCTGGCGGCGCGCAGGCCGAGCGGCAGCAGCGTGATCGCGACCAGCGCGATCGCGATCCCGAAGTCGTCCTGCAGCCGGTCGAGCCGATGTTCGACGTTCTCCGACTGATCGAAGCCGAGCTCCAGGTGAATGCGCTTGGGTAATTGCGTCTCGAAGCGCTCGGCCGCGGCGAGAATGCGCTGCCTGACTTCGAAGATGTTGTAGCCGTCCTTCTGGTTCGCCGTGACGAACACTGCGCGCTGGCCGTTGAAGCGCCCGACGTAGGTGTGCTCCTTGGTGTCCCAGCTCACGTCGGCGATATCGCGGACGCGCACGCTGCGGCCGCCGGCGACTGCGACGACCGTATCGCGAACTTCATCGAGTGTGGCGTAGCTGCCGGAGGTCTTGAGGCTGAACGTGCGGCTGCCGACGTCGACGGAGCCGCCGGGGATGCTCGCGTTCTCGCTTTGCAGAGCCTGCATTACGCGACCCGGCGCGAGCTTCAGCTCCGCCATGCGCGGCAGGTCGAGGGCAACGCGCAGCTCGCGCGCCGGATAGGCCCAGGTCTCCGAGGTGCGCACGCCATTGAGTGTCTTGAGCGTGTCCTTCAAATCGCGCGCGTAGTCTTCGAGCTCGCGATACGGCGCATCCGGCGACACCAGCGCGAACTGCACGATGTTCACCAGGCCCGGGTTGAACTTCTTGATGTCGACCTTCGTCAGCTCGGCCGGCAGCGTCGGGCGCAGCGCGTTGATCTCGCGCACCACCTCGTCGTACTTCTTCTCGGTGTCCACCGATGAGTAGAACTCGGCGACGATCACCGCAACGCCGTCGTTGCTGTGCGACTCGATCTTCTTGATGTCGTCCAGCTCGCTCAGGCGATCCTCGATCGGCTTCACGACCAGGCGCTCGAGGTCCTGCGGCTCGGCGCCGGGGTAGGCGATGACGATCTGATAGGTCGCGATCGGGAAGTACGGGTCTTCCTGGCGCGGAATGCCGCGGAGCGCCGTGATGCCGAGCGCAACCAGCAGCGCGAACGCGATGATCGTGAACTGATAGCGGCGGATCGGAAATTCGAGCAGGCTCATTGCAGTCCTCCTCGATGGCCGCTGCCGCGCAGGTCAGCGAGGGGTTCCGCAATCGCGACCTTCTCACCGTCTTCGAGATACTGCGCGCCATCCGTGATGACCTGCTCGCCGGCTTCGACGCCGCTGGCGATCGCGACGTTCTCGCCTTCGATGAATGCGACCTCGACGTCGCGGCGGCGGGCCTGGTCCTTGTCCAGTACGAACAGGCGCGCGCTGCGGCCGTCGCCTTCGACGATCGCACCGATCGGCACATACACGCGTGACCCTGCGGTGGCCGACGCCGGCACGACGGTCAACTTCGCTACCAGCCCGCTCTTCAACGGCAGATCCGTCGGGTCGAGCGCGACCTCGATGCGAAACATGCCGCTCGCAGCGTCCGCGGCGCTCGCGACTTCCGTGACCTTGCCGCTGAGCTTCGCGTCGGGGAGAGCGTCGAGGTGGATCTGTGCGACGTCACCGATGCGCACTTGCACGATCTCGCGATCTGCGAGCCCGGTGCGCACGATGAAGCCTTTGTCCTGCGCGCCGAGCACGAGGATCGGCGCGCCGGCCGCGACCAGCTCGCGCTCTTCGGCGAGCTTGCGCAGCACCGTGCCGTCGCGCGGCGCGACGATCGCGGCATAGTTCCAGTTGAACTCGGCCGAGTTCAAGCCAGCTTCGGCCACTGCGGCCTGCGTGCGCAGATCCTGCAGCTGTTCGAGGCTGATGACTTTGTCTTCGTAGAGCCGTTCGCCACGCGTGACGTCGCGCTTGGCCTTCTCGAATGCCTGCCGTGCCTGCTCGACCTGGGCATTCACTTCGGCCTGCTCGATCTCGGCGAGACGCTGGCCTTTGCGCACGCGCTCGCCCTCGGACACGGTGAGCTTGCGAATCACGCCGCCGACCTTGAACGACAGCCGGATCTCGTCCTTGTTCGCGAGCAAACCGTTGGTGCGGATCGAAGGCGCGGCCGGCCCGCTCGTCGCAGTAGCTACGCGCACCGGTGTCGCGGCATGCGTCTCGACGGTCGCCTTGCTGTTGCAACCGGCAACGAGGACGGCAAGCCCGACGACCGCAAAAGACCTGGCGAAGAACTTGGGCGAACGCATGATCAGGCTCCCGGCTCGATCGGAATCTCTCCCGTCGAAGTCGCGTATTCGAGCTCCGCGCGCCGTGCCAGGACGTCGAAGCGGGTGACGTTGTGATTCAGCTCGGCGCCGGTCAGCGCGCTGCGCGCATCGATGAATTCGACCTGGCTGATGACGCCTTCGTCGCGCTTGCGGCTGGCGATGCGAAATGCAGCGCGCGCGGCGTCGGCACGCGCGGCCGCGGTAGCGAGGGAATCGCGTGCGGTGGTGAGGCGATCGAACGCCTGCTGAACTTCGAGGCGGATCTGCTGGGCGACCTCTTCCTGTCGCAGCACGACCTGGCGTTCGGCTGCGCGGGCCTGGCGCACCCGCGCTTCGTCACCGCCGCCATCGAACAGGCGCCACGTGAACACCAGCGAAGCGACGCTGAAGTTGTAGCCATCGCCGAAACGGTAATCGATGCCCTGGGTGCCGGCATCCACGCCCAGCGACAATGTTGGCCACTTCTGCTTGCGTGCGATCCGAACCTGTTCTTCCGCGGCCTGGCGGAGCTGGTCGACGCGTGCGACTTCCGGACGACGGTTCAGTGCCGCGGACCACAACTGCTCGAGCGCGCCCTCTTGCCCCGGCGGCGCGGTCGGCGGTGCGGACGCGTCGATGCCCGCGAGCAAGTCGCGATTCAGCAGGAAGTTGAAAAAGCTCTGCGCCTGCGTGGCCAGGTTCCGGGTCTCGCGCAGCCGCTGCTCGACGGCCAGCAGCTCGGTTTTCGCGCGCAGCACCTGGTCCTCGGTGATTTTGCCGTTGTCGAACAGCGATTGATTGACGCGCAGGTTTTCGCGCAGCAGCTCCTGGCTCGCGGCGACGATGTCGACGGAGCTGCGTGCCTTGAGCCAATCGAGATAAGCAATCGTGATGTCGCGCCGCAGAGCGCGGGCGACGGCCATTCGGTTGTAGCTGCTCGCATCGAGCAGCGCGCGCTGAGCGCG
Organism: Steroidobacteraceae bacterium; assembly: GCA_035275145.1. Classification (GTDB taxonomy): domain Bacteria; phylum Pseudomonadota; class Gammaproteobacteria; order Steroidobacterales; family Steroidobacteraceae; genus Steroidobacter. The sequence goes on along the minus strand of DATENH010000013.1, from coordinate 3,958 downwards.
GACTGCGGCGGGAATTGCCGGTGCGTAGATCGGCTGGCGCACCACGACGCGCGTGTCCTGCTCTTCTTCACGCAGGAACTCGACAGTGACGTCGGAAATCTGCGGGAACTGCCCGGGGCGGCCTTGCGCGGCGAGCAGCTCGTTCAGGGTGGAATAGACCGGATTGAGCGCGGTGCCGACCGGGATCGTGAATTCGCGTCCGCCTTCGGAGCGCGAGTAGCGGGCTTGGAGCGAAACTTCTGGGAGGAATCGTGCCCGGGCTGCTGCGAGTGCCGCGGCTGCACGCTCGACTTCGAGACTTTCGCCTTGCAGGGCGAGGTTGCTGCGCAGGCCCTCGGCTACGTAGCGCTCAACCACCGTGTCGAACTCGCCTTCGCCCGATTGGGCGACCGCGACGAACGACGCTGTCAGCGTGGTGAGGCCGATGCAGCCGAGGACCAGTTGGCGCAACACGTGGGCACGCTCAGGCGCCGACGTTGAGCTGGGTGATTTCGACCGTGCCGCGCGGCTCGTGCGTTGCCGTCGGGTTGCTGAAAGCAGCGGCGCCGGCGAACAGCGACCACGCGAGGACGGAGACGAGGAAGAAGGATTCCACTGCATTCGAGAAGCGCTCTTTGAGGGACGACATGGTGATTCTCCTGACTTTGTTACGGACGTTGAAGTGTTAGAAGCCGATTTACAGATTAGACACGTGTCAAAAGTTGCGTAAAAAAATACCCGTCAGCCTTTCAATCCACAGGTCAGACCTACGCGGATCAGCCCGAGGGCCTGCTGGCCGAGCTGCTGAACGCTGATGCCGGCCTGCGCCAGCGGCTCACCCTTCTTGATCGCGATCTGGATCAAGCCGTGAATGAAGCCCCACAGCACGCGCGACACCACTTCCAGATCGCCGATGTCCTGGCGGATCGTGCCGTCGCGCTGGCCGGTGGCGAGCGCTTCGACGACGACGTCGTGCACGCGCTTGCCGCACTCGACGCACGGCAGAGCCTGCGGGCTCGGCTCGGTGGCGCCGGGCTCATGTGCTTCGAGCCGCGCGCACGCATCGAAGTAATGCGGCATTTCCTGGGCGAAAGCCATGTACGCGCGGCCGCAGCCTTCGACCTTGTCCATGCCCGTGCGGGCGCGTGCGGTCGCTTCGACGAAGCGTTGGTGCAGCATCTCGAGCGCGTGCGCCGCGATCGCGAAGTGCAGGTCCTGCTTGTCCTTGAAGTACACGTAGACCAGTGCCCGGCTCAGGCGCGCCCGGCGGGCGACGCTGTCCATGGTGACTGCATCCCAACCGAGCTCGCGGTAGAGCTCTTCCGCGGCCTCGACGATTTCGTCGCGGCGGCGTTCTTTCTCTTCCTGGCGGCGTTCAGCGATGTACGACATGGGGCGGCAGCCTATGCCTCAGTTGACACAGTGTCAACAGATAAATCGGTGTCAAAGAAAAAATAGTTGTCTGGCTACTGCCGCGGGAGCAGGAAGCGCAGCCCGTGGTGGTTGAGGATCGCCCCGTCCGTGGTGATCCGCTCGAGCGTCGGACCCTCTTTAAGTGCCTGACCTTCCGTGTATTTCCGCATGTTCACGAAGACGAAGCGCTCGGCCGGCTTGGCCGAATAGACGTGGATGTCCAGATGCAGATCGGGCAACTGAGCCCCGCCCGCCGCGAGGTCGCTCTGCGTCGGCAGGACCTCCTCCTGCGCAGCCTGTGCCTCGGTTTGCGCGGGAATCGTCGCTGGTGCGACGGCCGGCGCCTGGATCGGACGCACCATCGGGGGCCCGTCCGGAACGTTGCCCGCTGCAGCGAGCTGCGGATCCGCGCTCGGCTCTGCGCTCGGTTCGGCAGAGCCGGCTTCGTCGGCGAGCGAATGCACAGCGGGATCCGTCGACGCAGCGAGCGACGGATTGCCGCGCGGCAAGCGGCTCGCACTCGCAGGCAACGGCACTTGATTGCCCGCCCGCGCGTCGTTCGTTGCGGCCGTATTCGCAGCAGCGCCTTCGCGTGCGGCTTGAGGCGCGCTCGATTTCGCATCGCCATCGCGCATCAGCACGACGAGCAGCACGCCGAGGTTCAGCACCAGCAGCGCACCGACCGCAACGGCCCACCACGGTTTGTTGGTGCGACGTTGACTGACCTGCACGTCGGCGAGCGAAGGCCCGACCTGCCGCTGCCGCTCGTTCTCGGATTTTTTCAGCGCGTCGAGAATGAAGCTCATCAGGACGCTCCCGGGCTTTCCTGCGCCTGCGCGACCAGGAGCGGCGCACCGTTCGAGTTGTTGAGCGTGTCGAGCACGATCTGGGTCTGCACGCCCGCAATGCCGTCGACGTTGAGCCGATGCTGCCGCTGAAAATCCTCCACCATGCGCACGAGCTCCTCGTCGTAAACGTCGCTGGAGTTACCGTCCTTCGCTCGACCATGAGCGGTATTCAACGAATCGCGCAGCCAGCGCACGCCGGCGCCCTGCATGCCTGCGGAGAGCGCGCGGGGCGTCGCGACCTGCGGCCGCCACAGGATCAGATAATCGCCGTACCAGAGCCGCGACAGCGAGGCGATCGAGATCTCGCGCGTCGCATCGGCGAAGCGCACCTGCGCGGCCTCGGAGCTGAGGCCGGCGATCACGACCTGGTGTGCGTTGCCGGCATCGTCGATCAACGTGAGGATTGCGGGCCGATTGATGGTGCGCAGTTGGCCCCACGAGCCCTGCTGGTACACGCATTCGAGCCCCTGCGCCTGCGCCTGATTGCAGGGCCGGCCCTTGGCGGCGTCGAACTTCGCGCCCCACAACGCGAATAGCTGCGCAAAGGCTGTTTCCGTAGAGGTTCCGCCCGGTTGCTCTTTCAACAGAGAGTCGATCTCGTGAGCCGCAGGCGGCGCGGCAGCGGGCGGTGCGCTCGCGACGGGCGCGATCTCGACCGACGTCGGCACGGCTTGCGGCTGCGGCTCGAGCGACACGACCCTGTCGGCGTCCGCCGCCTGACTCGTCGATTCCTGCGGCCAGAGTTGCCAGATGCCCAATGCCAGCCCGACGACTGCGACTCCTGCGGAAGCGCCGACGAGCAGCTTGGTCCACTGCGGGCTGAACGCGCGGCCGTAGACCTCGCCGGCCGCATCGCGTACCAGCGACGGGCCGATGCGGTGCTGTTCCTGCGTGAACGCGCCCAGCAACGCGCGATCGCAGATCACGTTGATGATGCGCGGAATGCCGTTGCTCAGCCGATGCACTTCGCGCAATGCGGCGGCGGAGAACACCTCGCCGGTCGCCGAGCCCGCGACCTTCAAGCGATGCATGACGTACGACCCGGTCTCGGCCCGCGACAACGGGTCCAGGTGATAGCGGCCGGTGATGCGTTGAGCGAGCTGGCGGAGCTCGACGCGCGCCAGCACTTCGCGCAGCTCGGGCTGACCGATCAGGATGATCTGCAACAGCTTCTGCGACGCAGTCTCCAGGTTCGTGAGCAGGCGCACCTGCTCGAGGGTCTCCGGCGTGAGGTTCTGCGCCTCGTCGACGATGACCACGACGCGCCGGCCCTTCGAGTGCGATTCCAGCAATCGCTTGTTCAGCAGGTCGACCAGGTCCTTGATGCTCGACGCGTCGTCGTCGCGCATGAAGATGCCGAGCTCCTCGCAGATCGTCAGGACGAACTCAACCGGCGTTAATTGCGGATTGAGGATCACCGCGACGTCCGCGTGGCCGGGCATGCGCTCCAGCAGCGAGCGGACCACCGTGGTCTTGCCGGTGCCGACCTCGCCCGTGAGCTGGATGAATCCGCCGGCCTCGTTGATGCCGTAGAGCAGATGCGCGAGCGCCTCCGCGTGCCGCTCGCTCATGAAGAGGTAGCGCGGATCGGGGGTGATTGCGAAGGGCTTCTCGCCCAGCCCGAAAAAGCTCGTGTACATGCCGTGTGCCAAAAGCGGGGAAAAGATGATGCTCGCCGCCGTCAGGTCTTGCAACGCGGGCCGGCTCTGCGGGGGTTG
>DATENH010000012.1:0-6782 GCA_035275145.1 Steroidobacteraceae bacterium | reverse complement strand
ATCGCCGGCGTGTTCCGAGTTTTCGAGACCATCCCGCCGGACCTGGCGGGCAAACCCGTGCAGGCGTGGCTCGACGGCGACGACCTGCGTTTTGGGAGGATAGGCCATGACTGAAGCGACTAGCGAAACCGATCTGGTGCTCGACGTGACGTCCGAGGAGGCGTCGGTCGCAGTTGCGCCGCCCCGCCCGGCCGAACGGGCGCGCGCGGCCGAGGGACCAGCGGCTCGCAAAGGGGCGCGCACCGCCGAGATCATCGTGGTGACGTCCGGCAAGGGCGGCGTCGGCAAGACGACCACCTCCGCCAGCCTGGCCTGCGGCCTCGCCCGGCGCGGCAAGCGCGTGGCGGTCATCGACTTCGACATCGGCTTGCGCAACCTCGATCTCGTGATGGGTTGCGAGCGCCGTGTCGTGTACGACTTCGTCAACGTGATCAACGGCGACTGCTCGCTCAAGCAGGCGCTCATCAAGGACAAGCGGATCGAGACGCTGTTCGTGCTGGCCGCCTCGCAGACGCGCGACAAGGACGCGCTCTCGGCCGAGGGCGTGCGCCGCGTGCTCGACGAGCTGGCCGCGGACGGCTTCGACTACGTGATCTGCGACTCGCCCGCCGGCATCGAAAAGGGCGCGCACCTCGCCATGTACTACGCCGATCGCGCGGTCGTGGTGGTCAACCCGGAGGTGTCCTCGGTGCGCGACTCCGACCGCATCCTCGGCCTGTTGGCCAGCAAGACGCAGCGCGCCGAAAAGGGCGAGCGCGGGGTCACCGAGCACCTGCTCCTGACCCGCTACAGCCCGCGGCGGGTGGCGACGGGCGAGATGATGAGCGTCGGGGACGTGAAGGAGATCCTCGGGCTCGACGTGGTCGGCGTCATCCCGGAGTCCCCGGACGTGCTGACGGCGTCGAACGCCGGCACGCCGGTGATCCTGAACGATGAGAGCGATGTGGCGCGCGCCTACGACGACGCGGTCACCAGGCTCCTGGGAGAGTCGGTGCCGCTACGCTTCATCGATGAACCCAAGAAGGGCCTGTTCGCCCGCATGTTCGGAGGCTGAACGATGGATCTGCTGTCAATCTTTCGCCGCAGGCCGTCGAGCGCCAACGTCGCCAAGGAACGCCTGCGAATCATCGTCGCCCAGGAGCGCAGCACGCGCGGCGGCCCGGACTACCTGCCGGTCCTGCGCAGCGAGCTGCTGCACGTGATCCGCAAATACGTGAACGTCGACGTCGAAGCGATCCAGGTCAACTTCGAGCGCGACGGCGGACACGAGGTGCTGGAGCTGTCGGTGGCGCTGCCGGAACGGCCGGTGGTCCCCGCGTCGGTGCCTGAGCCGGCGTAAGAACAGGCGCTCTACCGCCGCGCGCTGAGCGGCTCGGCCTTGTCGCCGAGTCCACCGCCGACCGCGAGCGCCAGATCCACGGCATTCAGCAGTGCGTCGCGCTGCGCGGCCACCAGGTCGATCTGCGCCTGGAACAGGCCGCGGCGCACGTCGAGCAAATCGATGTACGCGATGTCGCCCTGCGTGTAGCGCAGCTCCGCCAACTCCGTCGCGCGTGTCAGCGACGCGACCTGCTCAGCATTCGCATCCCGCACACCGGCGATCAGTGCCTGCCCTTGCAGGGCATCGAGCACTTCGCGGAAGGCTCCCTGCACCGTCCGCGAATACTCGGCCTTGCGCTGTTCGCGCACTGCTTTGGTCCGCTCAACGTTGGCGCTCAGGCGTCCGCCCTCGAACAGCGGCTGCACGATGCTGCCGGATGCCTGCCACGCCTCCGCCGGCTTCGTGAACAAGTCGCCGAGCTCGGTGCTGATGGAGCCGAACAGGCCGGTCAGGCTGATGTTCGGGAACATCTCGGCGCGCGCGACCCCGATGTCGGCCGCTGCCGCGTCCAGCAACGCTTCGGACGCGCCGATGTCAGGCCGCCGTTCCATGACCGACGACGGCAGCGCCGCGGGCAATGTGACCGCGGCCGGTAAGCCCACGCCCTGGACCGAAACGGCGGCGTCGACCAGGTCCTTCGGCGAGCGGCCCAGCAGGATGCCGAGGGCGTTGGTGCGCTCGATGACTTCGCGCTCGAGCTGATGCACCGAGACTCGCGTCGCGGCCGCATCGGCTTCCGCGCGCTTGAACGTGAACTCGTCGCTCTCGCCGGCATCGAAGCGAATCTTCTCCAGGCGCACGGATTCTTCGCGGGTCGACAGCGTCTCGCGGGCGCGGCCGAGCTGTTGAGCAGCCGCGATCAGGCCGTAGTAGCCGCGCGCGACGTCACCCGTCAGGCTCAACTTCGTCGCCTCGCGACCGTATTCCGTATTCAGCAGTGCTGCGCGCGCCGACTCGGACGCGCGCTGGTAGCGGCCCCAGAGATCCAGCTCGTAGCCGACCGTGCCCTGCACGGTGTAGATCGTCCGTTCCCGTTTGATGCCGGGGACGGTGTTCACAAAAGCGCTGTCCTTCGACCGGGTGGCGTTGCCTTGCACGTCGACGCTCGGCCATCGGTCGGCGTTCGTGATCTTCAGGCCCGCGCGAGCCTCCGCGACGCGGCCGGCCGCGACTGCCACGTCGGCGTTGTGCGCCAGCGCTTCCTCGACCAGCTTGTCGAGCGTGTCGTCGTGGAAGATGGTCCACCACGGGTCGGGCAGTTGCGCCGTAGCGTCGCCTTGCGCGGACAACGCCACCGGCAGCGGCAGCTCCGGCTTTTCCGGATCGACACGCGAAACGAAGCAGCCGCTCAGGGCCAGCGGCAGCAAAGCGCTCAGAATCACCCAACGACTGGGCATGGGGCTAGGCATTGACTTGACTCACTTCGGTCGCGGGCTGCTCGTCCTTGCGGCGCAAGCCGGCGATCCAGCGGAAGAACAGCGGGACGAAGAAGGTCGCGATGAACGTCGCGGCAAGCATGCCGCCGATGACGCTGGTGCCGAGCGAATGGCGGCTCGCGGCGCCGGCGCCCGAGCTCACCGCGAGCGGCAGCACGCCGAAGATCAGGGTCATCGACGTCATGACGATCGGCCGGAAGCGCAGCTTTGCGCCCTCGACCGCGGCCTGCGCGAGCGGCATGCCCTCGTGAACCTTCATCATCGCGAACTCGACGATCAGGATCGCGTTCTTGGCCGCGAGCCCGACCAGCGTCAGCATGCCGATCTGGAAGTAGATGTCGTTCTGCAGGCCGCGCAGGAACACCGCCGTGAACGCGCCGAACGCCGCGAACGGCACGGCCAGGATCACCGCGAGCGGCAACGCCACGCGCTCGAACTGCGCGGCGAGAATCAGGAACACCATCAGCACGCCGAGCAGATAGACGCCGTTGGAGGCACCACCGCTCATCTTTTCCTGGTAGGCGGTGCCGGTCCAGGCAAACGTGTAACCCTTCGGCAGCACCTGGTGGGCCACCTCTTCCATCGCCTTGATCGCGTCGCCCGAGCTGTAGCCCTCGGCGGCGCTGCCGAGAATCTTCGCGGACGTGAACACGTTGAAGCGCTCGACGATCTCCGGACCTTTCACCTCGCGGATGCTCGCCAGCGCGGTGAGCGGCACGAGGTCGCCCGACTTCGCCCGCACATAGACGTTGCGGATGTCCTCGGGATACGCGCGGAACCGCGGCTCCGACTGCAACTGCACCTGGTACACGCGGCCGGAACGATTGAAGTCGTTCACGTACAGCGCGCCGAAAGTGCTCTGCAAGGTATCGAACACTTCGGGGACCGGCACGCCGAGCGTCATCGCCTTCTCGCGATCGAGATCGATGCGCATCTGCGGCACATTGGCGCTGTAGGTCGTCTGCAGGCTTTGTTGGGCGAGCTCCTTGCGCTGCGAAGCCGTTGCGATGAATTTCTGCACGACGTCGCCGAGCTCGTTTGCCGTCCCGCGCCCGCGCGACTGGATGTACATCTCGAAGCCGCCCACGTTCGACAAGCCTTCGATCGGCGGCGGCTCGACTGCGAAGAAGAACGCATCCTTGACCTTCGAGCCCGCGGCCATCACGGCCTGCACGACCGCATGCGGCGACTTGGACTCATCGCCCGTGCGCTCGTCCCACGGCTTGAGCGGCACCCACACCAGGCCGGCGTTGGTCTTGAACGAGAACGTCAGCGGATCCATGCCGGAGACCGACATCGCGTTGGCGACGGCGGGATGCTGTCGCACTTCCGCAGTCACCGAGTCGAACGCGGTGGTGGTCCGGCGCAACGATGCGGCGTCCTGCAACATGCCGATGACGAACACGTAGCCCTGGTCTTCGGTCGGCGCCAGCGAGGTCGGCACGATGCGGAACAGGCCGATGATCGCGAGGATCATCACGCCGAATACGCCGGCCGCGATCGCGCCGCGCTTCATGACGAACTGCACGCCCTGCTCGTAGCGATCGGTCATGCGCGCGAACCAATCGTTGAACTTCATGAGAATCCGATGCTCGTGCTTGTCCTCGCGCTTGAGCATCAGCGCGCACAGCGCCGGTGTCAGCGTCAGCGCGACGAAGCCCGAGATCACCACCGACACCGAGATCGTCACGGCGAACTGCCGGTACATCTCGCCGACGAGACCGCCGAGGAACGCGACCGGCAGGAACACCGCGGTCAGCACCAGCACGATTGCGATCACCGGGCGCGTCACTTCCTCCATGGCCCGCATCGTTGCGGTTGCCGAGTCGATGTGCTCGGTGCGCATGTGCCGCTCGACGTTTTCGAGCACGACGATCGCGTCGTCGACGACGATGCCGATCGCCAACACCATGCCGAACAACGTCAATATGTTGATGGAGAAGCCGAACAGCAGCATCGCCGCGAATGTGCCTATCAGCGATACCGGCACGGCCAGCATCGGGATGAGGGTCGCGCGCCAGTTGTGCAGGAACAGCAGCACCACGCAGAACACCAGGATCATCGCCTCGATCAGCGTCTTGACGACTTCCTTGATCGAGATCTTCACGTACTGGAGCGTGTCGTACGGAATCGTGTACGCCATGCCCTTCGGGAAGTCGGCCTTCAGCTCTTCGAGCCGCGCCGTGATGGCGCCGCCGGTCTTCAGTGCATTCGCTCCGGGCTGCAGGAAGATCGCGATCGGCACTGTCGGCTGGCCGTTGAGCTTCGGCGCCGAGTTGTAGGTTTGTGCGCCGAGCTCGACGCGCGCGATGTCCTTGAGCCGCACGATCGCGCCCGCGTCCGTCGTGTGCACGATGATCTGCTCGAACTCCTCCGGCGTCGCGAGCCGGCCCTGCGCCTGCACCGAGAAGGTGAAGTCGACCGCCGCGGGCATGGGCTCGACGCCGACGCGACCGCCGGCGAACTGCGAGTTCTGCTGCCGGACCGCGTTGATCACGTCCGACGCGGCCAGACCGAGCTGCGACAGCTTGTCGGGCTGCATCCAGATGCGGATCGAGTATTCCTGGCCCCACATCTGCGCATCGCCGACACCCGGCACGCGCCGGATCTCGTCGAGGATGTTCAACGACGCGTAGTTGGTCAGCGCAAGAGGATCCTGGCTGCCGTCCGGCGAATACATCGCGACCACTTGCAGGATGCTGGTGGACGCCTTGCGCACCACGATGCCCTGGCGCCGCACTTCCTCGGGCAGGCGCGGCACGGCGGCCTGGATGCGGTTGTTGACGTTGATGGCGGCGAGGTCGGGATCCGAGCCGATCGCGAACGTGATGTTGATCATCAACTGGCCATCGCCCGAGTTCACGGACTGCATGTACAGCATGTTCTCGACGCCGTTGATCTCCTGCTCCAGCGGCGCCGCGACGGTTTCGGCGATGGTCTCAGCGGTAGCGCCCGGATAGCGCGCGGCCAGCGTCACCATCGGCGGCACGATGTCGGGATAAGCGGAGATCGGCAGCGCGCGCATGCCGCCCAACCCGGCGATCACGATGAACGCCGAGATGACGCAGGCGAAGATCGGCCGCGTGATGAAGAACTTCGAGATCATGCGGCCTCCTTGCGCTGTGCTTCGGCCTGCGACTTGCGAGCCGCCTCCTCGGCCGAGACAGCACTCACCTGCGTGCCGGGCTGGAACACCTTGAGCACGCCTTCGACGATGAAGCGATCGCCGGCTTGCAGCCCATCGGTCACGATCACGTTGTTGCCGAGGCCGCGGCCGATCTGCACCGGACGCATCTGCGCCTTGCTATCCGGACCGACGACCCAGACGAACGTGCCCTGCGGGCCCGACATCACGGCCTTGCGCGGCACGGACACGACGTTCGAGAGTCGAATGCCTTCGACCTTGGCACGGAGGAATTGGCCGGGAAGGAGCTGGGCGTCCTTGTTCGGCAGTACGGCGCGTACGTGCACGGTGCCGGAGCTCCGGTCCACGGAGTTGTCGACGAAGGTGACCTGCGCCGGCTGCGGATATTCGCTGCCGTCCTCGAGGATCAGCTTCGCGCCCGGCGGCGGGGCGCTGCGGTTCGCTGGCGCGAGCCCACCGCGGATCAGCGCCGCCTCGGCCTCCGGCACGTCGAACTCGACATACAGGGGATCGACCTGAACGATCTTGGTCAGCAGGCTCGACGCTTGATCGGTGGAGATGAGGCTGCCCTCGGACAGCGTTTCGCGACTCGTCAGGCCGGTGATCGGCGCACGCACGTCGGTGTACTCGAGGTCGAGCTGCGCCATGCGCAGCTGCGACTCCGCCGACTGCAGGTTCGCCTGCGCAACCTCGAAGCCCGACACCGCTTCGTCTCGCCGGCTCTGACTGACGGCATTCTTCTCGAACAATGGCAATACACGGTCGCGCTGACGGCGCGCTTCTTCGGCGCGCGCCTTGGCAACCGCAACTTCCGCGCGAG
>DATENH010000011.1:0-18661 GCA_035275145.1 Steroidobacteraceae bacterium | reverse complement strand
GGCGCTGGTGTCGATCGACATCAACTCGGCGCGTGCGACCCGCGGCGGCGACATCGAGACCACCGCGCTCAACACCAACCTGGAAGCGGCGGACGAGATCGCCCGTCAGCTGCGGCTGCGCGACCTCGGCGGCCTGATCGTCATCGACTTCATCGACATGGAGTCGCAGAAGAACCAGCGCGCCGTCGAAGACCGGCTGCGCGACGCCGTGCGCCAGGACCGCGCCCGCATCCAGATCGGACGGCTCTCTCGATTCGGCCTGCTCGAGTTGTCGCGCCAGCGCTTGCGGCCTTCGATCGGCGAATCGACCAGCATCGCCTGCCCGCGCTGCAGCGGCATGGGCACGATCCGCAGTGTCGATTCGCTCGCGCTCGCATTGCTGCGTCTCATCGGCGAAGAAGCCCGCAAGGACCGCACGGTCAAAGTCATTGCGCAGCTGCCGGTCGAGGTCGCCACCTACCTGATGAACGAGAAGCGCGACTGGCTGAACGGCATCGAGACCAAGAGCGGCGCGCAGGTCGTGCTCGTGCCGAACAAGTACATGGAAACGCCGTCGTACGAGATTCGCCGCGTGCGCGACGACGAGGCCGGGCTGCCCGAGAACACCGCCATCAGCCACCAGATCCCGGTTGCTCCGCAGCCGATGCCGGGCGACGGCGTGAAGCAGCAGGACATTCCTGCGCCGCCGACTCCGGCGGTGGTCGCGTCCAGCGTTGCCAGCATCCCGCCGCCGCCGACGATCGCCATGGAGACGACGATTGCCCCGGTCAAGCCGGCCGCTCCGGTCGAGCAGATCGGCATCTTCGTGCGCTTGTGGCGCTTCTTCTTCGGCGGCGCGGGCACGGCACCCAAGCCGGCAGCAGCGCCGGTGCAAACTGAGGCGAGCCGCCCGTCGCACGAGGGTCGACGCGACCGACACGACGGTCGTCATGGGCGCGACCGCGATCGCGACCGGCAGGGTCGTCATCATCGCGACCGCGATCGGGGTCGGCACGAACACAAGGACAAAGACAAGGCAGCGTCCGGCGAAGGACGCCGCGACGGACGTGACGGTCAGCGTCACGAGCGCAAGCCACGGGAACATTCGGACGCCGCGCGCGCTGAAGGCGGGCACCGCGGAGGTCACTCCCAGCACCGCGAGCGGTCGCAAGCTCAGCAACAGGCACAGCCGCAGCAACAGCAGCAGCAACAGCAGCAGCAGTCGGCAGCGCCGAAACCTGAAGGGGCAGCGCCGCAGCCTGCAGAGGCCGGGCGCAACGAGCGCGCGGATCGTGGAGATCGCGGGGAGCGCGGCGAGCGTCGCGGACGTCGCGGACGTCGGCGCCGTGGCGGCCGAGGGCGCGGTCCAGAAGGCGCCGCCGATGCGGGCGGTGGCAACACCACTGAAGCTCGCGCTGAGTCCGCAAGTGGCGACTCGCAGCACAGCCTCGATCTCGCAGCACCACGCGCGGAGCATGCCGCTGAGGCACCGCCTGCGCCGAAACCGGAACGCAGCGAGCCTGCCGGAGATGCGGGACACGCGGACAAGTACACGGTGTGGTCGGGCGGTCCGACGCCGAGCAGCGGCTCGTGGGGCAGCGGGTCAGGCCGGCGCGAAGAGTAAGCAGTCAGGCTTTGGCCTGACTCAGCATCTCTCTCAACAGTCCCTCTGCAGCTTCTTCGAGCAGGTCCAGCACCTGCTCGAAGCCCTGCGGTCCGCCGTAGTACGGGTCCGGCACCGCGCGCAGCGACGCATCGGGTCCGAACTCCATCATCAGACGAATACGCTCGTGGCGATGAGGCGGCGCACGCCGGCGCAGCTCGCGCAGGTTCTGCTCGTCCATTGCCAGGATCAGATCGAAACGGTCGAAGTCGCTCGCGCTCACCATGCGCGCTCGCAGCGCTGAGAGATCTATTCCGCGGCGCCGCGCCGCCGCGATCGCACGGTCGTCCGGCGGCTCGCCAACGTGATAGTCGTGTGTGCCCGCGGAGTCGATCTCGATCGAGAGCTGCGGCGCGCGCTGCGCGAGCAGGCTGCGGAACACGCCCTCCGCGCTCGGCGAGCGGCAAATATTGCCCATGCACACGAACAAAATACGCATGCACTCACGGTGCCATGGATTTCGCCGGAATCAAGTGCACAATCGCGCCATGAATGCATACATCAGACTGGCGGTACTGCTCGCGTGCAGCGTCGTGTTTGCCGGCTGCGCCACTTTGCAGAGCGATCCCTTACAGGTAACCGTTGCCGGTATCGAGCCATTGCAGGGCGAAGGCATGGAGCTGCGCTTGCTGGTCAAGTTGCGCGTGCAGAACCCGAACGATGCGCCGATCGACTATCGGGGCGTCGCACTCACGATGAATGTGCAAGGCAAGACCTTGGCAAGCGGAGTAAGCGACAGCACGGGGACCGTGCCGCGTTTCGGCGAAGCCGTAATAGCCGTACCCGTGTCGATCTCGGCGTTTCGCATGGCGCGGCAGGCGCTCGGCTTCAAGGACAACACCGGCAAGATCGCGTACGAAATGAAGGGCAAGCTCAGCAGCTCGGGTTTCGGCACCAAGCGGTTCGCCGCGAGCGGTGAGCTCGATCTGTCATCGCCCGCGACGACAACGACTCAGTGAGCTATTTCAGCGCGCCGGCGAGCAGGCTCTGCACCGTCGGTCCACCGAGCTTGCCGAGGTAGTAGTTGGTCACCAGCGGCGTGAACTTCGCGATGGTCTCAGCATTCATGCCGAGTTTGCCGAGCGCGCCATTCAAGCCCGCCAGATTCTTCAGCGGCCCGGTTACCGCGCCGAGCTTCTTGGCGGTGTCGACATAGCCGGAGGCGCCCGGCACCAGCGACGCGATCTTGTCGAAGTCGCGCTTGGCGAGCTTCTCCTGCAGCAGAGTCAGGTACGAGCCGACGCCGCCGCGCGCCTGGTCCTCGGAAACGCCGAGCTGACTGGTCAACGCGCCCATCAAAGGGTTCTTCAGCGCCGAGGTCAGACTGTCGGTCGTCAACGGCGTTTGTGCACGCACGGCGAGCGGCACCGCGGCCAGCACGATCATTAGAGTTCTTCGGTTCATGGCAGCTCCCCTGCGAATCGCAACGCCGGAGTATCGCGCCGGCGCGCAGCGACTCCCATCCGCAGCGGGGGCGGTCCGCTTCGGGCCGGCCCCTAGACACAAATGCCGATATCAGCGGCGCCGCAACCTGCGTACAAAACGCTGCGCTCTTGCAGGGTCGCGCCGGATGAGCCGGCGCGCCATAACGAGAATGAAGAAACCAGTGCATGGCTTCGCGGAAGGCGACCGCGTGCGCGCGCCCCGGCGTCCGCAATTCCCCCAAGGTACCGTCGTCAAGCTGATGGACGAGGGCTTTGTCCTGGTGCGGTGGGATGGCGACGTGCTGGAGACGGCGCACTACTCCGAGCTGGAGAAGGTCCCGAGCTAGGGTCGCGGCTCGAGCGATGCGCGTACGCGTGCGGCATCGCCTGCGGTGTCGACACCGGCAGGCGGCGGTACTGCCGCGATCCCGACGACGAGCCGCATGCCAGCCTGCAACGCCCGGAGCTGTTCCAGCTTCTCCGTGACTTCCAGATCGCTGGGCGGCATCGCGGTCAACGTGCGCAGCGCGTCGACCCGATACGCATAGATGCCGAGATGCCGTTGCGCGCCGAGAATGCTGGTCTGACTCGCGAGCCCATGCGCAGCGCCGTCGCGATGCCACGGAATCGGCGCGCGACTGAAATACAGTGCCACGCAGCCGCGGCCGGTGACCACCTTGACGACATTCGGATCGAGGAATTCGTGCACGCTGGTGATCGGGGTGCACAGGGTCGCGAGGTCCGCATCTGCATGGCGCTCGAGGAGCGATGCGACCTGGTCGATCAGCTCCGGCGGCAACTGCGGCTCGTCGCCCTGTACGTTCACGACGATCGTGCGTCCGTCCCAGCCGCGGGCCTGGGCAACTTCGGCGATCCGATCGGTGCCCGACAGATGATCGGCCCGCGTCATCACAGCGAGCGAGCGTCCCGGCGAGCGCGGATCGCCGGACGCTGAGGCGATGCGCGCATCGTCCGTCGCCACCAGCACTTCCTCGGCTGCGCTCCGGCACGCGGCATCGATGACCCACTGAATCATCGGCCGCCCGCCGAGATCGAGCAGCGGCTTGGCCGGCAGGCGCGTCGAGGCGTAGCGCGCTGGGATGACGACCTTGAATCCCATGTCGCCGCTTCAGTCCCGCAGCAGCGGATCCATGGGCTCGAGCGTGCGGGCTTCCTCTTCCAGCATCACCGGAATGCCGTCGCGGATCGGGTAGGCGAGCCGGTCGGCGCGACACACCAGGAGTTGCTGCACCTTCGAGTACTGCAACGGCCCTTTGCACAGCGGGCAAGCGAGGATATCGAGCAGCTTCGTGTCCATGAGTGTCATCCGAGTCGATCGAGCATGGCCTGCACCGCCGCGGCATCCTGCTCGCTCACCATGACATCCATGCGTACGGCCCAATGCCGCTGATCGGCGAGAGGCAAGGATTTTACTGCATCCTTTTCCGTCATCAGCACCGGCAATGCATCGGGGAAGCTGATGTCCGCAGCGGTGAGGCGAGCATGATCCGGGAGCGCGTGGGGTGCAACCTCGATGCCGAGCTGTTGCAGGGCTGCGAAGAACTGCTGCGGATGGCCGATGCCGGCGACCGCGTGCACACGGCTGCCCTTGAAGGTCTCCAATGGCCGCGTCTCACCGCCGACCAGCGCCCAGGCTCCAGCCAGCCGCGCACACGCCTGGATGGTTGCCGGAACCGGCGTCAGGGGACGCGCCGACCCGTCGCGCCAGGAGACGACACGCAAGTCTGCCTGCGCGAGCCGGCCCACGGGCTCGCGCAAAGGGCCGGCCGGCAGGAGCCGGCGATTGCCGACGCCGCGGCGGCCGTCGATCACGACGATCTCCCGATCGCGCGCCAAGCGATAGTGCTGCAAGCCGTCGTCCGACAGCACGATCTCGGCGCCACGCTCGATTGCACGCTGCGCAGCCGCCACGCGATCCGGACCGGCGACGACGATCGCACCAGTGCGCCTCGCTAACAGCACTGCTTCGTCGCCGACTTCCTCGGGTGCCGAATCGCTGCTGACGTCGCGTGGCCAGTGCGACGAACTGCCTCCATAGCCACGCAGAACGATCCCGACTCGCACGCCCTGCGCTTGCAGCCGGGTCGCGAGCCAGATCGTGAAAGGTGTTTTGCCGGTGCCGCCGACGGTGACGTTGCCGATCACGACGACTGGACGGCCGACGCGAACGCGCCGAAACAAACCGATGCGATAACAAGCGCGCCGGAACGCGACGAGCGCGCCGAACAACCACGACAGCGGCAACAGGATGAACGAGAGCCACTGCGCATGCCGGTCGTACCAGACTCGCTGCAGGAACGAATCGGCGGAGGCACTCACGCTGCGAACTGCAGCCGATGCAGCATCGCGTACTGCCCGTTGTGCGCCAGCAGCTCGGCGTGCGTGCCGCTCTCGACGATACGGCCTGCTTCTATGACGACGATCCGGTCGGCCTTCTCCACCGTCGACAGGCGGTGCGCGATAACCAGCGTCGTGCGGTTGTGCATCAGTCGTTCGAGCGCAGCCTGGATGATGCGCTCGGACTCCGTATCGAGCGACGACGTGGCCTCGTCGAGAATCAGGATCGGCGCGTTCTTCAGCAACGCCCGCGCGATGGAGATGCGCTGCCGCTGCCCGCCCGAGAGCAACACGCCGCGGTCGCCCACCATGGTGTCGAGACCTGCCGGCAATGCCTGCGCGAATTCCATCACGTGCGCGGCACGCGCCGCGTCTTCGATCGCCTCCGGCGATGCCTTGCGCCCGAATGCGATGTTCGCGCGGATCGTGTCGTTGAACAGCACGACCTCCTGACTCACCAGCGCGACCTGTTCGCGCAAGCTCGTCAGCTCGTACTCGCGCACGTCGTGGCCGTCGACGCGCACCACGCCTTCGTTCACGTCGTAGAACCGCGGCAACAGATTCACCACCGTCGACTTGCCGCTGCCGGTCTTGCCCACGATCGCGAGCACTTGTCCGGCAGCGACGCGCAGGCTGAGGTCATGCAACGTGACGCCCTTGCCCACCGGATAGGAGAACGACACGCGATCGAACTCGATCTCGCCGCGCACACGCTGCGCGACCAGCGAGCCGCCCGCCGGCTCCGCCGGCTCGTCGAGCAGCTCGAAGATGCCCTGGCCGGCAGCGATGCCCTGCTGCATCGGGCCTGCCACGGCTACCAGGCTGCGCAGCGGCTGGCTGATCTGCACCAGCGCCACGAGGAAGCCCATCAGCTCGCCCACCGACTTGCGCCCGTGCACGACGTCGGCAATCGCGATCGACAGCACCACCGCGGAACCGAGCGCCATCACGAGCTGCACGATCGGATTCGACAGACCCTTGGTGAGGATCAGACGCATGTACGAGCGCCGGTTGTGTTCGTTGACGGCCTCGAACTGCGCGTTCTGATAACTCTGCGCGTTGTAGACCTTGACGACGCGCGGCGCGTCGAGCGTTTCCTTCGCGACACGCGTGATGTCGCCCATCGAGTCCTGGATCCGCCGGCTGTAGCGGCGGAACTTGCGATTGATGATCGTGACCAGCCACGCCACCACCGGACCCATCGTGAGCGCGATCAGCGCCAGGCGCGCGTTGAGGACGAACAGGTAGGCGATCGAGCCGAGGATGGTCAGCGCCTCGCGCACGGCGACCACGACCGAGTCGGTCGATGCCTGCCCGACCTGCTCGGTGTTGTAGGTCAGCCGCGACAGCAGCACGCTGCTCGAATTGCGGTCGTAGTAGCCGATCGGCAGCAGCATCATGCGCTCGAAAATCTGCTCGCGCAGGCGCTTCACCACGTGACGCCCGACGTAGCCCATGCAATAGGTCTGCACGAAATCGCCGAGGCCGCGCAGCACGAACAACGCGATCAGCGCCAGCGGCAGGATGACGATCGTGCGCGGATCGCGCTGCTCGAACGTCCCGTCGCCGAACTCCTTGGCGAAGCCCGCGAACGACACCATGGTGGCCGCGAACAGGGTTCCGCCGAGCACGCCGAGCAGGAACATCTGCCGATGCGGACGCACGTAGGTCAGCAGCCGGCGGTAGGTGGCCCACGCGCCAGGCGCGAGCACCGACTTCGAAGCGCGATCGGGAGCGTTCATGCGGAGCGGGCGCGGCCGTTCAGTTCGCGGCTGGCGCGCCGCCGCTCTCGTTCACGGTCGCGATGCTGATCGCGCGGAATCCAAGGCGTCCGAGCACGTCCATCGCGGTCACGACCGACTGGTGCGTGGAACGCGCGTCCGCACGGATGGTGACCGGAATGTCGCGCGCCTCGCCGGCCACTTTCGCCACGGCCGCCGACAACGTCGCCGGACTGGTGTTGATCAGCGTCTGGCCGTTGACGCGATATTCGCCCGAGGCCGTGACGCTCACCTCGATCGGATCGCGCTTCTGTCCGGCCACGGGCTCCTTGCTGGCCTGCGGCAGCTGCAGCGTGATGCGCGAGTCGTCCACGAACTTGGTCGACAGCATGAAGAAGATCAGCAGCAGCAGGATCACGTCGACGAGCGAAATGACGTTCAGCTCGGGATCCTCGTGATCGCGCGAGCGCAGTCTCATGCCGCGGCTCCCCGCGAGCCGGCGGCGTGGGCGCCGGTTTGCAGGCGGACGCCCGGCTGGGCCTCGATCGCCTGCACCAGCTTCATCGCTTCCTTTTCCATCGCCACGACCAGCCTCTCGACCCGGCCGCGCAGCAGGCGATAGCAGATCGTCGCCGGGATCGCGACTGCCAGGCCGGCCGCCGTACAGATCAGCGCCTCGGCGATGCCGCCGGCGAGCGCCGTCGGATTGCCGACGCCGGCGGTCGTGATGGCGTTGAACGTGCGGATCATGCCCGTCACCGTGCCGAGCAGGCCCATGAGCGGCGACAGCGAGGCGATCATGCCGAGCGTGCCGATGAAGCGCTCGAGCTCGTGCACGACATGGCGCCCGGTGTCCTCGATGGCCTCTTTGAGGATCGCGCGCTCGCGGTGGCGGTTGGCGAGCCCCGCGGCGAGCACTTTGCCGAGCGGCGAATTCTGCTCCAGCGCCGCGATGTGCTTGTCCTGGATCTGCCCCTGCTCGACCCAGCGCCACACCTTGTCGGTGAGCTCCGCGGGCAGGACGCGCTTGGCCTGCAGCGTCCACAGACGCTCCAGAATGATGGCCGCAGCGACGATGGAGGCGAGGATGATCGGCCCCATCATGGGACCGCCGGCTTTCACGATTTCGAACATGCTTGTGCGACGTGAATCTCTGGAGTGGGCCTCGTTATTAGCGCGGCATAGTAGCAGATAGCGGCTTGGCGCCAGTCAGCGATGCCAGTAGCGCCGCCGCGTCTGCCGGTACTCGCGCGCGAGCGGCGGCCGGCCGGCAATGAACGCGATTTCGATCGCGCCGCTGTCGGCGGTCGTGAGCACGCGTGCGCCTGCGGCGCGCCAGCGCTCGATGACTTCACGGCGCGGCAACCCCCATCGATTGCGATATCCGGCCGACACCAGTGCGAGCGCGGGATGTGCCGCGTCGACGAACCGCGCCGTCGAGGATGTGCGGCTGCCGTGATGAGGCACGGCGACGACTGTCGCCCGCGACAGCCCGCCGTCCACGATTTCCGACTCCGCGACCGCTTCCACGTCGCCCGCGAGCAGCACACTGCCCGCGGTGCTATGAATCCGCAGAACACAGGACGAATCGTTGTCGCTGGTGCGAGCGGAGCGCGCCGGATGCAGCATCTCGAACTGCACGCCGTCCCAGAGCCAGCGTTGGCCGCGTCGGCACGGCGTGCGCGCCTGGACCAGCGGCCCGACCGACGGTCCCGCCAGCACCTGCGCGACCCGCACGCCGCCGAGCACGCTGTTCGCTCCGCCGCGATGGTCGAGATCGCCGTGACTGACGACAAGCGCATCGACTTGTCGAACCCCGTAGTAGCGCAGGTAGGGCAGCACCGCGAGCTCGCCGGCATCGCGGCCGGTCGGGAACGCGGGACCGGCGTCGTAAACGAGCACGTGCGCCCGCGTGCGCACCACGACAGCGAGCCCCTGCCCCACATCGAGCATCGCCACCTCGAAATTACCGACAGCGGGGCCGGCCACCCGATGAAGTGCCACAGGCAGGCACAGCAGGAGCCCCGCCAGCCGTGTCGGCCAGATCCCTGGCGCGACCAGCAGCACAACCCCGAGAACCATCGCGACGAACGCCGGCAACGGCGGCTGCGGGAAGTGCCACAGAGCCAGTGGGCAGCTCGCGAGCCATTGCAACACCGGCCAACTCCACTGCATGACGTGCACAGGCAACGCCAGCACCCATTCGCCGGCGGGCAGCCACATCGAAGCCGCGCATGTCCCGAGCAGCACCGTGGGCACGAGCACTAGCGTGAACAGCGGAATGGCGATGACGTTCGCGAGAGGCGAGATCAGCGAGACGCTGCCGAACGCGGTCAGCAGTAGCGGAACGAGGCCGATCGTGACTGCCAACTGCACGCGCGCGAATGCTGCGATCGGTCCGTCACGTCGCACGCGACCGGCGACCGCCAGCAGAATGATCGCGACGGCGCCGAACGACAGCCATGCGCCGGGAGCAAGCGGCGCAAACGGATCGAGTAACAACACGCCGATGAGCGACAGACCGAGCGCTTGCGTGACGGCGAGCTGACGCCGACACCAGCGCGCGGCGAAATAGATGACGAGCATCAGCAGCGTGCGCTGCGTCGGCACCGACAGTCCCGCGAGCATCGAATAGAGCAGCGCCGCCGAGGTACCCGCGATGACTTGGCCATGCATCGCGCTCCAGCGACGTGCTTGGGCGGATCGATGCCGTACGATCGCGCCGCCGAGCCACGCGGCCAGCGCTGCGACCATGCTGATGTGCAGGCCGGAAATCGCCATCAGGTGAGTGGTGCCGGTCGCGGCGAACACGCGCCACTGCTCTGACGTCATCGCCTGCGTATCGCCGACAGCCAGGCCCTGCAGAACGCCTAGCGCACGCGGATCGCGCGCTGCCTGTCGAATGCGCTCGGAGATCCAGCCGCGCGCGCGAGTCACTGCGTAGCCCAACGACGGGCGCGCAAGCAGCAGGCTGCGCGCGTCGTCACGCACATAGCCCGTCGCCCCGATGCCGTCGCGAAACAGCTGTGCCTCGTGGTCCGCGCCGCCCGGATTCGCGAAACCGTTGCGACGCTTGAGCCGCACGACGAGCTGCCACAGCTCGCCGGCTCGCGGTGCACGCGCAGGGCCATACCACACCAGACGGATCCGCGGTGGAACGCCGCGGCGCGGCTCGACCACATCGAGCAGGAATTGCGAATCTCCCGCCGCGCTTTGTGGAAACGATGCGACGTAGCCGCGCAGCGGCAGGTCCTGCCCTTCCAGAGCGGGCGGCAGGTCGCCCGCGACGCGCCCGGCAGCGCTCAGCCACGTCCAGGCAAGGCCGGCGAGCAGACCCGCGATGAGCTTGAATCTACCGACGAGCACCAGCGCGGCCGCTGCCAGCAGCAAACCGATCGCGCCGTACCCGTGCGGCAGGCGCTCGAGAGAGTGGATGCAACACGCCCCGAGCAGAAATGCGAGCGCAACTCGCCCCATCCGGACCTCCCTGTCTGAGATACTGCGCCCCCCTTATGCCGAGACGAATGTTCAAAGCCCTGACCCGCCAGCGGCAGCGCTGGAAAAAGCCCTGGTTCATGCGGCCGTTCCGCCTGCTGCTCGAGCACCCTGCCTACTGGTCGCTCAATCGCCGCAGCGTGACGCGCGCATTCGCCCTGGGGCTGTTCATCTCCTTCGTGCCGCTGCCGGTGCACATCATCGTGGCGACTGCGGCGACCTTGCTGCTACGCCTGAATGTGCCCGCTGCGATCGCCGGTACGTTCCTGGCCAATCCGCTCACGATCGTGCCGATGTACATCTCCGCCTATTGGGTCGGCTGTCACCTGCTCGGCATCGGCTTCCACAACATCGCATTCGAGCTGAGCTGGGAGTGGCTCTCGACCGCGCTGATCCCGATCTGGAAACCGTTCCTGCTCGGCTGCCTGATCCTCGGCATCGGCGCGGCGATCACCGGCTACATCACGATCGGCGGCATCTGGCACCTGAGCCTGGTGCTGAAATATCACAAGCGCAAGGAAGTCAGCGCGCGCAGAGAGTCCGCGATGGGAAAGAAATGACGCCTGGCAGTTCGCTGTAAGTCGGGCTTCAGCCCGACAATCTTCCTTCCTGCAACGTCAGCGTCCGTTGCATCCTGGTCGCCAATTCCGGCGCGTGCGTCACGATCACCAGCGCCGTTTGCAGCTCTCTGTTCAACTCCAGCATCAGCTCGAACACCTGCCGCGCGTTCGCGACGTCCAGATTTCCGGTCGGCTCGTCCGCGAGCACGACTGACGGCTGCGTCACCAGTGCGCGCGCGACCGCTGCTCTCTGCCGCTCGCCGCCCGACAATTGCCCCGGCCGATGATCGACGCGAGCTGCGAGCCCGACCCGCGCCAGCAGCGCGCTGGCTCGGTCCCGCGCCTCCTGAACCGGCATGCGGCGAATCAACAGCGGCATGGCCACGTTCTCGAGCGCGGTGAATTCGGGCAACAGATGGTGGAACTGATACACGAACCCCATCGCGCGATTGCGCAGCTCGCCGCGCTCGGCATCCGACAGCCGGTTGATCTCCTTGCCTGCGATCGTCACCGTTCCCGCCGTCGGCAGATCCAGACCGCCGAGCAATTGCAGGAGCGTGGTCTTGCCCGAGCCGGACGCACCGACGATCGCGATGCGCTCGCCTGCGGCGATCTGCAGGTCGACGCCCTTCAGCACTTCGACGCGCGTGTCGCCCTGCTCGAAGTGCTTCATCAATCCGCTGCAGGTGAGAACGAGGTTCGGCATGTTATTCGTGTCGCAGCGATTGGGCCGGCTGGGTGCGCGCGGCGCGCCAGGAGGGATAGAGAGTCGACAGACAGCACAAGCCGAACGCGGTCAGGCTGATCTGCAGCACGTCGCTCCATTCCACGAGCGCCGGCAGGTCGGTGATGAAATAGACCTTCGCATCCAGGAAGTGCAACCCGAGCAGCGCTTCGAGCCCGTGGATCAGCGATTCGAGATTGACCGAGAGCAGCACCCCGAACAGCACGCCGCTGAGCGTGCCGATCACGCCGATGGCAACGCCCTGGGTGACGAAGATCGACAGGATGCTGCGCGGCGAAGCGCCGACAGTGCGCAGGATCGCGATGTCCGAGCGCTTGTCCTTCACCACCATCACCAGCGTCGACACGACGTTGAAGGCCGCCACGCCCACGACCAGCAGCAGGATGAAAAACAGCGCCGACTTCGTCAGCTCGATCGAGCGGAAGAACGTCGCATGCTTGCGGCTCCAGTCGTCGATGCGATAACCGCCGCCGAGAGCAACGGCCAGCTCGCGCACTACGCGCGGCGCCGCGAACATGTCGGCGAGCTTGAGCCGCAGTCCCGTGACGTCGTCGCCCATGCGATACAGGCGTGCGGCATCGGCGATGTGGACGTACGCAAGATTGCGGTCGTATTCGTACATGCCGGCGCGGAACAGGCCGACGACTTTGAACGCGCGGATGCGCGGCATCACCCCCGCCGGCGTGACGGTTCGCAGCGAAGTGACGATGTAGACCCTCCCGCCCATGCGAACACCGAGCGCCTTCGCGAGCTCGTCGCCGAGCACGATGCCGAATTCACCAGGCTTCATCGCCTCGAACGAGCCCTCGATTGCTTTGGTCGTGATGATCGTGACCTGCCGTTCGTCTTCCGGCAGTACGCCGGTCACGAGCACGCCGCTGCTCTTGTTGCCAGCGATCACCAGTGCCTGATCCTCGATGAACGGCGCGACGCCGAGCACCTCGGGATTGTCGCGGATGCGCGCGGCAGCGTCCTGCCAATCGACCATCCGCGGACCCAATCCGCTAATGGTCGCGTGTGCAGTCAGGCTGAGGATGCGCTCGCGCACTTCGCGCTCGAAGCCGTTCATCACCGACAGCACGACGATGAGCACGGCCACGCCGATCGCCACGCCCGCCATCGAGATGACGGAAATGAAGGAGACGAAGCGGTTGCCGCCGTTCGCGCGCAGGTAACGTCGCCCGATCAGGAGCTCGTACTTCATTCGTAGCGCAGCGCCTCGGCCGGCTCGGTCGCGGCGCCGCGCAGCGCCGGATAGATCGTGGCGAGCACCGTTAGGAGCAGTGCGGTCACTGTGATGCCGACCACCTGCGGCCATTCCACGTCGGACGGCACCTTCGAGATCATGAACACCGTCGGATCGAAGACGTGCCTGCCGGTCAGGTGTTCCAGAAACGGCACGATCGTGCCGACGTTCAGCGCGAGCGACAGGCCGGCTGCGAGACCGATGAGCGCGCCGAACCAGCCGATGATCACGCCCTGGGTCATGAACACGCCGACGATGGCGCGCGGGCTCAGGCCGACGGTGCGCAGGATCGCGATGTCCGTGCGCTTCTCGTTCACGACCATCACCAGCGCCGCGACGATGTTGAAGGCCGCAACCGCGACCACCAGCATCAGGATCAGCGTCATCATCGTCTTCTCGATGCGGATCGCGCGAAAGAAACTGGCGTTCTCGATCGACCAGTCGCTCGTCTCCAGGCCGCTCCCCAGCGACGCAGCGATCTCGTGCACGCGGTCCGGCGCAGCGAAGATGTCGGTGAACTTCAGCCGCAGTCCGCCCGGCACGCCGCCGCTGCCGACGATCGCCGCGGCATCCTGCAGGTTGACGAACGCGAGCACGTTGTCGTGCTCCGCCGCGCCGACTTCGAAAACGCCGCTGACCGTGAACGTCTGGATGCGCGGCTGCAGATCGATCCCGGCGATCGCACCCTCGCCCGGCTTCGCCAGGCCGACCGGCACGAGCACCGTGACCTCATCGCCGATTCGCGCGTCCAGCACGTAGGCGAGACCTGCGCCGAGCACGATGTGCCGCTGGCCCGGTTGCAGATCCTCGAGCCGGCCGGCGTTCATGTGCCCGGCGATCTCGGAGACCTGCGGCTCGAGCCGCGGCTCGATGCCCCGGATCAACGCTGCGCGCAGATCCTCGCCGCGGCCGAGCATGCCCTGCAGATCGAGAAACGGCGCGACACCCTCGACGTCCGGCTGCTTGCGAATGCGTTCCGCGAGCGTCTGCCAATCGCGCATGCGCTCCGGCGCGCCCGAGATCGTGGCGTGCGAGGCGAGGCTCAGCAGCCGCGTGCGCTGCTCGTTGCCGAGGCCGTTCATGACCGAGACGATCGCGATCAACGCGGCCACGCCCAGGCAGATGCCGAGCATCGAGATCCAGCTGATGAAGGAAACGAAGAAGCCGCGATGGCGGCTCACGACGTAACGCAGGCCCACGTAGACGGGCACCGGATGAAACATAAGGCCGGCAAGGCTACTGCAGGCGACCGGGAAATGTGAACTGCGACAACAATTCGGGGTGCCGCGCTTGGCCCTTATGTAATGCCTGCATTAGAGTCGGGCGTCGCTATTCCAAGAGGACGAACCATGCGTTCCACATCCTGGCTGCTCGCTGCCGCTGCCGCGCTGGCCCTGGCCGGTCCGGCCCTCGCAGACGAGCTCAAGGTGCCCGCACCCGGCAGTGGCGCCAACGCGCCCTCCAGCGGTATGTCGATGGACAGCGTGGAAGCGAAATACGGCGCCCCGACCCGGCGCGTGCCTGCCGTCGGCGGCGCGTCCGCGCAGCAACCGCCGATCACGCGGTGGGAGTACCCGGGATTCACCGTGTATTTCGAGAACAACCGCGTCATTCATACCGTCGTAACTCCTGGCTGAGTCTTGTCCGCGGTCGGCTCTTGCTCCTAGAGCCGACCGTCCCCACCTGCTAACCTCGCCACCCTCTTCGGGGACGCCGATCGGCGTCGTCCCGAGTGCCGTCATTTTGGAGCGCCGTTTTGACCGAGCACGATCGACCGCTGTTGCCCAGCAAATCCCAGCTGCAGGTGCGCTGGGGCCAGCTGTACGGCTCTGCCACGTCGCTGTGGCTCGCCGAGGCTGCGCGCAAGGCATCGGGGCCGCTGCTGGTCATCGCTGCGAATGCGCGGCAGGCGAGCCGTATGGAAGACGAGCTGAGATTCTTCTGCGAGCCCGGCAGTCATATTGGACACATCCGGGTCGAACACTTCCCCGCGTGGGAGACGCTGCCCTACGACTTGTTCTCGCCGCATCCGGACATCGTGTCGCAACGCTTGCGCATGTTGTCGACGCTGCCTCGTCTCGCCAAGGGCATCGTGATCGTCGACCTCGAGACAGCGCTGCAGCGCCTGCCGCCGCAGAGTTACATCGATGGGCACGCTTTCGATCTCAGCGTCGGCGAGGTGCTCGACGTTGCGGCGTTCCGCGATCGCCTGAGCGGCGCGGGCTACGTCGCGAGCTCGCAGGTGATGGCACCGGGTGAGTTCGCGGTGCGCGGCTCGATCATCGACCTGTATCCGATGGGCAGCCCGGCGCCGTATCGCATCGACCTGTTCGACGACGAGGTCGAGACCATTCGCGTATTCGATCCGGAGACGCAGCGCTCCGGCGACAAGGCGCAAGCGCTGCGCCTGCTGCCGGCCCGCGAATTCCCGCTGACCGCCGACGGCATCCAGAACTTCAAGCGCCGCTTCCGCAATCGCTTCCCGGGCGATCTGACACGCATGGCGCTCTATCGCGACATCGCCGAGGGCGCGCCGCCGCCCGGCATCGAGTACTACCTGCCGTTGTTCTTCGACACGACCGCAACGCTGTTCGATTACCTGCCGGGTAACACGATCGTCGCAGTCGAGACGGACGAGCAAGGCGCGGCCGCGCAGGTGTTCGCCGAGATCGCGAGTCGTCACGAGCAGCGCGGGCACGATGCCGAGCGCCCGATCCTCGATCCCGCCGAAGTGTTCACGCCGGTGGACGAGCTGGTGCAGCGGCTCGGCACTTTGCGCCGGATCGAGCTGTCGCGCGTCGAGCTCGATCCGCTGACGCAGTCCCTGCCCTATCAGAACTTCGCGACGCGTGCGCCGCCGGCGCTGCGCATCGATCCGCGCGCCGACGAGCCGGCCCGTGAGCTCGCACGCTTCCTCGGCGATTTCCAGGGCCGCGTGCTGATCGCTGCCGAATCGGCGGGACGTCGCGAGATGCTGCTGGACATCCTGCAGCGTCGCAACGTGCGGCCGCAGCTCGTCGACGGCTGGTCGGCCTTCGTCGAAGGCGATGCTCAGCTCGGCATTACCGTCTCGCCGATCTCGACCGGCCTGGTGCTCACCGAGCCGCCGCTCGCATTGATCGCGGAAGAGCAGCTATTCGGCGAACGCGCGCGGCAGGAGCGCCGCCGTCGCCGTGCCGAGCGTGATCCAGAAAAAATCATTCGCGACCTGACCGATCTGCGTCCCGGCTCGCCGGTCGTGCACGAGGACTACGGCGTCGGCCGCTTCGTCAGCCTGGCGACGCTCGATGTCGGCGGGCTGAGGAACGAGTTCCTGCTGCTCGAATATGCAGACGGCGACAAGCTCTACGTGCCGGTGCATGCGCTCGACCTCGTCAGCCGCTACACGGGCGCGCCGACCGAAACAGCGCCGTTGCACAAGCTCGGCACCGACACCTGGGAAAAGGCCAAGCGCAAGGCCGCACAGCGCATCCACGACACCGCTGCCGAGCTGCTCGACTTGTACTCGCGCCGTGCGGCGCGCCAGGGCGAGCACCTGATCGCGAACGAAGCCGAGCTGCGTACGTTCGAGGCTGCGTTCCCGTTCGAGGAGACGCCGGACCAGTCGCAGGCGATCGAGCAGGTGATCGCCGATCTCGCCGCCGGCAAGCCGATGGATCGCGTGGTGTGCGGTGACGTCGGTTTCGGCAAGACCGAAGTCGCGCTGCGCGCTGCGTTCGTCACGGTCTCTGCCGGCAAACAAGTTGCCGTGCTCGTGCCGACGACGTTGCTGGCGCAGCAGCACTACCAGACGTTCGCCGATCGCTTCGCCGACTGGCCCGTGAAGGTCGAAGCGCTGTCGCGCTTTCGCAGCGCGCGCGAAGTCGATCAGGTGCTGCAGAGCCTCGAATCCGGCCAGACCGACATCGTCATCGGCACGCATCGCTTGTTACAGAGCGGAGTGAAGTTCGGCCGACTCGGCTTGCTGATCATCGACGAGGAACACCGCTTCGGCGTGAAGGACAAGGAGAAGCTGAAGCAACTGCGCGCCGAAGTGGATGTGCTGACGCTCACCGCGACACCCATCCCGCGCACGCTGAACATGGCCATGGGCGGCCTGCGCGAGCTGTCGCTGATCACGACACCGCCGGCGGCGCGCCTGTCCATCAAGACGTTCGTGTCGCAATGGGACTCCGCCACGATCCGCGAAGCGTGCCTGCGCGAGATCCGCCGCGGCGGCCAGATCTATTACGTGCACAACAGCGTGGACACGATCGAGCGCACCGCACGTGCAATCGCCGAATTGGTGCCAGAGGCACGCATCGCCGTCGGCCACGGCCAGATGCGCGAACGCGAGCTGGAGCAGGTGATGCTCGACTTCTATCACCAGCGCAGTAATCTGCTGGTGTGCACGACGATCGTCGAGAGCGGCATCGACGTGCCGTCGGCCAACACCATCATCATCGATCGCGCCGACAAGCTCGGCCTCGCGCAGCTCCACCAGCTCCGCGGCCGCGTCGGCCGCTCGCATCACCAGGCGTATGCGTATCTGCTGACGCCGCCGCGCAATGCGATGACCGCCGACGCAGCGAAGCGCCTCGAAGCGATCGAATCGCTCGAAGATCTCGGCGCGGGCTTCACCCTCGCGACGCACGACCTGGAGATTCGCGGCGCCGGCGAGTTGCTCGGCGAAGAGCAGAGCGGCCAGATCCAGGAGATCGGCTACGCGCTGTACATGGAAATGCTCGAGCGCGCGGTCAACGCGCTCAAGTCGGGCAAGATCCCGCAACTCGACCAGCCGATGCATCAGGGTCCCGAGGTCGATCTGCACGTCGCCTCGCTCCTGCCGGACAACTATCTGCCGGACGTGCACCTGCGGCTGGTGCTCTACAAGCGCATCGCTGCTGCGGCGAGCGAGGAGGAATTGCGCGAGCTGCAGGTGGAGATGATCGATCGCTTCGGGCTGCTGCCGGAACCGGCCAAGAACCTGTTCCGCATCGCCGGCTACAAGCAGGCGGCGCGCGCGCTCGGCCTGCGCAAGATCGACGTCGGCCCGGGCGGCGGCTCCGTGACGTTCGAGCGCGACACGCGTGTCGAGCCGGCCACGCTGATCCGCTACGTGCAGCAGAACTCGCGTACGCACCGCCTGGAAGGTGGCACGAAATTGCGCTTCACCTTGAAACTGGAGAAGGACGAGCAGCGTTTCGCTGCGGTCGAGCAGTTGCTGCAAGACCTCAGGAAACCGGCCCCGGCTGCTAAACTGCGCAAATGAAACAGCTCATCCTGATCGCCGTGTTGGGCGTCGCGACGCTGACTGCCTCCGCGCAGCAGACGCCGCAGGTGCTGCAGTCGTACGACGTCGAGTTGCTGATCTTTCGCACGCTGAACTCGAACGCGTCGCCGGAAGAGTGGAGCATGGAGGCCGCTGCGGCCGGCCAGCGCCTGGCGATCCCCGAGGATGAGCCCTCGCCTTTCGCTTCGACCGAGCCGG
>DATENH010000010.1:0-5561 GCA_035275145.1 Steroidobacteraceae bacterium | reverse complement strand
TGCGGACTCACACGGTTGATGCAAAGGGCAAGCTGGGTTACGGATGCGCGCCGGAACAGCTACCGGGTCTGCTGACTGGACGGCAGTGCCTGGAGGTGTACGCGAACGCGAAAAACCTCGAGCGCATCGACCCCGAGGTGATCGCGCTCGGCGAGGCACTGAAGTTCGGTACCTACCTCGACCGGTTCGTCGATACATATTCGCTCGGCACGCGGCAGAAGCTCTGCGTGCTGCTGGCGCTGCTCGGCGAGCCGGCACTCATCGTGCTCGACGAAGCATTCAACGGACTGGATCCTGCGAGCGCGCTGGTCGTGAAGAGGCACCTGCAAGAACGTCTGGCTGCGAATCGCTGCGCGGTGCTGCTGGCCACGCATTCGCTGGATATCGTCGAGCACTATGCAGACAAGGCAGCGTTGTTGATGGATGGGCGAATCGTCAGGGAGTGGAGCGATAGTGAGATCGCGGCGATGCGGGAGCAGGGGGCTGCGAGGTTCGAAGAGGCGTTGGCGCAGTCGGGCTAAAGCCCGACCTACAGGTTTCTAAGCCTTCCGTCGCGCGCTCACTATGTTCGGGAGTCCCTGGATTCTGCCCAGTACGCGCGACAACTCCTCGAGGTCCCGCACGGTGATGCGCAAGGAGATCTCGGCCATCCCTTCGCGCTCGTCGGTCGCAACATTCATCGCCTGAATGTTGATCTTCGAATCGGCCAGTACGGCGCTGATGTCGCGCACCAGGCCGCGACGGTCGAACGCACGCACCGTCACGTCGAGCGGGAAAGCGCGCTCGCCTTGCTTGCCCCATTCCACGGCGATCACGCGCTCGGGATGCGAGGATTGCAGCCGCCTGAAGCTGGCGCAGCCCTCGCGATGGATGCTCACACCGCGCCCCATCGTGATGTAGCCCGCGATTCCCTCCGGCGGCACCGGGCCGCAGCAGCGCGCGAAGCTCGACAGCAGGTCGCCGACGCCTTCGATCGTGATGCCGGAGGTTTCCTTCGGATTGACCGCCGGCCGGCGCGGCACGGGCGAGGGCAGCTCCTGCGGCTTGGCGCGGCGCTGGATCGCGCCGATGATCTGTGCAGTCGTGATCTCGCCTTCGCCGATCGCGAGGTACAACTGCTCGGCCGTCGTCAGATTGAACTCGCCGATCAGCTCGGGCAGCGTGACGCTGTGAATCGCGAGCCGCTGCAGCTCGCGCTCCAGGATCTGCTTGCCCTGCTGGCGGTTCTGCTCTTCGTCCAGCTTGCGGAACCACGCACGCACCTTGCTACGATTCCTCGGCGAAGCGAGATAGCCGAGCGAAGGCACCAGCCAGTCGCGGCTCGGGTTCAGCTGCTTGCTGGTAACGATTTCCACTTGATCGCCGTTCGCGAGCACGGTGTTCAGCGGCACCATCCGGCCATTGACCTTCGCACCCCGACAACGATGGCCGAGATCCGTGTGCACGTGATATGCGAAGTCGAGCGGCGTTGCACCTCGTTGCAGCTCGATCACCTCGCCGCGCGGCGACAGCGCGTACACGCGGTCCTCGAACACCTCCGAGCGCACGCGCTCGAGGAAGTCTCCGTCGCTTTCCTGCCGCTCGCCGGGCTCGAGCAGCTGGCGTAACCAGACGATCTTCTGCTCATACGCCGGATTCGCGCGGCCGCCTTCCTTGTAGCGCCAGTGCGCGGCGACGCCCAGCTCCGCGTGCTCGTGCATCTCGCGGGTGCGGATCTGGATTTCCAGCGGCAACTTGCCCGGTCCGATCACCGCCGTGTGCAGCGAGCGATAGGCATTGTCCTTCGGCGTCGCGATGTAATCGTCGAACTCACCAGGAATGTACGGCCACAACCCGTGTACCACGCCGAGCGCGGCGTAGCAGTCTGCAATCGTCGCCACGAGCACGCGCACCGCGCGCACGTCGAAGACCTGATCGAATGACAGCCCCTTGCGCTGGCTCTTCCGCCAGATGCTGTAGATGTGTTTCGGGCGACCGGCGATGTCGGCATCGATCTGCGCCTTCTTCAGCTCTGCATGCAGCAGCGCGATGACGTCCTCGATGTAGCGCTCGCGGTCGCCGCGCTTGGACGCAAGCCAGCCGGCCACTCGCTTGTAGTTGTCCGGCTCGAGGTAGCGGAAGCTCCAGTCCTCGAGCTGCCACTTGAGCTGCCAGACGCCGAGGCGATTGGCGAGCGGCGCGTAGACCTGCCGCGTCTCGTACGCGAGCCGCTGGCGCTCGGCCTCAGGCGCGTCCTTGCTCTCGCGCAGCTTGTGGAGCTGCGCGGCGAGCTTGATGAGCACGAGCCGCGGATCGGTGACGATCGCGAGCAGCATCTTGCGCAGACCTTCGGATTGATTGCCGGACAGCGCCGGGGCACCGCTCGCGGGTGCCGCGATATTCAGCGAGCCGAGTCGCAGCAATTCGGTGGCGATGCGCGCGGCGGCAGGCCCCGCGACTGCTTCGGCCTGCTCGCGCGGCAGTGCATTCGCTTCCAGCAGGGCGAACAACATCGCGCCCTTCAGGATGTCCTCGTCGTCCGTGAGCTCCGCGACGATGTCGACGATCGCACGGCCGCTCGCGACCGCGTGCTCGTCGGTCACGTGCTGTGCAGGAATGCTTTCGAGGGATGACATGCCACTGAATCGGCTACAAAAAACCCTGCGATCGACGTGTCGGTTTGCAGCCGTTGCCGCTATCATACGGCACCGACATAGCGTCGTAGCGGAGGAATCCTTGCGCAGACTCAGGCGCCCGCAGAGCCTTGCCGAGCTGGCGCTGCCGCAGCGCCCCGGAGCGTTGCCGGCGCAGGTGCGGATCCTCGGCCTGGACCCCGGATCCCTCCGCACCGGCTACGCAGTCGTCGAGACGCAGGCAGGGCGCGTCGCCTACATCGTCAGCGGCGCGATCCGCACCCGCGGCGAGTCGCTGGCCGAGCGCCTGCAGGAGATTTTCGTCGGCGTCGAGTCGCTGACGAGCGAATTCCGGCCGGACGAGGTCGCCATCGAGCGCGTGTTCATGAATCGCAACGCCGACAGCGCGTTGAAGCTCGGGCAGGCGCGGGGCGCGGCCCTGAGCGCAACCTTCGCCGTCCGGCCGCGGGTGTTCGAGTACGCGCCGCGCGAGGTGAAGCTCGCGGTGGTCGGCACCGGCGGCGCGCAAAAGGATCAGGTACAGATGATGGTCAAACGTCTGCTCAACATCGCCGGCCCGCTCACCGAGGACGCTGCCGACGCGCTGGCCATCGCGCTGTGTCACGCACATTCCCGGCGGCTGCACGGGCTCGTGTCGCTGGCGGTGGGCACGGTTCGATGATCGGCTTCCTGCGCGGCCGCCTGACCGCGAAACAGCCGCCGCAGCTTGTGATCGACGTCGGCGGAGTGGGCTACGAGGTGGAGGCGCCGCTGCCGGTGTTCTACGACCTGCCGCCGGCCGGCAGCGAGATCACGCTGTTCACTCAGCTCATCGTGCGCGAGGACGCGCACATCCTGTTCGGCTTCCGCACCGAGCGCGACCGGCGCCTGTTTCGCGAGCTGCTCAAAGTGTCGAACGTCGGCCCGAAGCTGGCGCTCGCGCTTTTGTCTGGCATGAGCGTGGACCACTTCCTCATGTGCATCGAGGCTCAGGACATCGACACGCTGGTGCGCATCCCCGGCGTCGGCCGCAAGACCGCCGAACGCCTGGTGGTCGAAATGAAGGACCGGATCAAGGGATTCGGCGAGATGACCGCCGTGATCGCTGCCGGCAGCGGAACCCAACAGCCGGCGGTCGGTCCACAGGCGGAGGCGTTCAGCGCGCTGGTCGCCCTCGGTTACAAGCCCGCCGAAGTGACCCGGCTGCTCAAGGGCGTCGACGCCTCGGTGCAGACGACTGAAGAACTGATTCGCAAGGCCTTGCAGGCCGCGGTAGCGAAATGATCGAGCAGGACCGCATCGTATCGGCAGGCACGCAAGGCGACGAAGCTGCCTTCGATCGCGCCGTGCGCCCGCGCAAGCTCGCGGATTACGTCGGCCAGGCTGCGGTCAAAACGCAGATGGAGATCTTCATCCAGGCCGCGCGCAACCGCAAAGAAGCGCTCGATCACGTGCTCATCTTCGGCCCGCCCGGCCTCGGCAAGACCACGCTCGCACACATCGTCGCGAACGAGCTCGGCGTGAATCTGCGGCAGACCTCCGGACCGGTGATCGAGCGGCCGGGCGACCTGGCTGCGCTCTTGACGAATCTGCAGCCGAACGACGTGTTGTTCGTCGACGAGATCCATCGCCTGAGCCCGGTGGTCGAAGAGATCCTGTACCCGGCGATGGAAGACTTTCAGCTCGACATCATGATCGGCGAGGGGCCCGCCGCACGCTCGATCAAGCTCGACTTGCAGCCGTTCACGCTGGTCGGTGCCACGACGCGCGCGGGACTCTTGACGTCGCCGCTCCGCGACCGCTTCGGCATCGTGCAGCGGCTGGAGTTCTACGACCAAGCGGAGCTGCAGCGCATAGTCACGCGCTCGGCGACGATTCTCGGCGTTCCGGCCGATGCCGGCGGCGCGGCCCGCATAGCGCAACGCTCGCGGGGAACTCCGCGCATCGCCAATCGATTGCTACGCCGCGTGCGCGACTATGCAGAAGTGAAGGCCGGCGGCCGCATCACCGACGAGGTGGCCCAGGCGGCGCTTAACATGCTCGACGTCGACCCGCTCGGTTTCGACGTGATGGACCGCAAACTCCTGTTGACGATCATCGAGAAGTTCGACGGCGGTCCAGTCGGCGTCGAGAGCCTGGCGGCAGCACTCGGCGAGGAACGCGGCACCATCGAGGACGTCATCGAGCCCTATCTCATCCAGCAAGGCTTCGTCATGCGCACTGCGCGCGGCCGCGTCGCCACCCGCAACGCCTACCAGCATTTCGGCCTGAAGGTGCCGGAGCGCGCGAGCGCGACGCTGGAACTGTTCAAGAACGAGTGATGGGGCAGTGATGGCGTTGGCAGCGGCTCCGTTCGTCTGGCCTGTCCGCGTGTACTGGGAGGACACCGACGCCGGCGGCATCGTGTACTACGCGAACTACATGAAGTTCATGGAGCGCGCGCGCACCGAATGGTTGCGTGCGCTCGGCATCGACCAGGTGCGGCTCAAGGACGATCACGGCCTGATGTTCGTGGTCGTCGATGTCGAGGCGCACTATCGCAAGCCGGCGCGCTACGGCGACCAGCTGCAGGTGACCTGCAAGGTGTACCAGACCTCGCGGGCCAGCCTGACGTTAGACCAGGAGGTCTTTCGTGATGCTGCGCAGGGATGCGCGAATGCCGCGGGCGCAGGACGCGCTGGAGCGTCCGCTGTGGGCGGCGAGCTGTTGCTGGAAGGGCGCGTGCGGGCTGCATGCCTCGATGCGCAGACTTATCGCCCGCGGCCGCTGCCGCAGGAGCTGTGGAAGCAGATCAATGCAGGAGATCGCTGAATGATGAATCAGGGCCTGAATCCGCTGGAGCTGGTGCTCAACGCCAGCATCATCGTGCAGATCGTCATGGCGCTGCTGCTGCTGGCGTCGATCGTGTCGTGGTCGATCATGCTGCGCAAACGCGCGGAGCTGAAGCGC
>DATENH010000009.1:0-27034 GCA_035275145.1 Steroidobacteraceae bacterium | reverse complement strand
AGTCGCGCGAGCGCGCGTCGCGTCATCGTGCTCGGCCTCGACGGTCTCGACCCGACGCTCGCCGAGCAATGGATGGCCGAAGGTCATCTGCCGAATCTTTCCGCGCTCGCGAAGGATGGCACGTTCACCCGGCTCGGCACGACCTACCCGGCGATCTCGCCGGTCGCGTGGTCGTCGTTCATGACAGGTGTCGATCCGGCGCGCCACAACATCTTCGATTTCCTCGATCGCGACGTGCGCACCTACAAGCCGCGGCTGTCGAGCTCGGACATCCGTCCCGCCTCGCGCACGATGCGAGTCGGCGAGTGGCTGATTCCCATCGGCCGACCGACCATCAACAACATGCGCAAGAGCAAGGCGTTCTGGCGCATTCTCGGCGAGCATGGCATTCCTTCGAACGTGCTGCGGGTGCCGCTGACGTTCCCGCCGGAGAAGTTCGCCGGAGCGCTGTTGAGTGCGATGTGCGTGCCGGATCTGCGGGGAACTCAAGGCTCATTCACCTACTACACGACGAGCACTGCGAGGCCTTGCGAAGCCGACGCTGCCCCGGAGCAAACCGGCGGCGAACGACGTCCCATCACGATCGATCAAGGCGTCATTCGCGCCAGCCTCGCTGGTCCCGACAACCCGCTGCGCGCGGCGGCGCAGCCGCTGGAGATTCCCTTCGTGATCAGCGGCATCGATACGGCGAAGAAAACCTGTCAGTTGACGATCGGCCGCAAGAAGTTCGAGCTGCGTGAGCGCGAGTACAGCCCGTGGATCCAGCTCGACTTCAAAGCAGGATTCGGCGTCGCGGTGCGCGGCATCGCACGCTTCTACGTCACAGCGATGACACCGGACTTCAACCTGTACGTCACGCCGATCAACATCGATCCCGGCAAGCCGGCCCTGCCGATTTCCTGGCCGCGCATCTACTCGATCTACCTGTCGAAGCTGCTCGGCGAGTTCGCAACCCTTGGCCTGGCCGAGGACACGTGGGCGCTCAATGAAGGTGTGATCGACGAGCAGGCATTCCTGCAGCAGGCGCTCGACCATCACGCCGAGCGCGAGAAGATGTTCTTCAACGCGCTCGAGAAGTCGCGCGACGGCGCAGTCGTATGCGTGTTCGACGGCACCGACCGCTTGCAGCACATGTTCTTCCGCTACCTCGATGCCAAGCATCCGGCGAACCGCGGGCGCGACACGGAGCAATATCGGGACACGATCCTGCAGATGTACAAGCGCTGCGACGAGATGATCGGACGCGTGCAGCGCATGCTCGGGCCGCGCGACCAGTTCATGGTGATTTCCGATCACGGCTTCCAGAGCTTCCGGCGCGGGATCAACCTGAACTCGTGGCTGCACCAGCAGGGTCTGTTGCAGCTCGATCCGACCAAGCCGGCGAGCGGCGACTGGTTTGCGAACGTCGATTGGACTCGCACGAAAGCCTACGCGCTCGGCTTGAGCGGCCTGTTCATCAATCAGCGCGGACGCGAGGCCCACGGCATCGTCGAGCCCGGCGAGGAAACCGAGGCCGTCAAACGCCAGATCGTCGAGGGCCTGACGGGTTTGCACGACACGCAAGCGAACGAGGCCTCGATCAATGCCGTGTTCGATCCTGCGCAGGTCCACTCGAGCGGACCATACGGCGGCAATGGCCCCGATCTGATCATCGGCTACAACCGCGGCTATCGCGCGTCATGGGAAGGCGCGGTCGGACGCGTCACCGACGAAGTGTTCACCGACAACACCAAGGCATGGAGCGGCGATCACTGCATCGATCCGCGACTGGTGCCGGGCGTGCTGTTCTCGAACTGGCGCATGCCCGAAGGCGAGCCGCAGATTCAGGATCTCGCGCCGACGATTCTCGCGATGTTCGGCGTCGGCAAGCCGGCCCACATGACGGGGCGCGTCCTGCCGGTGCAAGCGCCGGCGGCGGTATGAGTCCACCGGCAGGCCTGCTCGCCCTGCTTGCTGCGGTCCTCTACGCCTGCGGCGCCTCCGCCGGCGCGAACGCGCCGACGCGCATGGTGATCCTCGGCGTCGACGGCATGGACCCGAAGCTGCTGAAGCAGTACATGCAGGAAGGCGTCGTGCCGAACCTGTCGCGGCTTGCATCGACGGGCGGCTTCATGCCGCTGGAGACCTCGAATCCGCCGCAGAGCCCGGTCGCCTGGTCCACCTTCATCACCGGCATGGATGCGGGCAGCCACGGCATCTTCGATTTCCTGCACCTGGATCGCGAGAACCTCACGCCGTACATGTCGACGTCGCGCATCCAGGGCACCTCGATCACGTTGCCGATGGGTCGCTGGCGCATTCCGCTCAAGTCGCCGCACACCCAGCTCCTGCGCCAGGGCACCGCATTCTGGGAGCTGTTGGAGCAGAACGGCGTGCATACACGGCTGTTTCAGATTCCGGCGAACTATCCGCCGGTCAAGACCTCCGGTGAAGCGATCTCCGGCATGGGCACGCCCGACCTGCAGGGAACCTCCGGAACGTTCTCGCTCTACACGAACGCGCCGGAGTGGAAGTCGGCAACGGTCTCCGGCGGAATCATCGAGCGCGTCACGTTGAAGGATGGAGTCGCCCACGGTCACATCACCGGACCGCCGAACGCACTGCTCAAGACCAGCCCGAGCGTGACCGCCGATCTCGAAGTCGTCGTCGATCCGCAGAATCCCGTTGCGCTCGTGCGCGTCGGCGACGGCAGGCTGCTGTTGCAACAGGGCGAATGGAGCGAGTGGCTCCCCGTGAAGTTCGACCTCATGCCGCACGTCTCCAGCGTCAGCGGCATGGTCCGCTTCTATCTGAAGCAGGTGCGGCCGCATCTCATGCTGTACATGACGCCGGTGAACATCGACCCGCGCAATCCTGCGCAGACGATTGCCGCGCCGGCGAAGTATGCCTACGAGCTTGCCGAGGACGCAGGTCCGTTCTACACCGAGGAAATGCCCGAAGACACAAAGGCCCTGCGCGCCGGCGTGCTCACTCCGCACGAATTCCTCGAACAGACGCAGCTCGTGCTGGATGAGCGCAAGCGGCTGCTCGATGCCGAGCTGCGCCGCTTCGCGAGCGAGCCGCAACGCTCGCTCATGTTCTTCTACTTCAGCAGCATCGATCAGCGGCACCACATGCTGTATCGCGAGGCCGATCCGACCGATCCCCTGCGCCCGAAAGATACCGCAGACGATCTCACCAATGCCATGCGCGACACCTATCGGCAGATCGACGAGCAGGTCGGCAGAGTGATGAGCGCCGTGGGTGAGAACACCGCGATCGTCGTGATGTCGGATCACGGCTTCTCGTCGTTCCGCCGGCAGGTGCACTTGAACCGCTGGCTGGAGCAGCACGGCTACCTGCGCCTGACCGACAGCTTCAACCGCGACAGGTACGAATGGCTGCAAGGCATCGACTGGTCCGCGACGCGCGCCTTCGCAATCGGCCTGAACTCGCTGTATCTCAACGTACGCGGGCGCGAGAAGCACGGCATCGTCCCGCCCAAGCAGCGCGCAGCACTGGCGCAGAAGCTCGCGCAAGAGCTGGCAACGTGGGTCGACGATCAGAACGGTCAGAAGGTCATCACGCAGGTGAGCTTGCGCGAACAGATCTATCACGGCCCGTACGTGGAAGCGGCACCCGACATCATCGTCGGCTACGCGCCGGGTTATCGCGCGTCGTGGGACACGACAACGGGCAAAGTGCCACTGGCGCTCATCGCCCCCAACATCGACGAGTGGTCTGGCGATCACTGCATCGATTCCCGCGCCGTGCCCGGCGTGCTGCTCAGCAATCGGCCGCTGCGCGCACGCTCGGGAAATCTCGCGGACCTGACGGTGTCGGTGCTCGGGTACTTCGGTGTCGCACCTGCCGCCGGCATGACCGGCAAGGCCATGTTCTAAGGAGTGACGATGTTCGGCGATAAGAAGGTCAGTCTGGAAAAGGAGCTATGGGAGCGGGTGAAGCGTTTCGCCGCGCTCGCCGGCTATTCGAGCCCCGATGAGTTCGTCGCGCACGTGCTGGAGAAGGAGCTCGCCGGGCTCAAGGCGACCGACAGCGACGAGAACATCCGCAAGAAGCTGAAAGGCCTGGGCTACATCGAGTAGACGAAGATGTGGCCGACCGTGAGCACGGTGCTCAACGCACCGTTCGACGCGCTCTTCTGGCTGGTGCACTGGCTGCCCGCCGAGTGGCAGGTGGTCGTGCTCGCGCTGCCGGGAGCGCTGTTTGCGCTTGCGATCTACAAAGTAGTTTCCAACCAGGCGGCCATTCGCGACGCCAAGGACAAGATCATTGCCCATCTGCTGGAGCTGCGGCTGTTTCGTGACGATCTGCGCGTACTGCTGCTCGCGGAAGGCCGCGTGTTCGCAAGCATCGGTCGCTACCTCGGCCACTCGCTGCTGCCGATGGTCGTGATGCTGCCCGTCTTCCTGCTGCTGCTGATCCAGATCGAATCGCGATTTGCATTCCGTGGATTGGCGGCGGATGAGCAGGCGCTGGTCACCGTCGGCGTCGCTTCGAGTCAACCGGTCTCGCGCTTGCCGGTCCATCTGGATGCGGGGAACGGGCTGCGTGTAGCCACCCCTGCGCTACGCGCAGATTCGAGCGGCGAGATCTACTGGCGAGTCCACGCCCTCGCGCCCGGCCCGCACAATCTCAAATTGCGCATCGGCAGCGAGCAGACCGATCGCGTCGTCAGCGGCGAAGGATCGCCCGCGATGACAATGGCCTATCGCGCCAACGACATGCGTACCCTGCTCTACCCACGCGTGGCAGCACTTCCAGCCAACGGCCCGGTTACGACGCTCGCAATCGACTACCCACGTGCACGCGGCGAGTTCGCCGGACTCTCCTCGACGTCCTGGCTGTTCTTCGGCATGGTCATGATGTTCGCGTTCGCTCTGCGGCGACCGTTCGGCGTCAGCTTCTAAGTGAAGTACAGGGTCACGAGGAAGATCAGGAACCGGTAGCCCGGCACGGCGGCCGCGATGACCACTGCGAGCAGGGCGACCTCGAGAGCGTGAACCCACCCCTTGGCTTCGTAAACGACGCCGGTCGCGAGATACAAGTACGTCCCGATCACGACGATCAACACGGCGAACAAACTCCAGTCCACCCATGGCGAGTGCAGACCAGCCCCGCCGAGCGCCGTAAGGAGCGCCGTGAACAGCAGCAGCACGCAGGAACACAGCAGCAGAAATGCGAGCAAGTGCAACGCGAACACCAGGTGAGTCACGAACGGCCGGTGACTGGCGGCGAACAGCGGGATGAGCAGCAACGTAAAGGGCAGCACCAGGAGAATCACCAGCGACTTGGCATTGACGTCGACGGCGTGATCGAAGACGGGCGCGTAAGCTTCGAGCGTCGTGTGCTCGGCCTGCATCTTATGCGCCACCATCGTTCGGGCGAGCTCGCTCCAGTCCTGCTCGTACATGTGGGAGTGCAAGGTGTTGGAGAAGACGGGCGAGCCGCCGAATGACTGCACCGCGAAGAACATGACGTTGACGATCAGAAACAGCTGAAACGGCCCGATATACGGCCTGCGCGGGCCACTCACGTACGCGCGCGTGATGACGCCCGGCCGCGTCGCC
Source organism: Steroidobacteraceae bacterium (assembly GCA_035275145.1). Taxonomy (GTDB): domain Bacteria; phylum Pseudomonadota; class Gammaproteobacteria; order Steroidobacterales; family Steroidobacteraceae; genus Steroidobacter. Next base: position 21,464 of record DATENH010000009.1, on the reverse strand, counting down.
AGTACCCGCAGCGAGCGCATCAGACGGCCGTCCACGCTGGTCAGGTTCTGGAACACCTGACCCATGAGGCCCATGAAGGTCAGATCCTTGGCCTCCAGCACTTTCTCGCCGCAGTCCGGACAATGCCGTGCATTCACGTTGATCCCGCAAGTGGGACAGCGCCACTGCCGGGCGACAGGCGTCGTGGATTCGGAGGACGACATTCGGCAACAATACTCCCACATGACAACCGGCTCCGACAAAGACCTCGGGATGAACAGGCCGATCGCGCGGCGCGACTTCCTGCAAGGCGCCGCCGCGATCGGCGTCGGCGGCATGCTGCTCGGCGGCCTCGCACCGGAGCTCGTCGACGCGGCGGAGATCGCCGAGCAGGACGTCATCGGCTATTACCCGCCGACGCGTCTCGGCATGCGCGGCAGCCACCCCGGCTCCTTCGAAGCGGCCCACACGCTCCGCGATTCCCGATCGTTGACGGGCGCGATCGCCGACACGGGCGAGTCGTTCGATCTCATCGTCGTCGGCGCGGGTATCAGCGGCCTGGCCGCGGCCCACTTCTTCCGCGCCGCCTCGCCGCGCGGGCGCGTGCTCGTTCTCGACAATCACGATGACTTCGGCGGTCACGCGAAGCGCAACGAGTTCCGCGTCGGCGGACGCATCCAGCTCTTGAACGGTGGCACGCTGTCGATCGAAAGCCCGCGCCCTTATGGCAAGGTCGCGGCGAGTCTGATGCGCACGCTCGGCATCGATGCCAAGGCGCTCGACGACGCGTGCACGAACAAGACGCTCTATGAATCGCTCGGTCTGAACGACGCAGTGTTCTTCGATCGCGAAACGTTCGGCGTCGACCGGCTCGTCGTTCGTAAAGGCGAGAGTCGCGAAGACACGGCCGCGTATCTCGCGCAGACGCCGCTGTCGGAGAACGTACGCAAGGACATCCTCCGCATCGAGCACGGCGCTGAGGACTATCTGCCGGGGCTCACTTCGGCGCAGAAGAAAGATCGCCTGTCGCGGATCTCTTATGAGCATTACCTGTTGAAGATCGTGAAGGCCGATCCGGGAGTGCTGCCCTACTATCTGCACGCCACCGATGGCTGGTGGGGGTGCGGCATCGACGCCGTCTCCGCCCTCGACTGCTGGGGCACGTGGTACCCCGGATTCGAAGGTCTGAAGCTGGAGCCCGGCGAAGCACCGCGCATGGGCTTCACACCCGCGGGCTTCGCCGCCACTGGCGGCTCCGAGACCTTTCACTATCCGGACGGCAACGCGTCGGTCGCACGACTGTTGGTTCGCTCACTGATCCCGACCGCCGTGCCCGGCCGCGACGCGCGCGACGTCGTCAGTGCTGTCGCCGACTACACTCAGCTCGATCGTCCCGAGTCCGCAGCTCGGATTCGCCTCAACAGCACGGCGCTGCGCGTTCGGAACGTCGGCAGCGATCGCGTGGAGGTGATTTATTCACGCGGCGGCACTCTCTATCGGACGACGGCGCGGCAGTGCGTGCTCGCTTGTTGGAACATGATGATTCCGTATCTTTGCCCGGAGCTGCCCGAGGAGCAAAAATCAGCCCTGCGTCGACTGATCAAGACGCCGCTGGTGTATGCAAGCGTGGCGCTCGAGAACTGGCGCGCCTTCCAACGACTCGGGGTTCGCAGCGTGGAAGCCCCCGGGAGTTACTTCTCGAGCTTCCAATTGAACGAAGCCGTCGACATCGGCGCATACAAGAGTGTCCGCTCGCCCGACGAACCCATCCTGGTCCGCATGGAGCGCACGCCGGCAAAGTACGGACTGCCCGAGCGCGAACAACACCAGGTCGGGCGTGCCGAGCTGCTCGCAACGCCGTTCGAGACCTTCGAGCGCCAGATCCGCGACGAGCTCGGGCGCGCCCTGGGCGGCGGGGGCTTCGACCCTGCCCGCGATATCGCTGGCATCGCCGTGAATCGCTGGCCGCACGGTTACGCTCCGGAATACAACAGCCTCGTCGATGGCGACGTCGCGGCGGACCGCATGCCGAACGTCATCGGCCGGCAACGTTTCGGGCGGATCGCGATCGCCAACTCCGACGCCGGCATGGGCGCCTACACGGACGTTGCCATCGAGCAGGCGCATCGTGCCGTGCACGAGCTGATCCACTGACGACACAAAAGGACGGACCGAAAACTCGGTGCCCGGCATGCGCACTCACATCTCTTGCACGCAGCGGACACTATTATTGTTCGTGTATACCGTGCGCCTTCTGCAAAAAATTCCGCGTATTGAATCGATACCACTTAAGGGGTAGCGTCGCCCGAACGTGCTCAAACACGTGAAGGGACGTTCGACTCTCGTCGGGCGTGAGAAGTCTTCCGAACTTTTCCGTTCGGAAAAAATACGGGGAAACAATTCATGAAGAGTCATGAGCCATTGCCGTGGCTGCGCGCACGACGTTCGCAGCTCGGCACAACTGCTCTCGCCTGCGCGATAGCAGCTCTGATGGGCGCACCGGTCGCGCAAGCGAAGGACAGCGTCCGCAATCTCGGCGGCGGTCTCGACCAGCTGGCCGCGCCTGCACTTCGCACGCAGTCGTTGTCGAGACAATCGCTGACGGCGGCGACAGCCGAAGAGGAAGGAACGATCACGCCGGCGGCGCGCTTCGATGACGCGGGCCGCGTGCTGGTGCGTGTCTCCTTCGACGGCAAAGTCCCCGCCGCATCCGTCCTCCAAAGCTTGAGCAAGACGCCGAACGTCGAGGTCATCGCCTCGGACCTCAATTATCGCAAGGGCGTGATCGAAGCCTACGTGCCGACCAGCGAGCTGCGCAGCGTCGCTCTGCAGAAGGGTGTGCTCGCCGTGGTGCCTGCAGCTCCAGCAGTCACCAACGTTGGAGCCGTGACCAGCCAGGGCGTCGTACAGCATCGTGTGGACAAGCTGCCCGCGGGCGTCGATGGCTCGGGTATCACCGTCGGCGTCATGTCCGACAGCTACAACACGAATGGCGCCGGCAGTGCAGAAGCCGACGTCGCCAGCGGCGATCTGCCCGGTGCGGGCAATCCCGTCAACTCGCAGCCGGTCGTACTGCTCGAGGATGGTTCCAGTCCGACCGATGCCGACGAAGGCCGGGCGATGCTGCAGATCGTGCACGACATGGCGCCGAAGGCACGGCTCGGCTTCGCGACTGCCGGCGGCGGTCAGCTGAACTTCGCCGACAACATCCGCGCGCTCGCCGGACTGCCCGGCGCGACGCATGCTGTCGCGGGATTCAAGGCCGACGTGATCGTGGACGACATCATCTATCCCGACGAGCCGATGTTCCAGGACGGCATCATTGCGCAAACGGTCGATGAGGTGGTCGCGAAGGGCGTGTCGTACTTCTCGTCGGCCGGCAATCGCCCGGCGACGCAGGCGTACGATTCCAAGCCGCGCATCGTCCCGGGTGTTCCCGCATCGTGGGCCGGCACGAATCTCGACTTCAAGAACGTTCCGCCGGACCTCTATGCCGGAGGCTTCCACGACTTCAACCCGGACCCCAACGCGGTCGACATCGCGCAGACGATCCAGTTCGCGGCCGGCAACACGATGGTGTTCCAGTGGAACGAGGTGTACGACCCGATCCCGCCGACACCGGTCGGCGCGCCGCTGGCGCAGGGCGCGGGCTTCGTGCCGCAAAACGGTGTCGATAACTTCACGTTCAACGGCACGGCCGGACAGGTCGTCGAGATCTTCGTCGACGCCGATCCCGCCAGCCCGACGCCGAATCCCGACCTGACCCTGGAGCTGTTCGATCCGGACGGCAACTCGCTCCAGTTCGTCGACACGGGCACCAATCCCGAGTCGTTGACGCTGGAGTTGCCGGCCACCGGCACTTACCGGGTCGAGGTAGACAGCTTCGCGACCGCGCAATTCGGCGGCTACATTTATCGCGTCCAGGAAGTGCAGATCACCGAGCAGGTGCTGACCGACTACAACCTGCTGTTCTTCCGCACGGACGGCTCGTTCCTCGGTGCGCTTGCCGAACAGAACCTGTTCAGCAACCGGCCGATCGAGATCGGCGGCATTCCGTCCGGCACGCGCCAGATGGTCATCGCACGGGCCAACGTGCCGGACTCGAAGAAGCGCAACGTCGCGGACCGCATCCGCTACGTCGGCTTCGGCGGCGTGAATCCGCAGGAGTACTTCAGCTATCTCGATCCGGTGACGTACGGCCACAACTCGGCGGCCGGAGCGAATGGCATTGCAGCCTATGCGTTCTTTGCGCCGTTCGTGCCCGAGGCGTTCACCTCGCCCGGTCCATCGACGATCTACTTCGACAAGAACAACAACCGCCACAAGCATCCGGAGATCCGGCTGAAGCCAGACATGGCGGCGATGGACGGCGCAAACACGACGTTCTTCGTCAGCGATTCGTCGACCGATCCGGACACGTTCCCGAACTTCTTCGGCACCAGCGCAGCAGCGCCGCATGCAGCGGCGATAGCGGCCCTGGTGCTCGATGCAGCGGGGGGGCCGGGCTCGGTCAAGCCGAAGAAGATGCGTGAGATCCTGCAGGACAGCGCGTTCCGGCACGATCTCGATCCGTACTTCTCGTCGGGCTTCGCGCTCACGTTCGGCAACGCGCTGGCGATCAGCGCGCAGTCGGACTTCGCCAATGTCGGCCAATTCGACCCGAACGTGTTCACGCTCGGCCAGGTTGGCTTCCGCACGCTCGAGTCGTTCCACATCAACGGCAGCAATGCCGACACGACGCAAGTGCCGAGGGGCATCATCTTCGATGAGCGCCCGAGCACCACCGCACTGTTGGGACAGCCGTTCGTGATCGGCGATCACACGGACGGGCTCATTGCGGCGGACGTGACGGCGACGTTCCAGATACCGGCCGATCCGCCGGCGGTTGCGGGCCAGTGGAAGCAGCTGGATCTCGCGTTCGCACCTGGAGCGTTCCGCAGCGGCGACCGGCTTGCATTCGGCGTCGACCGCGACGAAGCCGACCAGGCGGGCACGCTCAACGGCGCGTCGGGCGGCAACTCTGCCGACCTGCTGGGTGAGAACGTGCGCATTCCCGAAGGCACGATCGCCACAGGCGGAGCCACGTTCTTCGGCAACTTCTCGGGCGGCATGCCCTTCCAGGGCCGGTTCTTCAACCTGATCGGCAAGGGCTACAGCCAGCTCGACGGCTTCGGCTTCGTCAACGCCGAAGCGGCAGTGAACGAGGTGCGCAAAGGCCGCCACTGATCCACACAACCAGCTTGTTCGACCTGGAGCAAGGCCCGCATCGGATTCGATGCGGGCCTTTTTTTCTTACGCCCGGCAAGCGGTCAGAGTTTGACGACCGATTTCTGTTTCGCGGTCACCGCGACGCTCTGTCCTGTCTTGCGGCCGGCCAATCGAACCGTGTAGCTGCCGGGCAATACGCGCACCGGCTCGCCGCCTGCGAGGCCTTCGGCCACTACGGTGCCCTGCGCATCCACGACTTCGAAGCCCGGCCGCATCGCTTGCGCCATTGCTTCGTTCAACGCCGCAGCGCCTTGCGTGTCGAAGTACGTGCCGTTACCGGCATCGGCCCAATGACGGAACGTCGCGGCGAGCTTCGCGTCGTCGATCGCGAAGCCCACGATATTCACGCGCACGGTCGTGCCGGCTTTCTTCAGCTTCTCGATTGCTGCCGCCGGATCGCCGCCGCAGGTCTCTTCGCCATCGGTGAGCAGAATCACGAGCCGTTCGCCCTGCACGCTGCGCAGGTCGGACGCCACCAGCTCGAGCGATGCGCCGATCGCAGTCTTCGCGCCGTTCTTCGGCTCGATCGCGGCGATCTTGCTGCTCACGGCTTGAACGTTCAGCGGCCCGAGCGGCACGTCGAGGTCTGACTGACACGAATCCTCCATGCGCCCGAAGACGCGGAACGCGAACGGCGTGCCGGCGGGAATCGTGCTGGTCACGAGCTTTGTCAACGTCGCGCGCGCGATGTCGATGCGGCGATCCTTGCCGATCCTCTGCAACATGCTGCCGGACGCATCGAGAATGATCTCCACTCCGCTGCCGGCAGGCAGCGCGCTTGCAGCCGTCACCTCGATGAGTCCCGGCTCCTCCTTGCCCGGCACGATAGTGATCGGCGCGCGAGCCAGCGTCGCGTAGGCCTGGCCGGTCGAATAACGCACCTCGTACTCGCCGGGCTCGACCGGCGCGAGGACTTTCACCGGATTGCCGCGAGCGGTGTATTCATAGTTGTCGTAGTCGCCTTCGCGTGCGCCCTTCTTCACGATCGTTACGTAGTCACGATCGTTGTTCGGGCCCTGCCAACTCACGGCGACGGTACTGCCCGCGACCGCTTGCGGCGGCGCCTTGACCGAGGCGGTCGACGCGGTCACGGTCATCTTGGCCGTCGCCAGCGTGGCGTTCGTCTGGCCCGTGAGGTAGCGCACTTCGTATTCGCCGCCGAGGTCCGGCGCGCGCATCGCTACCGGATTGCCCTTCGACGTGTACTCGTACGCACCGTACTGCTTGTCTGGTGTCCCGGCCTTGACGATCGTGATGTAGTCGCGCGGATTGTTCGGACCTTGCCAAGCAATCTTCAAGCTCGAGCCCGCCGCCACTGTCTGCGGTACGGAAACCGAAGCCGACACCGAACCCACCACGATCGGCTTCTTGCCGATGAGCACATCGCCGGCGCCGAGGAAGTAACGCACCTCGTACTGGCCGGGCTCGTCGGGTGCCGTGAGCTCCACGGGACTGCCCGCCTTCGTGTACTCGTAGCCGATGTATGGACGTGCGGCGTTGCCGATCGCAATGTAATCGCGATCGTTGTTCGGGCCTGTCCACTTCACGCTGAACTTCGCGCCTGCGGCCACCTGCCCCGGCGCATCCACCGTGGCCGTGACTGCATCGATCCGCAGCGGTCGCCGGGCGAGCGTCGGATACGGCGATTCGGCCGCCAGCAAGCGAATCTCGTATTCGCCCGCCTTTGGCGGCGCGACTAATTTGTACGTGCCGGGCTTCGACACATATTCATAGCCGCCATAGTTCCCTTCCTGGGTGCCCTTCTCCACGATCGTCACGAAATCGCGCGGGTTCTTCGAGCCCGTCACCGTGACCTCGACCTGGGCACCGATCCTGGCGGTGGCAGGTCCATTCACGGTTGCTTGCGCAAACGCGGTAGCGCACAAGAAGACCAGGAGGAGCGGGATCAGGCGGCGCATGGATGGCTCCCTTTATTGTGTGCGCGGTATTCTAGCGGCAACGATTCGAGGAGTTGGAGCGAACTGCATGAAACAGACCTACACCGGCGGTTGCCACTGCGGCGCGGTGCGCTATGAAGCCGACATGGACCTGAGCCAAGGCACGCTGAAGTGCAACTGCTCGATGTGCCGCAAGACGCGCGCATGGCTCGTCGGCATCGGCGCAAATGATTTCCGACTGGTGAAAGGCCAGGAAGCGCTCAACGATTACCAGTTCGGCCGCAAGAACATCCACCATCTGTTCTGCAAGCATTGCGGCGTCAAATCGTTCGGCCGCGCTGCCGGACCGGACGGCAAGCCGTTCGTCGCCGTCATGCTCGCCACGGTCGACAACATTTCGGATGCGGACCTCGCGGCGATGCCCGTGATCTACATCGATGGGCGCAACGACAACTTCGGCGCGGCGCCTGCCGAAACGCGCTACTTGTGATTCACGAAGGAGTCGCGAGCCTGAGGCCGACGATGCCCGCAACGATGAGCGCGAGGCTCGCCAGGCGACCGGCGCTCGCCGACTCGCCGAACAGCACGATGCCGAGCAACGCGGTGCCCGTGGCGCCGACGCCGACCCAGACGGCGTAGGATGTTCCGACCGGCAGCGACTTCATCGCAGTTCCCAGCAGCACGATGCTCGCGAGCATCGCCGCGACCGTGATGACGCTGGGCACGGGGCGCGTGAACCCGGCAGCGTATTTCAGGCCGATCGCCCAGACGATTTCGAGCAGTCCTGCAACGATCAACAGCAACCAGGCCATCGCGCCTCCGGGTCAGTCATGTTCGTCATCGAGCTCACCTACAAAAGCGACTTGCAGGACATCGACGCGCACATGGCTGCGCACGTCAAGTTCCTCAAGAAGTACTACGCCGACGGCACCTTCCTCGTGTCCGGCCGCAAGATCCCGCGCGATGGCGGCATCATTCTCGCAGCCGGCAAGAGCAAACAGGCGATCGAAACGCTGCTCCGGGAAGATCCCTTCCACCAGCACGGCCTCGCCGACTTTCGCGTCATCGAGTTCCGCGCCAGCCAGCGTGCGGGCGACATGCCGAAGCGCATCGAGACGTGAGTGTACGGGAACAGTCGCCTCCGGTGGGTCATTGCTCCATGAAGACCTACGCGACGGAGAACTGTCATGGCACGCCGCCCTGCCCGCTCACGCACGAAAACTTCTCACGACGGGTCGGTGCGCTACGCCGTGCTCGGCCTCGGCCACATCGCCCAGGCTGCGGTTTTGCCTGCGTTCAAGCATGCCCGCCGTAACAGCGTGCTGGCTGCGCTCGTCTCTGGGGAAGAGAAGAAGCTGAAGCAACTCGGCCGCCGCTACAGCGTAAAGCGCTTGTGCGGCTATGAAGATGTCGACGAGCTCTTTGCCAGCGGCGAGATCGATGCGGTCTATATCGCCCTGCCGAACGACATGCACAAGGAGTACACCGTGCGAGCGGCACGCGCCGGGCTGCACGTGCTATGCGAGAAGCCGATGGCCGTCACTGCAAGCGAATGCGAAGAGATGATCGCCGCGACGCGCGACGCGAACGTCAAGCTGATGATCGCCTATCGACTGCACTTCGAGCGCGCGAATCTCGAAGCCGCCAAGCTCGCGCGCACCGGCAAACTCGGCGACCTGCGCTTCTTCAACTCAGAATTCTCGATGCAGGTCAGGGACGACAACATCCGCTTGAACCCGTCCGACCAGGGCGGCGGCCCGCTGTACGACATCGGCATCTACTGCATCAACGCGGCGCGCTACTGCCTTTCGCAGGATCCTGTCGAGGTGTCGGCCACGGCGACGCGTAGCAGCGACCGACGTTTCCGCGAGGTCGACGAGACGGTTGCAGCGACCATGCGATTCAAGGACGAGCGCCTCGCGACGTTCGTCTGCAGCTTCGGCGCCGCGGATCGCTCGGTGTATTCCATCACCGGCACCAAGGGCAGCGTGACGGTTGATCCGGCCTATGAGTACGCTGTGGGCCTGTCCTATACTTTGCGGGTCGGCGAGCGCCAGCAGAAAAAGAAGTTCGGCAAGAGCGATCAGTTCGCACCGGAGCTGCTGTACTTCTCCGACTGCATTCTCGAAGACCGCGATCCAGAACCGTCCGGCGAGGAAGGACTCGCAGACGTGCGCATCATCGAAGGGATGCTGCAGTCGATTACCAGCAGCGAGCCGGTGCGCCTCGAAATGCGCCAACGCAAGCAGCGACCCAGTATGGAACAAGACATCCGCAGCCCGCCGGTGCCGCGCGAGCCGAAGCTCGTGGACGTGAAACCGGCCAGTCAGTAAACCTTCTCGGCCACCATCTCCCTGCCGGGGCCGCGAATCGTCAGACTCTTGACCTGCGTGCCTTCGCGCGCGAAGACCAAGCTCTCGTCTTTGATCATGAAGAAGGTCGTGGGATTCTCGGGCAACACTCGCGATTGCGGTCCGCCTTGGCTGAACTGCACGCTGAGACCGGGCCCGTCCACACCGACGGTGACGAAGTTGTCGCCATCGAGGCGATAGCGACCCGCATACTCCGCCAGCGTGGCGGCCGGCAACTTGATGGTCGGACGGTCAGGACTCAAGCCGCTGATGTAGTGATTCGCCACTTCCACAGCGATCGCGTCAGTCCGTGCGCTGTCCGCGTTGACCAGCACGATCACGCCGAGCCCGTCGTCATGTCGGCTGAACTCGGCACGAAATCCTGGCAGTGTGCCGCCGTGATGGACGCGATGATGGCCGCGAACGTCGTCGACCATCCACCCGAACCCATACTGAGTCGCCGAGCCGTCGGTCAGCTTCACGGGCGTGAACATCTGCGCCTGCTCTTCCTTGGTCAGCACGACTCCATCGTGCAGCGCTGTCTCCCATTTCATGAGATCGGTGATCGTCGACAGAAACGCGCCACTCGGTCGCAAGGCCAGCAGCGGGCCGACGTTGTGCTGCTCGTTGTCGCGGAACAGGTAGCCATTCGCCCGATGCGGCACGATGTCGAGAGTGTCCGTGGTCCGCGTCGCGGTCATCCCCAGCGGCTTGAAGTCGCTCTGTGCTTTCAGCCCGTCGAAGCCTGGTGACTCGCGCACCAGCCCCGAGGTGTGGCTCAGCAACTGTCGCACCGTGATGGGCTTCCAGGCCTCGGGCGCATCGTCGAAATACTTGGCGAGCGAATCGTCGAGCCCGACCTTGCCATCGCGGACCAGCAGCATGATTCCAGTGGCGATGAACTGCTTGCTGACCGAGCCGATCTTGAACACCGTATCGCGCGTCACCGGTACGTTCAGCTCGATATTGGCGACGCCGAGTGTCCGGACGGAAACCGGCTTGCCGTCGCGGAGCACGGCCACGGCCATGCCAGGGAGCCTCTGATTCGTCATCTCGGTTCGCAGGTACGTATCGACCGCGTCCGCCGAGGCGGTGGTCGCGAAGCAAACCAGTAACCAGCAAGCCAGTGCAGGGAGCGCCAGGATTTTTCTTCTCATACCGTTAGCGTATCAAAAGGCGTGGGCTATCATTGCGCCCCTGACAATTCCGCCCAGCGCGAGGAGCCACTCGATGACGACCAATCGCCGCGATTTCATTGTAGGCACCGGTGCCGCGATCGCCCTGGCCAATCTGCCTGCGCGCGCGGCCGGCGACGGCGACGCCGCGGCCGAAAAGCTCCTGGCCGATATCGCGGAAGAGATCATGGTCGATTATCCGGAAACGGCGAGCAGCCTCGGCATCGACAAGGACAAGCGCGCAGCTCTCAAGAGCAAGCTGCAGGATCGCTCCGCGGCCGGACAGAAAGCGATCGAGCAACGCATCGCGAAGCGGCTGGAGCGCCTGAAGGCCGTCGATAGCTCGCGGCTGAGCGACGCCGCACGCATAGATGTGGACGTCGTGCGCACCGCGCATGAATTCGCGGCGGCGGGCTTCAAATTCCCGTATGGCGATTCGGCGCTGCTCAACACGAGCTGGGCGTATCGCAACGCGCCTTATGTGGTCGCGCAGAACACGGGTGCGTTCCTCGAAATTCCGAGCACGCTGGATGAACAGCACACTGTCGAAAATGCAGCGGACGCAGACGCTTACCTTGCTCGCCTCGAAGCCTATGCCGGCCAGCTCGACGGCGAAACCGGACGGCTGAAGACAGCAGCTGCGCAGAACGTCATCGCGCCCGATTTCCTGCTCGACAAAACGCTGGCGCAGATCAAGCTCGCGCGCGGCGGCAAGATCTCCGACTGGATGCTCGTGCAATCGCTCGCACGGCGCACGAAGCAGATTTCGGGCGACTACGCGGGCAAAGCGGCAAAAATCGCGACGGACAAGATTGCGCCAGCGCTCGACCGCCAGATCGCGGAGCTGGAAGCGCATCGCAAGCGTGCAACCAGCGATGCCGGCGTCTGGAAACTGCCGCGCGGCGATGAGTACTACTCATGGGCGCTGCGCGTGGGCACGACCACGCAGATGACGCCGGAGCAGGTCCACACGATGGGCCAGGAAGAGCTGCGGGCGCTGCAGTCCGAGATGGACGGCATTCTCAAGAAGCAAGGTCTTACTCAGGGAACGGTCGGCGAGCGCATGACCGCACTGGGCAAGGACCGGCGCTATCACTTCGCTGACAGCGACGAAGGGCGCGCGAAGGTGATGGAGTATCTCAACGGTCGCATCAGCGACATTCGCAAGCGGCTGCCGAACGCCTTCGCGACGCTCGTACCCGGCAACATGGAGATCAAGCGGATGGCGCCCGAGGTCGAACCCGGTGCGCCGGGAGCGTACGGCGGAGCCGGCACGATCGACGGCAAGGTGCCGGGCAAGTTCTGGATCAACCTCGGCACGATGGAGAACTGGACCACCTACAACCTGGCGACGCTGTCATATCACGAGTCGATCCCCGGCCACGTCTGGCAAGGTGAGTACACATTCAAGCTGCCGCTGATGCGCTCGCTGCTTTCGTTCAACGCGTACACCGAAGGCTGGGCGCTGTACGCCGAGCAGCTCGCGGCCGAGCTCGGCGTGTACGACAACGATCCGGTGGGTCGCCTGGGCTACCTGCAATCCATCGCGTTCCGCGCCTGTCGGCTCGTCGTCGACACCGGCCTGCACGTGAAGAAGTGGACGCGCAAGCATGCCATCGAGTGGTTCGCGACCACGAATGGCTCGAGCCTTGGCGAGGTGACGAGCGAAGTCGATCGCTACTGCGCGTGGCCCGGCCAGGCGTGCGGCTACAAGGTCGGTCACAGCGAGATCAACCGGCTGCGCACGAAGGCCCAGAAGGAACTGGGAGCGAAGTTCGACCTGCGTCAGTTCAACGACGCGCTGGTGGTCGTGGGCGGCGTGCCGATGGTCGTGCTGGCAAGGAATATCGACGCGTTCATCGCGAAGCGGAAGTAACCGAGCGCCGGAAGCGGCGCAGCGCCTCGACGAGCGCGCCGGGTGCTTCTTCCGGCGCGTACTCACCGCTGTTCGGCAGCACACCGCTGTCGAGATTGGCGACGCCGGCGTTTTTCAATCCGGCGACGTATTCGTCCACGACCTTGCCTGCCGCGCCCGCGTCGCCACGCAGATAGAGCATCGGTGTTTCGATTGCCACGCGCTTGGCGTTGTGCTCGGCGTCCTTCGGCATCGTGCGATACCAATCGAATCCTGCCCGCAAAGCTTCGCGCCGCGCGTAACCCTTGGCGTACGCGTCGCGACGCGCGTCAGGCAAGCGCTTCGGATCGCTTGCCATGACGTTGTAGAAGAAATCGAAGTACGTTCGCTCGTGGCCGGCGACGAGTGTTTCGGGCAGCTCTGGAATCTGGTGGAACGCAAAGTGCCAGATGCGCGGGTCGCTCAGGATCTTCGTCCAGGGGTCGACGCCGGGAACTACGGTGTTCATGACGACGGCACCTTCGATTCGCGCGCCGTGATCGCGAGCGCATGCGAATGCGATCATGCCGCCCACGTCGTAACCGGCGACGATGATCGACTTGCCGCCGGCAGCTTCGGCGCCCTTCAGGACGATGTCGGCGATCACAGCCTTCTCGGCCGAATGCGGCGCGCCTTTGGAATCGCCAACAGCCGGGAGATCGAAGGCCAGCGCGTAGTTGTCCTTGCCGAGCTCAGGCAGTACACCTTCCCAGGCAAGTCCGGTCTGTGGCCAGCCGTGCAGAAGCACGAGACACGGATCGCTCGACCTACCTGCTTTGCGACAGGCCAGAGTCAATCCACCGACTTCGAGGTGATCGATGTGCATCACCTAGAATTGTGCGCGGCGGTCATTGTTCCTTGAGGCATGTGGCTTGCATGGAGATCATATAGAGGAGATCGACTATGAACAGCGAGCTCAACTCATTCGTCGTGCTGTCCGCGAGTGTCCTCATCGTGCTGTCGATCTCTGCTGCGGGTGTTGCTGTGGCTGGCAGCGTTCTCTATCGATCGACGGTGGTACACCGGGAAGTGGCCACGCGCAAGGCTCTCGGCGCGCGCCGATCGGACATCGCGCGCATGTTCCTGAGCGAGAACGTGTTGGGTGTTGCAGTGGGCATCGCCATTGGCAGCGCCGCCCTACTCGCGACTGGCCGGATCATCCTGATCGGCGCAGCAACGTTGCTGACTGCGGCTGGATTGATCGGCGGTTGGATTGCAGGCCGTTACGCAGCCGACACACCGGTCAGTAAAAGCGGACGCTTCCGGACAGCTCCGGACATCTAAGAACGCAACCGTGCCGTGACCTTGACCTCGATCAAAGCGCCCGTCGCGCCAGCTCCGTCACACCGACTGCTGTCCACGCCGGATAACGCGCGTGCACGAACTCGTCTTTGACCTTAGGAATGTCGGTATTGCGTCTCCACATCCGGCGAGATCGTGCCTTCCGGGCCGACACCGATGACGCCGGAGCATCGCAGATGATCGCCGTCGCGTACGGCGGGTGCGTAGTGCCAGCGGTCGTACAGCACCTCCCAACCGACAGGGATTGCAACATCCTCGCTTGGCTCTCGCATGTACACTTATCGTATGCGCGCTCGCATTCAATGAACGCTCAAGGGGAAACACCGTGCAGGACTCAATGGTCACTACCGCACTCACGCTGCCAGGGTACGTAGTCGTTCGAAATCTCGGCGTCGTGCGCGGCATCACCGTTCGCTCCCGCTCCATCGTCGGCAACATTTTTGGCAGTGTGCAGTCGCTGTTCGGCGGCAATATCACGATCTACACGGAGCTCTGCGAGCAGGCGCGCGCAGAAACCTACGGCCTGATGTGTCAGCACGCGCGCAAGCTTGGAGCGAATGCGATCATCTCGATGCGCTACGACGCGACTGAGCTGATGGCTGGACTGACGGAGGTGCTCTGCTACGGAACGGCCGTGCAGGTAGAACCCGGCCCCGGCTAAGACGATCGGTGGGTGCGATGTAGCGGATGGATGAGACAGGGAAGCCCATGAGCATCGATGACATCAAGAATGCGCTCTCGGTCCTCAGCGGCGATGGTATTCGGACCCTGGTAAGCGCCCTTGCATTCATCTTTTCTGTCGTCGCACTCGCGGTTACGGTGGCCAACAATCGCCTATCGCGCCGCCAGAGCCTCACTGAGACGCTCGCCGAACTTTCAAAGATCCAGATCGCTGCGCTGGAGTTGCGGGAGGGCGGGCGTCACAAGACGGAACAAGGCGTCAGCATCCGGCGCGTGTACAACCTCCAACGCCGGTTCTACGCACAACTAGGCACTCGACTGATCGGCAAGCTTCCCAAAAGGCAGATCACGGATATCGACTACAACCTGCTCGCGACTGCCTGCAACGAAAGCTCTCTCCCCGAGTTGGCCGAGCAGCACTGGCTCACCTGCGTCGCCCGATCGATCGAGAACCCCGTGCTGCTCGCGATGAATCGTCGTGGGCTCGCACGCTTCTGTTTTCTTCAAGGGCGCCCCGAGGAGGGTCGGCAGCACTACCAGGAATCCCTCGACGTCCAACTGCCCGTCAAGTACGACGGCTCCGCCCGGCTGCGCTCTGACACCTATCGCATGTGGGCGCGAGAGGAGATCGAGGCGGGGTTTCCCGAAAGGGCGCCAAGTCTGGTGCAGTACGCATTCGACGAAGCTGGCAAGATCAAACACGCAGCTTTTAAGCGGGAACAGCAGGAGTACATTGCACTCCTGCGCCCGAAGTCGCAGGGAAGCTAGGCAGCGCCAGTGAGTGCCCCGGGGGAGGCTGCTACACTCCGCCGTCACCACCGACACCGGGGCTTCCAATGGCAGGCCAGGGCGACTCGACTCGCGCCATCCTCTTCGCGCTCGGCGCGAACTTCGTCATCTTCGCGACCAAGGGTGCTGCAGCGTTCATCACCGGCTCCAGCGCGATGCTCGCGGAAACGGTGCACTCGCTCGCCGACTGCGGCAATCAACTGCTTCTGCTGCTCGGTATGCGCCAGGCGCGCATGGATCCAACGCCGGAGTATCCGCTCGGCTATGGCAAGGCGATCTACTTCTGGTCGTTCCTGGTCGCGGTGATGCTGTTCAGTGTCGGCGGCATGTTTTCCGTCTACGAGGGTATCCACAAGCTGCAGCATCCCGAGCCGCTGAAGCAGTGGTGGTGGGCAGTCGGCGTGCTCGTCATCGGCATCATCGCGGAATCCGTCTCGATGCGTGCGTGTCTCGCCGAGGTGAGCAAGGCGCGCGGTGAGCGCAGTCTGGTGCGCTGGTTTCGCGAGAGTCGGCAGGCCGAGCTGGTCGTCATTTTCGGCGAGGATCTTGCCGCCCTCTTCGGTCTCGCCTTTGCACTGGTGGCCATTCTGGTCGCGGTGCTGACCGGTGACCCGATCTGGGATGCGATCGGCACGCTGGCAATCGGCATCCTGCTCATCGTCGTCGCCGTATTCGTCGCGATCGAAGTCAAAGCGATGCTGATCGGTCAGAGCGCAGATCCGAACGTCAACGCAGCGCTGAAGCGCTTCATCGAGCAGCGCCCTGAGGTCGCGCGCGTGTTCAGCCTGATCACCTTGCAGCTCGGCAACGATCTGATGGTTGCCGTAAAGGCTCAGCTGAACCACAGCTCTACTGCCAAAGAGGACGCAATCAACGTCATCGAGAGAGAGCTCAAGCAGCAATTCCCGCAAGTGAAGTGGAGCTTCTTCGAGCCTGACAACGCCGCCTGATCGTCCCTCGCCTACATTCAAGCCGCCGCGAGAGTGCCACAATGATCGGCCTCGAAGCGGAGGTGATGTATGTTCAACACACTTGGCGGTAATCGTCGCGGCGGCATGTCCCCGGTCATGCTGGGACTCATGGGCCTGCTCGCGTATCGGACCCTGAAGGGCAAGGGCAAGCTCGCCGACATGCTTGGCACCAATCAGGCCGGCAGCGGTGTAGGCAATACGCCAGCGAGCGGCGGGCTCGGTGGTGTCTTGGCCGGCGGCTCTCTCGGCGCGGGCCTGAAAGATCTGCTCGATCGATTCCGGCAAAGCGGTCAGGACGACAAAGTGCAAAGCTGGGTTTCGACCGGCGCCAACAAGCCGATTGCACCGAACGAAGTCGAGCACGCCCTCGGCGAAGAGCGCATTCAGTGGCTGATGGAGCAAACCGGATTGCCGCGCGACCAGCTGCTCAACGGTTTGAGTGGCGAGTTGCCGCAGGCCATCGATAAACTCACGCCGGATGGTCGCATCCCAACCGACGAAGAACTCTCGCGGCTCCAGTAAGCGCCGCCTCGTTCGCTCGCTAGTGCTTGCCGGCACCCTGGTGGTGTCGGCATGCACCAACCCGGCGCTGCGCGAGCCGCCGATCGACCCCGACGTCGCGCGGGCGGAGATCGCGAAGCGCCTTCCACCCAAGGCCAGCAACCGCGAGGCGTGGGCCGTCGACATCTTCGCTGCGCTCGAAGCGCTCTCCATCCGTCCCACCACCGAGAACATCTGCGCAGTCGTCGCAGTCACCGAACAGGAGTCGACGTTCCAGGTCGATCCGCCGGTGGCTGGCCTTCCCGCCATCGCACGTCGCGAAATCGACACGCGCGCGGCGCGCTATCACATTCCTGGAATGGCAGTGAACGGCGCCCTCTCGCTCGAATCGCCCACCGGCGCGACCTATCGCGAGCGCCTCGACAAGGTGAAGACCGAGAAGGAACTGAGCGACATCTTCGAAGACTTCATCAACATCGTCCCGCTCGGCGGCCGGATGTTCGGCAGCCTCAATCCGGTACACACCGCGGGGCCGATGCAAGTCAGCATCGCCTACGCCGAGCAGCACGCCGATGCGAAGAAGTACCCCTATCCCGTCCACAGCACGATCCGCAACGAAGTCTTCACCCGCCGCGGCGGCATGTATTTCGGCATTGCCCACCTGCTCGACTATCCCGTCGACTACGACGACATGCTGTTCCGCTTCGCCGACTTCAACGCAGGTCATTACGCGAGCCGCAACGCGGCGTTCCAGAATGCCGTGAGTATCCTCACGAAGACACCGCTCGCGCTCGACGGCGACTTGCTGCTCCATGGCAGCTCCGCGAGCGACCCGAGCAAGACCGAGCTCGCCATCCGCAAGCTCGGCGAGCAGCTCGACTTGACGGACGTCGCCATTCGCCGCGACCTCCAGCGCGGCGATCAGAGCGACTTTGCCGACACCAAGCTCTACAAGCGGATCTTCGGTCTTGTCGACAAAGGCAGGGGGAAACCTTTGCCGCGCGCAGTGGTGCCGAAGATCCGCCTGGAGAGTCCGAAGATCACGCGCAAGCTCACCACGCAGTGGTTCGCGAAACGCGTCGACGAGCGCTACGAGAAATGCCTGTCACGGCAATAACGCAGCATCACTTGTTCGCTGCGACCTTCTCGCTGGACGCAAGCTTCGCACGCGCAACCATCGCGGTTATCTGCGACTTCGCCGAAGCAACTGCCTTGCGATAGCACGTGCCGTCGTCGGCAGTCATTGGGTCCGCCTCGAAGCAGGCCTTGCGCGCAGCCTCGCGGACGTTGTCGTTCAGCAGCGCGACACCCGAATCGCTCGTGAGGGTCTCGGGATCCGGGATCACCCGCGCGACGACAGTCACGTCTTCGATGGGCGCCTCGGTCGCCTGGTCGCGTCCGACGACCTTCACGACCGGCGGGTCGATCACGACCTGGTCGAGCTCGGCGGCGTAGACGTTGTTTGCAGTCAGCGCGAACGCTCCGAGAGCGAACGCGAGCGGCAGGGTTACGGTTTTCATGATGGGTTCTCCTGAGTGGCAGAGGTGGATGCGATTCACGATCGCTACCCTGATCGCGCGATGTCTCAGTGCGATTTCAGACGACAGCGCCGCAGTTTCAACTGTCATCAGATTAAGCCGTGTTCATGTGCGGCCGCGCCCGGGAACTCACCTTTCCGCCGCGCGACTAACTCGCCATATGGAGTCCGTCGCTCCGCACGTACTGGCACTTGACGACGATCCGGACGTCCGGAATGTCCTCGTTCAATACCTCAGTGCACAAGACCTGCGCATCACGGCCGTCGCGAGCGGCCGGGAGATGCTGCAAGTCATCGCCGATGAGCCAGTCGACCTGCTGCTGCTCGACCTGCGCCTGTCCGGCGAGGACGGGCTCACGCTCGCGCGGCGCGTGCGCGAGAGCTCCGCGATCCCGATCCTGATTCTCAGCGGCAAGGCCGAGGAAGCCGATCTCGTGATGGGACTGGAGCTTGCCGCCGACGACTACATCACCAAGCCGTTCCGGCTGCGCGAGCTGCTGGCGAGGATTCGCGCGGTGCTGCGTCGCTCGCAGATCATCGAGTCGAGCGCGCAGCGTGACGATCAACTGCGTGCGTATCGATTCGCCGGCTGGGAGCTGAACCTGCGGCTGCATCGGCTCACTTCGCCCGAGGGCAAGCGGGTCGAGCTCACCAACAGCGAGTTCAATCTGCTGTGCGCTTTTTTGGCGGCACCTCAGCGCGTGCTGTCGCGTGATCAATTACTGGAGCGCTCACGCGTGCACGCGCTCGAGGTCTACGACCGGGCCATCGACGTCACGATGCTCAGGCTGAGGCGTAAGCTCGAACGTGATCCGTCGAATCCCGAGTTGCTGCGCACCGAGCGTGGCGCCGGCTACGTGTTCATGGTGCCGGTGAGCACGATGCGCTGAGCGTTGCAGTTGCAATGCCAATGCAGCAATCGGACATCAGGCAGGAAGATTGAAGGGAGAGAGTTTGCTCGTGGCGGCGCTTGCCGTTCTCGAATCAGATGGAGACAGCTCCATGAATACCTCCAACCTGCGTACGCTCGGTCTGGTCGGCATGCTGACAGCGGTCTCGGCATGCGCGACGATGGGGACCGGCGTCGGCAATGTACGTAACAGCGACCTGCATGCGAACTTCGCGTGGAAGTCGACCGACGATCGCACCGGCACGCTGACGGCGACGCTGAGCAACGGCGACACCTTCTCCGGGCCGTTCTTCCAGGTCACGCATGACACGCGCGTCGAAACTCTCGCGCCGCTTTGGTACGGCTGGGCGGGTCCGTGGCGTGGCTGGCCGTACTGGGGACCGTATCCCGATACGGCTTTCGTCACTCACTACAGCGGACGCGTCGTCGCGAACCTCGCCGACACAGCGGGCGATCACATGCGCTGCCACTTCAGCCTCATGCATCCTCAGCATGGCATGGCGGGCGGCGGCCAGGGTGAGTGCCAGATGCCGTCGGGGCAGACGATCGACGCGACGTTCGCGAACTCGTGAACCGCGAGACCGATTCGCGCCGCCTCCAGCGCTGGGTAACCGGCGCTGGTGTCCTGTTGATCGCGCTGATGGTCGGCGCGGACAGCTACGAGGCGTGGCAGGACTATCGAACTGCGATCTCGCGTAGCGAGGACACGCAGTTGGCAATCGCCCGCGCGACTGCCGAGCAGACTACGCGGATGGTGCAGGAGATCGACGTCGTGCTGGCCGATCAAGCGGCCGCGCCCGACCGGCTGCGCTCCGATATCACGCGCTTTCCGTTCGTGCATTCGATGGAGATCTTCGACCGCAATGGCCATCGGGTGGCCACGACTGCGCCAGGCGCTCATCCCGACGTCGACTATCACGAACGACAGTTCTTCTCGACACTGCAGCACGCTGCGCCGGGCGCGCTCTACATTGGCAAGCCGGCGGGTCAGGACTATCGGACGTTCTCACTGGGCCGCGCGATTCGCGGGCCAGATGGTGCGTTTGCAGGCGTCGTGCTCGTGCGCGTCGCGTTCGAGTATCTGACGGGGTTCTACTCGACAATCAGTGTCGATTCATCGATCCGGCTGCTGCGCGACGATGGCGTCGTGCTGGCGCGCTATCCAACACCCGCTGCAACAACGAGCGACGACGCGATCAGCAGCTCAGTAGCTGCGGGAATGCAAGGCTCGGAGATCGTGCGCACCGATCCACAATCGAACGGGAATTCCCAACTGCGCGTGCTGCGCAGAGTGCAGGGCTACCCGTTGATCATCGAGCTCGCGCAGCCGATGTCCAGCATCCTGAGTCCTTGGCAGCATCAGGAAGTCTCGAGCGGTGCACGCACTTTGGCCCTCGCGGGTCTGGCGGGAGTTCTGCTGCTCGTATTGCGCAGCGTGTTGCGACGGCGCGATCGGCTCGAAGAAGAGCGTCGGCGACTGGAGCGAGGTCTGCGGGATAGCCAGAAGGCCGAAGCTGTGGGCTTCCTCGCTGCTTCGATGGCGCATGATTTCAACAACGTGCTCGGCGCAATCGTCGGCTATGCGGAAGTCGCACGCACGCAGGTCGATCCCGAGGCACGTGTCACCACGACTATCGACGGTCTTCTCGCTGCGAGCGAACGGGCCAGGCAGCTCGTACGACGTGTGCTCACGTTCGATCCTCATCGCAGCGTCGTGCACGGCTCGATCGCGGTCGAGCCGATCGCGATCGAGGCACTCTCGTTGCTGCGACCGGGCATGCCGCCGTCGATCAAAGTCACGCCGCCCGCAGCCGGAAAGGCAGGGCTGATCAAGGGCGATGCCACGGAAGTGCATCAGGTCATCATGAATCTGTGCACGAACGCCATCCGCGCGATGCCTCGCGGCGGCGAGTTGATCGTTCAGGTCGAAAGCGTGCAGATCAGTGCATCGCTCGATCTCACGCTCGGCCGGCTGCGGCCCGGCTGCTGGCTGCATTTGTCGATCAAGGACACGGGCATCGGGCTGGCGCCCGAGCAGCTCCAGTCGATCTTCGATCCGTTCTACACCTCGCGCGCCGCCGGCGAGGAAGGGTCCGGCATCGGCCTGACGGTCGTGAGGAACATCGTGAGCAGCATGGGTGGCGCGATCGAGGTGGTGAGCCAGCCGGGCTCCGGCACCACGATGAGCGTGTATTGGCCGCTGCTCCA
>DATENH010000008.1:0-11025 GCA_035275145.1 Steroidobacteraceae bacterium | reverse complement strand
CGCGTGATGTCGGTGACGAAGTGGTCGTAGTGGTCGGCGGTGACCGACGGCAGATCGACGAGCTGGACCCGCACGTCCTCGAAGTCCATCATCCCCGGCACCGGCTCGCGGGTGGTGAATGGGTACGGTTCCGACTTCGTCGAGATGTTCGTCGGCGTCGGCGCCTCGCGCGTGCGCGACATGTTCGACCAGGCGAAGAAGCACGCGCCGTGCATCATCTTCATCGACGAAATCGATGCGGTCGGCCGGCACCGCGGCGCCGGTCTCGGCGGCGGCCACGACGAGCGCGAGCAGACGTTGAACCAGCTCCTGGTCGAGATGGATGGCTTCGAGGGCACCGAGGGTGTCATCGTGATCGCCGCGACCAACCGACCGGACGTGCTCGATCCGGCGCTCCTCCGCCCGGGCCGCTTCGACCGTCAGGTCGTGGTGCCGCTGCCGGACGTGCGCGGTCGCGAGCAGATCCTGAAAGTCCACATGCGCAAGCTCCCGCTCGCCGAGGACGTGAAGCCGCAGATCATCGCGCGCGGCACGCCGGGCTTCTCCGGCGCGGATCTCGCGAACCTGGTGAACGAAGCAGCGTTGTTCGCTGCGCGCGCCAATCGTCGCACCGTCACGATGGACGAATTCGAGCGCGCCAAGGACAAGATCATGATGGGCGCGGAGCGGCGCTCGA
Organism: Steroidobacteraceae bacterium; assembly: GCA_035275145.1. Lineage (GTDB taxonomy): Bacteria > Pseudomonadota > Gammaproteobacteria > Steroidobacterales > Steroidobacteraceae > Steroidobacter. Next base: position 10,349 of record DATENH010000008.1, on the reverse strand, counting down.
TGGTCATGGACGATCAGGAGAAGAAGCTCACGGCGTATCACGAGGCCGGCCACGCCATCGTCGGCTTGTCGGTGCCGGAGCACGACCCGGTCTACAAGGTGACGATCATTCCGCGCGGCCGCGCGCTCGGCGTGACGATGTTCCTGCCGGAAACCGATCGTTACAGCATCAGCAAGCGTCGCTTGGAGAGCAAGATCGCGACGCTGTTCGGCGGCCGCCTGGCCGAAGAGATCGTCTTCGGCGTCGAGTCGGTGACGACCGGTGCGTCCAACGACATCGAGCGCGCCACCGAGATCGCGCGCAACATGGTCACGAAGTGGGGCCTGTCGGACAAGCTCGGTCCGCTGACCTACAGCGAGGACCAGGGCGAAGTGTTCCTGGGTCGCTCCGTCACTCAGCACAAGCAGGTGTCGGACGTCACCGCGCACGTGATCGACGAAGAAGTGCGCCGGCTGATCGACTCGAACTACCAGCGTGCCAAGAACGTGCTCGAGTCGAATCTCGACAAGCTGCACAAGATGGCCGAGGCGCTGATCAAGTACGAGACGATCGACGAGTCGCAGCTCAAGGACATCATGGAAGGCCGCGATCCGAAGCCGCCGGCGGACTGGGACGACTCGCCAACCGGTACCACGGGCGGCGGCAAGGCCCGCGATCGCGACAAGCCCGAAGCGCCGATCGGCAAACCGGCGAGTCAGCACTGACGCTCGACCTCTCTACTCCTCTCGTCATGGGCGTGATCAATGTCACGCCCGATTCGTTTTCGGATGGCGGCCGCTTCGTGAACCACGAAGCGGCCGTTGCACAGGCGCTGCGCATGGTCGAGGAGGGCGCCGGGTTGATCGACGTCGGCGGCGAGTCGACGCGGCCCGGGGCGCTGGGCGTCTCAGCAGAAGAAGAAATCGGTCGTGTCGTGCCCGTCATCGAGGCGCTCGCCGCACGGACCGAAGTTCCGATCTCCGTCGACACCAGCAAGCCCGCAGTGATGACTGCAGCGGTTCGCGCCGGCGCGAGCATGATCAACGATGTTCGCGCGCTGCGAGAGCCGGGCGCCATCGAGGCCGCGGCCAGGACCGACGCGACGATCTGCCTGATGCACATGCAGGGCGAGCCGCGAACCATGCAGGCCGACCCGCGCTATGGCGACGTCGTTGCGGAAGTGCGGGACTTTCTGCGCGACCGGGCGCAAGCCTGTCTGACCGCCGGCATCGCCGGAGATCGTCTGGTTGTTGACCCAGGTATCGGTTTCGGCAAGCGTCTTGAGCATAATCTCGCCCTGCTCGCCGGGTTGCCGGCGCTGACCGGCCTCGGCTGGCCGGTGCTGATCGGCGTCTCGCGCAAGTCGATGTTCGGCACGCTGCTCGGGCGGGCGGTCGACGAGCGGGTGGCCGGCGGAGTCGCGATGGCGACCGCTGCAGTGCTGGCCGGAGCGAGTATCGTACGCACGCACGATGTCGCGGCGACGATCGATGCAGTAAAGGTTGCAGTCGCGCTGAGGGAAGCGGGGATGACTGTAGGCTGTAGGCTGTAGCCAGAATACAGAGAAGAGTTTCTCTGGCTACAGCCTAGAGCCTAGAGCCTACAGCCTACAGCCTTCGAGGATTTGATCGTGGCACGAAAATACTTCGGTACGGACGGCGTGCGTGGGCGCGTCGGCGAGCATCCTCTCACTGTCGATTTCGCGCTGCGCCTCGCGAGCTCTGCGGCTCGCGTGCTCGCTCCCGAGGGCGGCACTGTGCTGGTCGGCAAGGACACGCGACTCTCCGGCTACATGTTCGAGGCTGCGCTGGAAGCAGGGTTCACTGCCGCCGGCGTCAACGTCATGCTGATCGGCCCGCTGCCGACGCCGGGCATCGCTTACATGACCAAGCGTTTCGAGTGCGACTTCGGCGTGGTCATCAGCGCGTCCCACAACCTGTACGACGACAACGGCATCAAGTTCTTCGATGGCGAGGGCGCGAAACTCTCGGACGAGATCGAGGCGCGCATCGAGCAGCATCTCGAAGAGCCGCCGGTCACCAGCGCCTCCGCCAAGCTCGGCCGCGCTACGCGTGTCGACAAGTCGCGCGTGCGTTACCAGGAATTCTGCATGTCCACGGTCCCCGGGCTGGATCTGACGGGCATGAAGGTCGTGATCGATTGCGCGAACGGCGCGGGCTACAAGGTCGGTCCGCGCATCCTGGCGGATCTCGGCGCCGAGATCGTGCCGATCGGCTGCTCGCCGAACGGCCGCAACATCAATCTGAGCTGCGGTTCGACCTCGCCCGAGCTGTTGCAGCTGACGGTGCCGGGCGTGCAGGCGCAGGCAGGCGTTGCGCTCGATGGCGATGGCGATCGCCTGGTGATGGTCGATCACCTCGGGCGGCTGGTCGATGGCGATCAGCTGCTCTACATCATTGCCCGCGCACGCCAGGAGCGGAAGCAGCTGGTCGGGCCGGTCGTCGGCACGGTCATGAGCAACCTGGGTCTGGAGCACGCGCTGGCGAAAGAGGGCATCCAGTTCCGGCGCGCCAAGGTCGGCGATCGCTACGTGCTCGAGATGCTGAAGGAGTTCGGCGGCACGCTCGGCGGCGAAACCTCGGGTCATTTGTTGTGCCTGGATCGCACGACCACCGGCGACGCGCTCATCAGCGCATTGCAGGTGCTGGCGATCATGAAGGAGACCGGACGCAGCCTGGCCGAATTGGCCGCGCCGATGCCGAAGTATCCGCAGGTCCTGGAGAACGTGAAGGTCGCGAACCGCATAGATCCGACCAAGTCGCCGCAGATCCAGGAAGCCGTGGCGCGGGCCGAGGGTCGCCTGGGAACCAGCGGCCGCATCGTTCTGCGCCCCTCGGGCACCGAACCGGTGATCCGGGTCATGGTCGAAGGAAGCGACGACAAACTGGTGCGTGAGATCGCGAAGGAACTGGCGGCTTCCGTGGCTTCCGCGGCCAAGGCGGCTTAGTCCCGCCTGCGGCAAGAGCTTGCTCTTGCCTCGCCGGGACAACGGAGCTACGTAACCTGCGCTCCGTTGCTTTCCTACCGCACCGCCGCTAAGCTCCGCGCCCTCGCGGGGGGCCCGCAACACACGATTTGGGATTTCACGAGGTACTGCGATGCGGCGCCCGCTGATCGCCGGGAACTGGAAAATGCATGGATCGCGCGCCGAGAACGCCGAGCTGATCGAAGCGCTGCTGCTCGGTCTGCCGGATCAGACGCCGGTCGACATCGCAGTGTGTCCGCCCTTCGTCTACCTGTGGGAGACCAGCCGGCTGCTGAAGTCCTCGAGCATCGCGCTCGGCGCGCAGTCGACCTGCGCTGAGGCCGTCGGCGCGTTCACCGGCGAAGTGTCGGCGAGCATGCTCAAGGATGTCGGCTGCAAGTACGTCATCGTCGGCCATTCCGAGCGTCGCGCCATATATAAGGAAGACGACGCTTTGGTGGCGCGCAAGTTTCTCGCAGTCCAATCGCAGGGATTGATCCCGATCCTGTGCGTCGGCGAAACGCTCGAGGAGCGCGAGCGCGGGCAGACGATGCAGGTGGTTGCTCGCCAGCTCACGGCAGTGCTCGACCTCGCGGGTGCGCCGGCGCTGCGCGCGGCCGTCATCGCCTACGAGCCGGTGTGGGCGATCGGGACCGGCAAGAACGCCACGCCGCAGCAGGCGCAGGAAGTTCATGCATACATCCGGACCGCGATCGCGGCCCGGGATGCTAAGATTGCCGCCGACGTTCGCATCCTGTACGGCGGCAGCGTCAAAGCCGCGAACGCCCGCGAGCTGTTCGCGATGCCCGATGTCGACGGCGGCCTGGTCGGCGGCGCGTCGTTGAAGGCGGATGAATTCCTGAAGATCTGCGCCTCGGCCCAGAGCCATTAGATTTGTCTCACTGAACATTGCGCATGAACTGGTTACACACTGCGACTATCGTCTTTCACGTCCTGATCGCCGCGGGCATCGTCGGCCTCGTGCTGTTGCAGCGAGGTAAAGGTGCCGATGCCGGCGCCGGCTTCGGTGCGGGCGCATCGGGCACCGTGTTCGGCGCGCGCGGCTCGGCGTCGTTCCTGTCGCGCATGACGGCGACGCTGGCGGCATTGTTTTTCGCGTCGAGCCTGACGCTCGCGTACCTGGGCGGCCGCAGGCCGGAAGCACCGAAGAGCGTGATCGATCGCGTCACGGTGCCGCAGACTCAGACGCAAGAGCCGCCGCCGGCGCCGACGACGCAGCAACAAGCGCCCACCGACCAACCGGTCGAGGCGCCCCAAGCGCCCACGAACAATGCGGCCAACGATGCGCAGACGGGGCAACCGCCGCAGCAGTGACGGCGGCGACGAAGGACTTACGGTTTTGTAATGCGGCTGTGGTGGAATTGGTAGACACGCCAGCTTGAGGGGCTGGTGGAGCAATCCGTGTCGGTTCGAGTCCGACCAGCCGCACCAGAGACTGTAGGCTATAGGCTCTAGGCGGTAGCCAGAGCGCGAGAAAAGCTCTTCTTCTGGCTACAGCCTACGGCCTACAGCCTACAGCCTCTTTTTCTTCCTGCTACAATCCGCGCCCGCCGCCGGCCGCGCATCGTGCCAGCCGGCACTGAAGCTTCCAGGCCAATGCTGCAGAACTACGTTCCCATCCTGATATTCCTGGGCGTGGCCCTCGTGCTCGGCTCGGTGCTGATCGGAGCGGGCTTCTTCCTCGGCCCGCGGCGCCCGGACGCCGAGAAGCTCTCGGCCTACGAATGCGGCTTCGAGGCATTCTCGGACTCGCGCATGAAGTTCGACGTGCGCTACTACCTGGTCGCGATCCTGTTCATCGTCTTCGATCTGGAGATCGCCTTCCTGTTTCCGTGGGCCGTCGCGCTCGGCACGATCGGCAAGGTCGGGCTCGTCGCCATGGGCATCTTCCTCGCGATCCTGGTCGTCGGCTTCATCTACGAGTGGAAGAAGGGAGCGCTGGAATGGGACTGACGGCTCCCACCGCTGAGACGCCCGGCAGCGCTGTCCAACAGCGCGGTTTCATGACGACGACGCTCGACGCCGTCGTCAACTGGGCGCGCACTGGCTCGATGTGGCCGATGACCTTCGGTCTTGCATGCTGCGCAGTCGAGATGATGCACGCAGGTGCCGCGCGCTATGACCTCGACCGCTTCGGCGTCGTGTTCCGCCCGAGCCCGCGCCAGTCGGACGTGATGATCGTGGCCGGCACGCTCGTCAACAAAATGGCACCGGCGCTGCGCAAGGTTTACGACCAGATGCCCGAGCCGCGCTGGGTCATCTCGATGGGATCGTGCGCCAACGGCGGCGGTTACTATCACTACTCCTACGCGGTCGTGCGCGGTTGCGATCGCATCGTGCCGGTCGACGTTTACGTGCCCGGTTGTCCGCCGACGGCTGAAGCGCTGCTGTACGGGATCCTGCAGCTGCAGAACAAGATCCGTCGCACGAGCACGATCGCCCGTTGAGGCCGCGCACATGAGCTCACGCACCGAGACATTGGCCTCGAGAGTGGCAGCGCGCTTCGCGGAGCAGCTACGCGTTCTTCCCGCCGTGCCCGGGGACGTCGCATTCGAAGTTGCCGCCGCCGATCTGCGCAGCGTCTGCCGCGTCCTGCGCGACGATCCGCAGTTCGGCTTCGAGCAGTTGATCGATCTCTCCGGCGTCGACTATCTCGATTACGGTCGCGACGAATGGCGCACGCTGGCCGCGACGGCTTCGGGTTTCAGCCGCGGTGTGAACCGCATTCGCGAAACGGTCGGCGAGTCGCGGCCGGGACGCTTCGCGGTCAGCTACCAGCTCCTTTCGGTGGCGAACAACTGGCGCCTGCGGCTGCGCAGCTTCACCAGCGAAGGCGAGCCGCCGGTGATCGATTCGGTCGTCGACATCTGGGCGTCCGCGAACTGGTACGAGCGCGAGACGTTCGACATGTACGGCATTCTGTTCAAGGATCATCCGGACCTGCGCCGCCTGCTCACGGACTACGGCTTCATCGGCCATCCGTTCCGCAAGGACTTCCCGCTGATCGGCAACGTCGAAGTGAAGTACGACCCGGTGAAGGGCCGCGTCGTGTATCAGCCGGTCAGCATCGAGCCGCGCACGCTCGTGCCGCGCGTGATCCGCGAAGACAACCGCTATGACTCCGCGCTGAAAGACGCGCCTCCTGGTTCGATCACGGGGGCCTGAAGTGGAGATCCGTAACTTCACTCTCAACTTCGGCCCGCAGCATCCCGCTGCGCACGGCGTGCTGCGCCTGGTGCTCGAGCTGGAAGGCGAGGTCATCCAGAAGGCCGACCCGCACGTCGGGCTGCTGCATCGGGGCACCGAGAAGCTCGCCGAATCGAAGCCGTTCAATCAATCGATCGGCTACATGGACCGCCTCGACTACGTCTCCATGATGTGCAACGAGCACGCCTACGTGCTCGCGATCGAGAAACTGCTCGGCATCGAGCCGCCGCCGCGCGCGCAGTACATCCGCACGATGTTCGACGAAGTCACGCGCATCCTGAATCACCTGATGTGGCTCGGCGCGCACGGGCTCGACATCGGCGCGATGACGGTGTTCCTGTACTGCTTCCGCGAGCGCGAAGACCTGATGGACTGCTACGAAGCAGTCTCCGGCACGCGCATGCACGCGACCTACTATCGGCCGGGCGGCGTCTATCGCGATCTGCCGGATTCGATGCCGAAGTATCAGCCCTCGAAGTGGCGCACGCAGAAGGACGTCGACAAGCTCAACGAGCGCCGCCGCGGCAGCCTGCTCGAGTTCCTGTGGGATTTCACGGAGCGCTTTCCGGCAGCGGTCGATGAATACGAGACGCTGCTGACCGACAACCGCATCTGGAAACAGCGCACGGTGAACATCGGCGTCGTGACGCCCGAGCGTGCGCTGAACCTCGGCTTCACCGGACCGATGCTGCGCGGCTCCGGCATCGCCTGGGACCTGCGCAAGAAGCAGCCGTACGAAGTCTACGAGAAGATGGACTTCGACATTCCGCTCGGCGTCAACGGCGATTGCTACGACCGCTACCTGGTGCGCGTCGAGGAAATGCGGCAGTCCAATCGCATCGTCCGCCAGTGCATCGAATGGCTGAAGGCGAATCCCGGCCCGGTGATGAGTTCCGATCATAAGGTGGCCGCACCGAGCCGCGAGCAGATGAAGGGCGACATGGAATCGCTGATTCATCACTTCAAGCTGTTCACGGAAGGCTACTGCGTGCCGGCCGGCGAGACCTATGCCGCGGTCGAGGCGCCGAAGGGCGAGTTCGGCATCTACCTGGTGTCGGACGGCGCGAACAAGCCGTATCGGCTCAAGTGCCGCGCGCCGGGCTTTCCGCATCTCGCCTCGTTGGAGGAGATGGTGAAGGGCCATCTGCTCGCCGACGTCGTGGCCGTGATCGGCACGCAGGACATCGTCTTCGGGGAAATCGACCGGTGAGCGAGAGCAAGACTTCAGCCCTGTCGGAGCACGTGCGCCACGAGATCGATCAGTGGGTCGCGAAGTTTCCGCCGGATCGCAAGCGCTCGGCAGTCCTCGCGGCGCTGCGCGCCGTCCAGCACGACGCCGGCTATCTCACGCGCGACACGATGGACGCGGTCGCGGAGTATCTCGGCCTGCCTCCGGTCCAGGTCTACGAAGTCGCGACGTTCTATTCGATGTTCGAGACCAAGCCGGTCGGCCGGCACTGGATCTCGGTGTGCACCAACATCTCCTGCATGCTGTGCGGCGGCGATGAGCTGCAGAATCACATCGAGAAGCGCCTCGGCATCAAGGTCGGGGAGAGCACCGCGGACGGCCGCTTCTATCTCAAGCGCGAAGAAGAGTGCCTCGCGGCCTGCAACAACGCGCCGATGATGATGGTCGACCACGTCTACTACGAGAATCTCACGCCCGAGAAGGTCGACGAGATCCTCGATCGGCACAAGTAACGACGCCATGAAGGATTACCCGCGCAATCTCGTCTGTTTCGAGCCGCTCGGCCTGGAGCGCTCGTGGGAGCTCGAGACCTATCGCAAGATCGGCGGCTACGAGGCGTGGGAACGCATCCTGCGCGAGAAGCCCGCACCCGAAAAGATCATCGAAGAGGTGAAGGCCTCCGGACTGCGCGGCCGCGGCGGCGCCGGCTTCCCGACCGGCATGAAATGGAGCTTCATGTTGCCGAGCAAAGCGCCGCAGAAGTACGTCGTCTGCAATTCCGACGAGAGCGAGCCGGGCACGTGCCACGACCGTGACATCCTGCGCTACAACCCGCATGCGCTCATCGAGGGCATGGCCATCGGCGGCTACGCGATGGGCGGCACCGTCGGCTACAACTACATTCGCGGCGAGTTCCTCGAGGAGCCCGTGCCGCGCTTCGAAGAAGCGGTGAAGGAAGCGTACAGCGCGGGCCTGCTCGGCAAGAATCTGCTCGGCTCGGGCGTCGACTTCGATCTCTACACCTTCGTCGGCGCCGGCGCATACATCTGCGGCGAGGAAACCGCGTTGCTCGAATCGCTCGAAGGCAAGCAGGGCCGGCCGCGCTTCAAGCCGCCGTTCCCGGCGAACTTCGGCCTGTACGGCAAGCCGACGACCATCAACAACACGCAGAGCTACGCCTCGGTGCCGACGATCCTGCGCAAGGGCGCGAAGTGGTTCGTCGATCTCGGCGTGCCGAACTCCGCGGGCACGATGATCTTCTCGATCTCCGGCCACGTGAACAAACCGCAGAACATCGAGCTGCCGCTCGGCATCCCGTTCAAGGATCTGCTGGAAATCTGCGGCGGCGTGCGCAACGGCCGCAAGCTCAAGGCGGTGATCCCCGGCGGCGTCTCGGTGCCGGTCGTGCCCGGCGACGTCATGATGACCGCGAACCTCGACTACGACTCCGTGAAGAAGGCGGGCTCGGCGCTCGGCACCGGCTCGCTGATCGTCATGGACGACACCACCTGCATGGTGAAGACGCTGGAGCGCATCACGCGCTTCTATTACGCCGAATCCTGCGGCCAGTGCACTCCATGCCGCGAAGGCACCGGCTGGATGAACCGCGTGGTCATGCGCATTCTCGCGGGGCAGGGCAAGAAGGCCGACCTCGACATGCTCGTCGACGTCGCCAACAAGATCGAGGGCCACACCATCTGCGCCTTCGGCGACGCGTCGGCGTGGCCGGTGCAGAGCTTCATGAAGCATTACCGGCACGAGTTCGAGTACATGATCGAGCACGGCGGCCGCAGCATCGTGACTCAGGAACGGCGGGCTGCGTGATGGCAGAAGGCACACCTAGCAACGAGGTCAACATCGAGGTCAACGGCGTGCCGATGAAGGCGCGCAAGGGCCAGATGATCATCCAGGCCACGGACGTCGGCGACGTGTACGTGCCGCGCTTCTGCTACCACGAGAAGCTCACGGTCGCGGCCAACTGCCGCATGTGCCTGGTCGAAGTCGAGAAGGCGCCGAAGCCGATGCCCGCGTGCGCCACGCCCGTCGCCGAAGGCATGAAGGTCTTCACGAAGTCGCCGAAGGCGATCGCCGCGCAGCGCGCGACGATGGAGTTCCTGCTCATCAACCATCCGCTCGACTGCCCGATCTGCGACCAGGGCGGCGAGTGCGAGCTGCAGGATCTCGCGATGGGTTTCGGCCGCGACATCTCGCGCTACAACGAGCGCAAGCGCGTGGTGAAGGACAAGAACCTCGGTCCGCTCGTGTCCACCGACATGACCCGCTGCATCCACTGCACGCGCTGTGTGCGTTTCACGCAGGAGATCCAGGGCTTCCAGGAGCTCGGCACGATCGGTCGCGCCGAGAATACGGAGATCGGCACGTTCATCGAGCGCAGCGTCGATCACGAGTTGTCGGCGAACATCATCGACCTGTGTCCGGTCGGCGCGCTGAACAACAAGCCTTATCGCTACCGCGCACGTGCCTGGGAGATGACGCAGCATCCGCTGGTGTCGCCGCACGATTGCGTCGGCACGAATATCTATGCGCACGTCTTACGCGGGCGCGTGATGCGCATCGTGCCGCGGCCGAACGAAGCCGTGAACGAGACCTGGATCGCCGATCGCGACCGCTTCAGCTATCAAGGTATCTACAGCGAAGACCGCGTGCTCAAGCCGATGATCCGCGACAACGGCATGTGGCAGGAGACCGACTGGGAGACCGCGCTCGCGTCGGTCGCGGAGCGGCTCGGCAAGGTCGTGAAGCAGCATGGCGGTGCCCAGCTTGGCGCGCTCGCTGCACCGACTTCGACGCTCGAAGAATTCCATCTGCTGGCGCGTCTGGTGCGCGGCCTCGGCAGCGCCAATATCGATCATCGGCTGCGTCGCACGGACTTCCGCGATGACGCGAACGATCCTCTGTATCCGGCGCTCGGTTGCTCGATTCCGGAGTTGGAGCGGGTGACGAGCG
>DATENH010000007.1:0-27891 GCA_035275145.1 Steroidobacteraceae bacterium | reverse complement strand
GGCGCGCCCGGCCAGATTCGAACTGGCGACCTTCGGCTTCGGAGGCCGACACTCTATCCAGCTGAGCTACGGGCGCGTGGTTGCGGGGGGCGGTAATTTAGCAGCTTTGCCCCTATACTTGCGCGCCTCGTTTCGACCTCGCCGAGCCCAAGCGGAGCCGCTGTGACCGTTGCCCACGATAAGAAGTTCTTCGACACGTTCATGCTCGTTCTGGGCATCCTGATCGGCATCGCAGTGGTGCTGTACGTGCTCGCACGCATCGTCGCCAAGGACACCCAGGTGGCGGAGGTGCAGGCGAGTCCGGAAATGCGCCGCGCGATCAGCGAGCGCATCGCGCCGATCGCGAGAGTCGCGGTCGCAGGCCAGGACAACTCGGCACTGGCGCCGGCGAAACCCGCTGCCAGTGCGCAGCAGGACCTGAGCGGCGAAGAGGTGTTCAACCAGGCTTGCAACGCATGCCATGGCGCCGGCGTCGCCGGCGCGCCGAAGTTCGGCGATGCCGCCGCGTGGGGTCCGCGCATCGCGAAGGGCGCCGACACTTTGCACAAGCACGCGCTCGAAGGCTTCCAGGGCCAGGCCGGCTTCATGCCACCGAAGGGTGGCGCGACCCACCTTTCGGACAAGTCGATCACGAACGCGGTCGACTACATGGTCAGCGCCGTCAAGAAGTGAGAGGTCGGGCTTTAGCCTGACATCTTCCTGTCGAGTACCCGTAGCGCCAGAGCCTCCCCAACCTGGCGAACGTCGATCGTCTCCGTCTGCGCCAGATCCGCGATCGTCCTCGCCACTTTCAATATGCGGTGAAACGCGCGCGCTGACAGCCCCAGCGTCTCCGCTGCGCGATTCAGCAACGCGATCGCCTCGCGCGGCACCGTACAGAAGCGCTCCACGGCCTTGTTGTCGAGTCGCGAATTGACCGTTCCTTGTCGCGCGATCTGTCGCTCTCGCGCGCGCAGCACGCGCGCCGCGACTATTGCACTCGTCTCAACCAACGAGGCCGCGCCGGTCAACATGTCGGTCGGCACGCGCGGGACTTCGACGTGCAGGTCGAGCCGATCGATGAGCGGTCCTGACAATCGCGTTCGATAGCGCTGAACTTGCTCGGCCGTGCAACGACAGCGGCCCTGCTCGTCGCCGAAATAGCCGCAAGGACATGGGTTCATCGCGGCGATGAGCTGAAACGTCGCGGGGAACTCCGCCTGTCGTGCCGCGCGCGAGATCGTGACGCAGCCGCTCTCCAACGGCTCGCGCAGCACTTCGAGCGCGCCGCGATCGAACTCCGGCAGCTCGTCGAGAAACAGCACGCCATGATGCGCGAGCGACACCTCGCCCGGACGCGGGCCGGCCCCGCCGCCGACCAGAGCAACCGCCGACGTCGTGTGATGCGGGCTGCGAAACGGCCGCACGCGCCACTGCGCGGGCTTGAGCGGCCGACCGGCCACGCTGCGAATCGATGCAACTTCCAGCGCGTCCGCTTCGCTCATCGCCGGCAACAAGCCCGGCAGGCGCTGCGCCAGCATGCTCTTGCCGGTGCCGGGCGGGCCGATGAGCACGATGCTGTGCTCGCCCGCTGCCGCAATTTCGAGCGCGCGCTTCGCCTGCATCTGGCCGCGCACTTCGCTCAAGTCGGCGCACTGAGCTGCACTGACGAGCGGCGCTGCGCCGTCGGCGAAGTTCAGCACCCTCGATCCAGCCGCATGCGCGACGACATCGAGCAAATGCTTCGCGACTGCGACTCGACAGCCCGCCACCAACAGCGTCTCGGCGACGTTGCTCGGCGGCACGATCATCCGATGTCCGGCTCGTGCGGCCGCGGTTGCCGCGAGCAGAGCGCCGCGCACCGGCCTGATCTCTCCGCCGAGCGATAGCTCGCCGTACAGCTCACAGCTCTCGAACGGCTGCTGCACGACTTGCTCGGACGCGATGAGAATGCCGAGCGCGATCGGCAAATCGAAGCGCACGCCTTCCTTGCGCAAATCCGCCGGCGACAAGTTGACCGTGATGCGACCGTCCGGCATGCGCAGATTGCAGTTGACGATCGCGGCATGCACGCGGTCCTTGCTCTCCTTCACGACCGCTTCGGGCAGACCGACGATCGTGAAGCGCGGCAGGCCGTTGCCGAGATGCACTTCGACGCGCACCAGCGGCGCTTCCATGCCGTGCTGCGCACGGCTCAGGACCGTAGCTATCGCCATCCATGGCTTCCTGCCGGAAAGAGGCAGCTAGCCTCGCACGCTATGCGGCTTGGCGGGCGGGCTTTTCTGGCCGTTTTCCAGCGTTGCGAGACGCCTTTCCAGCGCTTCGAGCTTCTCGCGCGTGCGGCGCAGGACGCCGGCTTGCACGTCGAACTCCTGTCGTGACACCAGGTCGAGCCGGGTGAGCCCGGCCTGGAGGACGGCCTTGAAGTTGTCTTCCAGGTCGCGGCGGAGCGAGCTGATGCCGGGGGGGACGGCAGCCGCGAGCCGCCGCGCCAGATCGTCGATGAAACGTGCGTCCATGGGCCGGGAATGTAGGCAGCTGCCCCTCGTTGAGGCAAGTGCGCCGAAACGCCGCACCATGGCAGTGCGCCGGAGCGCCGCCACGCGCGACCCCGGCACCGTTTTGATCGCGCGACTTCGTGGCATAGAAGATGCATTTCGCAATCCGCGATGAAGCTGATCACCGCGATCATCAAGCCGTTCAAGCTCGATGACGTCCGCCAGGCCGTCGCGGACATCGGCGTGCAGGGCATCACGGTGACCGAGGTGCAGGGCTTCGGCCGGCAGCGCGGCCACACCGAGCTGTATCGCGGCGCCGAGTACCGCGTCGATTTTCTGCCGAAGACCAAGATCGAGCTCGCCGTCGACGACTCGATCGCGGAGCAGGTGATCGAGGCGATCACCAACGTGGCGCGGACCGGGAAGATCGGCGACGGCAAGATTTTCGTGATCGAGCTCGAGCAGACGGTGCGCATCCGCACGGGTGAGACAGGTGTCGAAGCGGTTTGAGCGGTTCAAGTAATCGGGGCAATCGGAGGAACGACAGTGAAAAAAATTCTGGCAACGAGCCGTACGCTGATGCACCTGCAAGGCACGAGGCTGACGCTCGCGCTGCTCGTGCTGGCAGCATTGGTCCTGCTGCTCGGCACGCATCCGGCAGTGGCGCAGGAAGCAGCAGCGGCAGCAGCCGCGCCGCCAGCGCCGGTGTACGACAAGGGCGACATCTCGTGGATGCTCGTGAGCACGCTGCTCGTGCTGATGATGGCGGTGCCAGGGCTCGCGCTGTTCTACGGCGGCATGGTGCGCGCGAAGAACGTGCTGTCGGTCTCGATGCAGGTGTTCGTCACGTTCAGTGTGCTATCCGTGCTGTGGGCGCTTTACGGCTACAGCATCGCGTTCACCGGCGGCAACGCATTCTTCGGCGGCTTCGGTCGCACGTTCCTGTCGGGCATGCTCGATGCGGCCGGCAACCTCGCGCCGGCAGCAACGTTCAGCAAAGGCGTCTACATTCCCGAGTATCTGTACGCGGCATTCCAGATGACGTTCGCGGGCATCACAGCCTGCCTCATCGTCGGCGCGTTTGCGGAGCGCATGAAGTTCGCCGCCGTGATGCTGTTCATGGTGCTGTGGTTCACCTTCTCGTATCTGCCGATCGCACACATGGTGTGGTACTGGGCCGGACCTGACGCGTACACCGACGCGGCGGCTGCCGAAGCTGCTGGCAAGACCGCGGGGTTCCTCTTCCAGAAAGGCGCACTCGATTTCGCAGGTGGCACGGTCGTCCACATCAACGCGGGTATCGCGGGCCTGGTCGGCTGTCTGCTGGTCGGCAAACGCAAGGGCTACGGCCAGCAGGCGATGGCGCCTCACAACGTCCCCTTCATCATGATCGGGTCGGCGCTGCTGTGGGTCGGCTGGTTCGGCTTCAACGCCGGCTCGAACCTCGAAGCGAACGCGTTTGCTGCACAGGTGTTCATCAACACGTTCCTCGCGACCGCAGCAGCGGTGTGCGGCTGGACCTTCGCCGAATGGATCTTCCGCGGCACGCCCACGATGCTCGGCGCTGCGTCGGGTGCAGTCGCGGGCCTCGTCGCAATCACGCCGGCGTGCGGCTGGGTCGGTCCGATGGGCTCGCTGGTGATCGGCGCGCTCGCGGGCGTCGTCTGCCTGTTCTCGGTGACCAAGCTCAAATCGGCGCTCGGCTACGACGACTCGCTGGACGTGTTCGGCGTCCACTGCGTCGGCGGCATGCTCGGCGCGATCCTGACCGGCGTGTTCAACAATCCCGCGCTCGGCGGCACAGGCATCTACGACTACGTCGCCGGTACCTGGGGCTTCGCAGGCACGTTCACGCAGGTGACCTCGCAGCTCTGGGGCGTCGGCGTGACGCTGCTGTGGTCGGGTGTGGTCTCGTTCATCTGCTACAAGATCGTCGACCTCGTGATCGGCCTGCGTGCCTCGGAAGAGCACGAGACCGAGGGCCTGGACACGGTCGAGCACGGCGAGCGCGGCTACAGCCTGTAGTCCTCCCCTCTTGGCTGATCTCGAAGGGCGCCTCAGGGCGCCCTTCTTTTTACCCTCAACGTGATCCAGTGCTCATTCCACGAGCTTTGCCGGGAGTGCCTACATAACGAGGAGACAGGGTTCCTGTTACACTCCGCGCGATTTCCGCATGCTGCTTCCGTCCAAGACTCAAGTCATTGGACGCCATGGAGAAAGTCATGTTGCGCACCTTGGTTCTACTCGCCGCCGCCGGCGTCGTAGTCGTGGCCGGTCCGGCCGCGGCCGACGTTTATAAGTTCAAGGACGACAAGGGCAACGTGCTGTACACCGACAAGCCGAGCACGCTGCCGGCCGAGCGGCTCAACATCCAGTCGAATAAGACGGATGTCGTCGCCGCGCAGACGCGCCAGCAGGAAGAGATGAAGCGGATGCAGGATGCGGCCAAGGCGAACCAGCCGGCTCCCGCGGCGGCCGCGGCCAACCCGCAGCAGGCCCCGCAACTGAGCGCGAGCGACAAAGCCGATCAGTGCACCAAGTCCCGCGAGCGCTACGAAAAGTATTCCACGTCGCAGCGCCTGTACGAGATGCTGCCGGACGGCTCGCGCCGCTATCTCAGCGATGCCGAGATCGACGCTGCGCGCGCTTCCTCGAAGGCGTCGATGGACGTGATGTGCAAGTGACCCTGCGGGTCGGGTTCGTCGGCCTGGGCGCGATGGGCCTGGGCATGGCGCGCAATCTGCACAAGCAGAAGCTGCTGACCGCAGTCTGGAATCGCACTCCCGCCAAGGCACAGCAACTCGCACAGGAAACCGGCTGCACCGCCGTCGCAAAGCCGGCCGACATCGCACCGCTCAGCGACGTCATCGTCCTGTGTGTGTCCGCCGATGCGGACGTGCTCGAAATCGTCGATGCCATCGCACCGACTCTTCGTCCCGGCACCATCGTCATCGATTGCTCCACGGTCAGCGCCGACACGGCACGCAGCGCTGCACACAGGCTGCGTGAGCGCGGCGCGCAGTTCCTCGACGCGCCCGTCAGCGGCGGAACCGAAGGCGCGCGCGACGCCACTCTCGCGATCATGGTCGGCGGCGACGCGCAGGCATTCGAACGTGCGCTGCCGGTGTTGCAGGCGATGGGCCGCACCGTCACTCACTTCGGCGCGAGCGGCTCGGGTCAGGCTGCGAAAGCGACCAACCAGATCATGTGCGCCGGCGTCATCCAGGCGGTCGCCGAAGCGATGGCGTTCGCGAAGTCGGAAGATTTGCCGCTCGATAAGTTGATCGAGACGCTCGGCAAGGGCGCGGGCTCGAGCTGGTATTTCGTCAATCGCGCGCCGAACATCCTGCGCGGCAGTTATCCGGCCGGCTTCCGCGTGCGGCTCCACGAGAAGGACCTGAAGATCTGCCGCGAGATGGCTGCGCGTCACGGCGTGCAGTTGCCGCTGATCGAGATGACGCTGCTGCACTATCGGCGGCTGATCGATCAGGGTCACGGCGACGAGGACATCTCGACGCTGTTCCACCTGAAGGACGCACTGTTCGCCGCCGCAGCCGACGCGAATAAGCCGAGATCCTGAGGCCGCCGCCGTGGCCGCCTCCGCCCCCGACACCCGCGGTCCGTCCTCCACCCTGTTCCTGCCGAACTTCTGCGAGTCGCGCGCAGTGCTCGCGATCGTGCTGATCGTCGAGCTCGTCGCGCTGATTTTCGCGATCTCGCGGCAGTCGTTGCACGCCAACTTCTGGCTCGACCTCGCCGCCAGCTCGTTATTTCTGCTGTGGATCGGGCTGGCGTGCGCAGCCGTGCTGTGCCAGGCGCGTACCTGGCTGCACACGCTCCCTGCGACGCAAGCGTCGTTGATGGCCATGGCACTGATGCTCGCGTGCATCGGCGCGATTGCCGAGATCGTGTTTCAGATCGGCCGCTACGTGACCGATGGAGTCCCCGGCGTCGCGAGCCTGGTATTTCCAACGCATCACGGCTCCTTCATGGCGCGCAGCCTCGGTGTCGGATTCATCGTGGGCGCCCTGACCTTGCGCTACTTCTACGTGAGTGCCGAGTGGAAGCGCAGTGTCGAGATGGAGGCGCTCGCGCGCATCCGTGCATTGCAGGCGCGCATCCGCCCGCATTTCCTCTTCAACAGCATGAATACCATCGCGGCGCTGACCCGCTCTGCGCCGGAGCGTGCCGAGCAGGCGGTGGAGGATCTCGCCGATCTCTTTCGTGCAAGCCTCAGCGACGCGAATGCGCGCATCTCGCTCAAGGACGAGATCGAGATCGCGCGCACGCACGAGCGCATCGAGCAGCTACGCCTGCGCGACCGCCTGCGTGTGAAATGGGATGTGGACGAGCTGCCGATGCGCGTCGAGGTCCCGAGCCTCATCCTGCAACCGCTGCTGGAGAACGCCGTGTATCACGGCATCGAAATGCTGTCCGGCGGCGGTACCGTGTCGATCGTCGGCAAGCGCGTCGGGGAAATGCTGCAAATCGAAGTCCGTAATCCGATTCCACCGCAGCTGGACTACAGCGAGCGCGAAGGCAATCGCATGGCGCTCGAGAACATCCGCCAGCGCCTGGAGCTGGCCTGGCCGGGTCGGGCCCGCATCGAGATCGAGCAACAGCCGGGGGAGTTCTGCGCGCGCCTCATCTTCCCGGCCGATCAAGTACACTCGCTCTCCCAATGAAGCTGCTCATCGTCGATGACGAGCCGCCCGCGCGCGAACGCCTGCGCCGGCTGCTCGCCGAGATCGAAGACTGCGAAGTCGTCGCCGAGGCCGGCAACGGCGAGGAAGCGCTGAGCCGTTGCGGCGAGCTGCGCCCGGACGTGGTGCTGCTCGACGTGCGCATGCCGGGACTCTCCGGTATCCAGATCGCGCGCCACATCGATACGCTGGAAGATCCGCCGGCGGTGATCTTCACGACGGCCTACGACCAGTACGCTGTCGAGGCGTTCGAGACCGAAGCCGTCGGTTACCTGCTCAAGCCGGTCCGCAAGGAAAAGCTCGCACACGCCTTGCGGCACGCTGCGCGCATTTCGCCGAGCCGGCTCGTAAAGGTCGCGGAGACTGCGCGCCTCGAGCATCGGCGCGAACAGATCTGCGCGCGCCTCGGCGAGCAGCTGCGTCTCATCCCGATCGCAGACATCTATTACTTCGTCGCCGACCAGAAATACGTGACGGTGAAGCATCGCAACGGCGAGAGCCTCATCGACGAGTCGCTCAAGACGCTCGCGGAGGAATTCGCGCCGGACTTCGTGCGCATCCATCGCAACGCGCTGATCGCGGAGAAGCAGATCTCGGCAGTGGAGCGCACCGACTCCGGCCAGTACGTAGTGCGGGTGCGCGAGTGCGGCGACGTGCTAGAGGTCAGCCGCCGTCATGCGTCGGAGCTGCTGCGTAGGATTCGCGGCGAAGCCTGAGCAGCTGCCGCGCCGTCGAATAGAGCATCAATCCTTTCGAGCTCCAGCGCAGCAGGCGTCGCGGACCGAGCAGCGCGACGATGCCGATCGCACCGCCGATCAGGATCGGGCTGCTCAGCACGCGCCGGATTGCAGCGACGCCGCGATCGACGCGGCCCAGCTCGTGCTCTATCTCTTCCGCAGTCTCCCCCAATTGCCGACGCTGCACGGCGATGCGCGCCAGCAGGTTGCTGTGGTGGGAGTTGAGTTGATCGAATCGCCGGCTCATTGCGACTCGCCCACGCGTGCCCGCAAGTTGTCGCGATCTTTCGCCAGCTCCGCGAGCGTGTCGTCGAGCATCGGCGGCTTCTCGCGCAGCTTCTTGCGCAACACGAGCGCGGCAAAGATCGCGAGCCCGACGAACACGGCGATCATCACCAGCGAGGCGGCAATGCGGTGCGTATCCCAGAACGCGAAGATGAAGACGAGCGCCGCAAGGAACAGCGCCAGCAGCGCCGTGAACGCCGCGACGAACGCCCAGAGCAGGATCGCGCCGACCTGGCGCACTTCCTCCTGCAGCTCCGTCGTGAGCAGCTGCAGGCGCGTGTGCCCGATCGCGATCAGCGTCGCGGCGAAATTGCTGAACGACTGGAACAGTCCGGTCGTGGACTGCGGTTGTTCCTGCGGGAGCGCTGCCATCGTTGCGACTTAACGCCGTGCCAGCAACAGCCCGACGAGCAGGCCGACGCCGGCCGCGATGCCGACCGACTGCCACGGGTTCTCGCGCACGTACTCGTCGGTTGCGTCCGCCACTTCGCGCGCACGGCGCAGCGCCTCGTCCTCGATCGTGCTGAGCCGCGCCTTCGCCTGGCGCAACGACTCCTCGGCGCGGGCCCGCACCTCCTGGATCTTCTCGCCCGTCTGGGTCGAGGTCGCGCGCAGGAGAGCCTCGGCATCGTTCATGACGGTCTTGAGGTCTGCGAGTAGCTGGTCGGTGGTGATTTCGGCATTCGCGGCGTTCGTGCTCATACGGCGATCCTCTTCATTGGGCGGTCAGAGTAAACCTCGGGCGATCCCGGTGCTAGCATTGCTGCCCGCATTACCTAGCAGCTGGCCAGGAGTCGCCGCCGATGAATTCACCGCAGCGCGCAGTGCCGGTCCGCGACCGGTTCTACGCGCGTACGTTCGCACTGGTGACGGCCCTGCTGCTCGGGATCGCGCTGTTCAAGATCGTCCAGCCGTTCTTCGGCCCGCTGCTGTGGGCGATGTTCATCGCGTTTCTGTTGCAGCCGTTACACGTGTGGCTGACCCAGCGGCTCAAGGGCCGGGGCCAGCTTTCGGCGGCGCTGCTGACGGTGCTCACGCTCATCGTCCTGGTCGGTCCCCTCGCCGCGCTCAGCGCGGCGTTCGCGGCACAGGTCGGCGACCTGCTGCAGACGGTGCAGAGCACCGTCGCGGACCAGACTCGAAACAACGTGTTCGATCTGACCAAGGTTCCCTGGATCCAGGACACGCTCGACTGGCTCGACGGCACGTTCGGTGTGAGCGTGGCCCAGATTCGTGGCTATGTCATCGAAGGCTCGCGCGCAGTGCTGCAGTCGCTGGCTTCGCTTGGCGGCAAAGTGTTCATCGGCGCGTTCGGCGCCGTGTTCGGCTTCGTGCTGATGGTGTTCCTGCTGTTCTTCTTCATCCGCGACGGCGCCGGGATGTGGAACACGATCCGCGAGCTGATCCCGATGTCACGGCAACAGAAGAACAAGTTGTTCGATCACCTCGCCGCCGTGACCCGCGCGCTCGTGTACGGCACCGGCCTGACGGCTCTGATTCAAGGCGCGCTGGTCGGCATCTCGTTCCTCATCGTCGGCCTGCCTTCCGCACTGGTCTTCGGTGTGATCGCCGCGCTCGCAGCGCTGCTGCCCTTCGGCGGCACTGCGCTGGTGTGGGTTCCCGCGGCAATCGTGCTCGCTGCGCAAGGCCGGTGGGGAGCGACAGCCTTCATGGTGATATGGGGAGCGTTGCTGGTCTCGCTCGTCGACAACGTCGTGCGCCCGCTGCTCGTCTCGGGGCGCGCGCCGGTCGGCACCCTGACGGTATTCGTCGGTGTGCTCGGCGGCATCGCCGCCTTCGGCGCGATCGGGCTGTTCCTCGGTCCTGTCGTGCTCGCGCTCATCATCGCGCTGCTGCAGTTCGCACTGGAGCAGCGCCGCGCCGAGGAGGCGAAAAAGTGAGCGCCGCAACCGACACGCTGCGCATCGCGACTCGACAGAGCCGACTCGCGCTCTGGCAGGCAGAGCATGTCGCAGCCCGATTGCGCGAAGCGCATGCCGGGTTGACGGTGCAGCTCGTGCCGATGACGACGCAGGGCGACCGCATCCTCGATCGCTCGCTCGCCCAGGTCGGCGGCAAAGGGCTGTTCATCAAAGAGCTCGAGGTCGCGATCGCCGAAGGCCGTGCCGACATTGCGGTGCACTCGATGAAAGACGTGCCGAGCGACATGCCGCCGGGCATGACGCTCGCCGCCATGTTGTCGCGCGCCGATCCGGCCGACGCTTTCGTTTCGCTGCGGCACAAGACCTTCAGCTCGCTGCCGCCGGGCGCCCGCGTCGGTACTTCGAGCCTGCGCCGACAGTGCCAGTTGAAGTACGCCCGGCCGGATCTGCAACTGCTCACACTGCGCGGCAATGTGGAAACGCGGCTGCGCAAGCTGCAGGAAGAGCAGTACGACGCGATTGTGCTCGCTGCAGCCGGTCTGATCCGCCTCGGTCTCGAAGACCGCATCACCCATCGCTTCGACCTCGAGCAGTTCGTGCCGGCAGTGGGCCAGGGCATCATCGGCATCGAATGCCGCGCAGACGACACGCGCAGCATCGAGCTGGTGCACGCGCTCAACGACACGCTCGCCTGGCAGTGCTGCGAAGCCGAGCGTGCATTCGCGCTCAGGCTGCAGGGTAGCTGTCAGTCGCCGATCGCGGGGCACGCGCGAATCGAAGGCGGGCGCGTGCAACTGCGCGGTGTCATCGGCTCGCCCGACGGACAAGAGATCTACCGCGGCGTGCACGACGGTGCGATCGCCGACGTGCAGGCAGTGGGCACGGCACTCGCGGATCGCTTGCTCGATGCCGGCGCACGCGCGCTGCTCGAAAAGCTGAGACTTTCGCAGCCGTGATCCCGAAGGTCGTGCCGCCGCTCACGGGCCTCACGGTCCTGGTCACGCGCCCGGCCGCGCAGTGCGCCATGCTGTGCGAGGAGATCGCGCGGCAAGGCGGTAACCCGATCGCCTTCCCCGCTGTCGAGATCGAACCCGTCGCAGTGCAAACGACTGTCACGGCACCTGACTACGACCTGGTCGTATTTGTGAGCGTCAACGCAGTCGAGCACGGCGGCCGGCAAGTGACGAAGAGCGCGCGGACCCGCATCGCCGCGATCGGTCGCGCCACTGCCGCGGCTCTGGCGGCCATGGAACTGGCCGCCGACATCGTTCCCGAAGCGGGCTTTACCAGCGAGGCGTTGCTCGCACATCCTCTGCTGCAGCTAACCAGCGGCGCACGCGTGCTGATCGTGCGTGGCGAAGGCGGCCGCGAGCTGTTGAGGGACACCTTCGTCGCACAGGGCATGTCGGTGGAGACTCGCGAGGTCTACCGCCGCGTGCGGCCGAACGTCGACGCCGCGAAGGTCGCCGACGTGGAAGCGCGCTGGTCGGACGAGGGCATCGATGTGGTGACCGCGACCAGCATCGAGACCCTCCAGAACCTGCAAGGCATGCTGACCGAGCACGGTCGACAACTGTTAAGTAGCACTGCACTGCTGGTCCCGAGCCGGAGAATCGTAGCGGCAGCCGTCAGCGCCGGACTGCGCGGCGAGGCCATCGTGGCCGCCGGCGCCGACGATGCATCGATGATCGGTGCATTGGCGCTGTGGCGCATGCGCGCAAGGGGCGGCTGAAGATCGAACTGGGCCGGTGTTACCATACGCGGCGCGAATCGCTCACTCCCACGCGCCCCATCTGCAATGGCCGACACCGGTTCGGAAATCATCCCTGCTTCGGCGACACCTGCTGAAGCGCCGCGAACGCGACGCCCGCACACGTACAGTCGGCTGACCACGGCGATGGCGGCGCTGGCGCTCGCCACTTCGATCTATGCGCTGCTGCGCATCGATTCGACTCGCGACCGCCTCGATCGCACGAACGACTTCGCACGGACGGCTCAGGCCGAGCGCGCGCAGCTGCGCGCGGATCTCAAGAGCCAGACGAACCGCCAGCGCGCGTCCGCACGCGAGCTCGACCGTCGAGTCGACTCCCTGGAAGACGTGCCGAAACAGGTCGAAGAGCTGATGCTCTCGATGGAGCAACTGCGCGGCCGCGCCGAAGGTCCGGAGCGGGCGTGGTCGCGTGCCGAAGCGATGTTCCTGTTGGACGTCGCGCAACGCCGGCTCGCGCTCGACCGTGACGTCCAGACAGCGATCGTCGCGCTCGAGTCGGCGGACGGTCGCCTCGCAGCCGTGCGCGACCAGACAGTCGCGCCGGTGCGGCAACAGATTGCGCGTGAGCTGCAGGCCCTGCGCTCAGTGCAGCAACCAGACGTCGTCGGCATCCTCGCGCGCCTCGCCAGCGCGGAAGATCAGGCAGCAAAACTGGAGCTCAAAGGCCTCCTCGCCACCGAGCCCCGCGCCGTGAATCGCGAGGCGTTGCCCGAAGGCATGTTGGCTCGCGCGTGGGCCATGTTCCGCAACACGCTGGCGAACCTGATCGTCGTGCGCAAGGTGGACGATCGTGCCGGCAGCATCGTGACCGTCGAAGAGGCGCAAGTGCGCCGGCAGCATCTGCAGTTGCTGTTGTTCTCAGCGCGCGCAGCGGTCGAGCGCCACGATGCCACCGCGTATCGCGCGTCGCTCGCCGGAGCACGGCAGTGGCTCGGCGATTACTTCGAGCTGTCGAGTCCCGGCGCGAAGGCGCTGCTCGAACAGATCCAGCAGCTCGAGCCGATCAACATCGATCCGCAGCTGCCCGACATCTCCGGATCGGCGCGCGCGCTGCAGCGATTGCTCCCCGCTCGCCCGGGTCCGGAATGAGGGCGCGGCGATGAGGGGCGGTCTGTACATCGCTGTGGCAGCCATCCTGGGCGCGCTGCTCGCGAACCTGCTGCTCGCCGATTCGGGCTACGTCGCGCTGCGCATCGCCGGCCATCTCATCGAGATGTCGGCAGTCACGTTCGTGCTGCTGCTGATCGTCGCGTACTTCGTGGTCCGTGGCGTCAGCCGCGCGATCAGCGCGCGACAGCTCTGGCGACGCAACCAGGAACAGCGCCGCCTCGAACGCGCGCGGCGCAGCCTCGGCCAAGGCTTGCTGGAACTCTCAGCAGGCGAGTACGACGCCGCGGAGAAGACGCTGACGCGCTACGCGCGCGATGCGGAAAATCCCGTCGCCCACTATCTCGTCGCGGCACGAGCCGCGGACCTGCAAGGCGCAGGACAACGTCGCGACGAATTGCTCGCCCGTGCGCTCGAAGCATCGACGGACCGGCGCGCGCCGGTGTTGATCATGCAGGCCGAGATTCATCTCAAGCACAAGCAGCTCGCCTCGGCGCTGGCGACATTGGAGCAGCTCGACGCGAGCGGCGAATCCAATGCGCGCGGACTGCTGCTGCTTTCGCGTGTGCATCGCCAGACCGGCGCGTGGCAGCGGCTGCTGGAAATCGAGCCGAAGCTGCGCAGCACGCGCGGTATCCCGCCTGCTGTCGCGGATGAAACCGTGGCGCAGATCTATCTCGATCGCCTGAAAGCGGCCGGCGCCGCAGCCGATCCGACGCAGCTCGCATCGGCCTGGAAGGACATTCCGAAGACTCTCTCGCGACGCGCAGATATCGTCGTCGCGTATGCGCGCGCTGCCATGGCCTGTGACGAACAGGAAGCGGCCGAAGCGGAGCTGCGCGAGAGCATCGGGCGTGCGTGGGACGAAAGCACGGTGCTCACGTACGGCGAAATCGAGACTGACGAGCCGTTCCAGGTCCTGGAGCGGGCCGAATCGTGGCTGCCGGCGCATCCTGAAGACGCCGCATTGCTGCTCACCTGTGCGCGCCTCGCCGCACGCGCCGAGCTTTATGGGAAAGCGCGCAGCTATCTCGAAACCAGCATCTCGATCAAGCCGCGCCTGGAGGCCTATCAGCTCCTCGCCAGCCTGATGGAACAGCTCGGCGAGCGCGAGCGCGCGCTCAAGGCTCTCAACGACGCGCTCGCCTTCGCGGTCGGC
This sequence comes from Steroidobacteraceae bacterium, assembly GCA_035275145.1. GTDB lineage: Bacteria > Pseudomonadota > Gammaproteobacteria > Steroidobacterales > Steroidobacteraceae > Steroidobacter. Next base: position 13,769 of record DATENH010000007.1, on the reverse strand, counting down.
CGCAAAGCGAAGCTGCCGAAGATCCACACGCGTCCCTGGCTGGATCGCCGGCAAGGTGATCGGAGAAGGTGATGCCGTATTCGCGCATCACCCTGCTCCCCTCGCAGCAAGTCATCGTCGTCGAAGAAGGGGAAACAATCCTCGACGCGGCGCTGCGTGCCGGCTTGAACCTGCCGCATAGCTGCAAGGGCGGTCACTGCTCTTCGTGCCGCGCGCGCGTGCGCGAGGGCACCATCGTGTATCCGCGTGGGCGGCCGCTCGGCTTGCTGCCCGAGGAGGAACGCGAAGGCTACGCACTGCTGTGCCAGGCGCACGCAACGGGCGCCGACCTCGCGATCGAAGTGCGTGAGATCCGTCCGCCGCGACCGGAAGTGATGGTCAAGAGCCTGCCGTGTCGCATCGAGCACATGCATCGGCTCGCACCCGAAGTGATGGCAGTGTTCCTGCGGCTGCCCGCGAACGAGGAGTTCCACTTCGTCGCCGGCCAATACCTGGACGTCATGCTGCCGCAGAACCGGCGCCGCAGCTTTTCGATCGCGAGCTGCCCGGGCCGCGACGAGTTGATCGAGCTGCACATCCGCAAGGTCGCGAGCGGCGAGTTCACGCAGCAACTCTTCAACGGCATGAAGGAAAAAACGCTGCTGCGCATCGAGGGCCCGCTCGGCCAGTTCTGGTTCCGCAAGGAATCGCCGCGCCCGGCGCTGCTCATCGGCGGCGGCACCGGTTACGCACCGCTGCGCTCGATGCTGCGCGATCTCTTGTCCGTCGGCGATCGGCGTCCGCTGCACCTGTACTGGGGCGCGCAAACGCAACGGGATCTGTACGAGGACGAGCAAGTGCGCGCGCTCAGCGCAAAGCATCCGAACCTGCACTACACGCCGGTGCTGTCCGATCCGCAGCCGGAAGACAACTGGGCCGGCCGGCGCGGACTCGTGCACGCAGCAGCGCTCGAGGATCATCCGAATCTGCAGGACTTCGACGTGTACGCGAGCGGTCCGCCGGCGATGGTCGAAGCCGTGCGCCACGAGTACAGCGAGCGCGGCCTGCCGGCGCAGCAGCTGTTCTTCGATTCCTTCGACTATGCGCCGGACGTGCTGGCGAAGCTGGACGCTAGCCGATGACCTTCGCGACTTTCGTGCCCATGCGCATCAGCTTGAGCAGTGTCGGCCGCGGCATCGCGCGAATCTGCTCGTACCAGCCCGACAGCTCTTCGATGAACTCGAGCATCGACGCGATGCGCTCCTTGACCTCTTCCGGCGTCTCGTGGTCGCGCTTGCCGTCGGCGACGCACTCGCGCAGGGTTTGCACGGTGGGGTCGATCTCGCGCTTCTTGCGCCCGTCCATGATCACCGCGATGACTTCCCAGATATCCTTGCGGGCCTGGAAATAATCGCGCCGGTCCCCCAGTACATGCGTCACGCTCACCAGATCCCACTGCTGCAGCTCTTTTATGCTGACGCTGACGTTGGAACGCGCCACGGCGAGCGTTTCGGCGATCTCGTCGGCGGTCAGCGGCTGCGGCGCCAGGTACAGCAGCGCGTGGATCTGCGCGACCGAGCGGCTGACGCCCCAGCGGCCGGCCATTTCGCCCCAATGCAGGATGCAGCGTTGTACGGTCGGGGTGAGTTTCATCTGACGTGACCGTTGTTTCAGGAATATCTGAAAGTTAAATCATTGTCGAAGCGGAGTCAATGACAGCGAATCGCCGCCATGTGTTCATTGCGGGCTGCGGCTACGTCGGCCAACGGCTGGCGTTGCGGCTGCAGGCGCAGTACGACGTCACCGGTTTAGTGCGGTCGGCCGAGCGCGCCACGGAGCTGGAGCGCGCCGGCGTGCGTGCGCTGGCCATCGATCTCGACCGCGTCCGCCCCGGCACGACGATCCCGGAACGGCTCGACCTGGAGGCGATCGTCTACCTCACGCCGCCGCCGGTCCTCGGTGAAAGCGATTTGCGTCTCGACCGCTTCCTGCAGCTCGCCTCAGTGCCGCCGCACACCTTCGTTTACATGAGCACGACCGGCGTCTACGGCGACACGGCCGGCGCCATCGTGGACGAAAGCAGCACGGTGCAGCCCCGCACCGATCGCGCTCGTCGCCGGATCAGCGCAGAGGAAATGACGCGAGTCTGGTGCAACGAGCGCCGGGTCCGCCGCGTCGTGCTGCGCGTGCCGGGAATCTATGGGCCCGACCGCTTGCCGCTCGAGCGCCTGCGCCACTTCGAGCCGGTCGTGCGCGAGCGCGAGGCCGGCATCAACAACCGCATCCACGTCGACGACCTGGTCGAGGCCTGCGCACGCGCGATCGCGAACCCGGAAGCACGCGGCGTCTACAACGTGACGGACGGACGGCCGCTCAGCTCGACGACATTCATCAACCTGGTCGCGAAGGTCGCCGGCCTGCCGGTGCCGCCGCAGGTCTCGATGGAAGAAGCGCAGCTCACGTTCAGCCCGGAGCGGCTGTCGTTCCTGAATGAATCGCGCCGGGTGAGCAACGAAAGAATGTTGAAGCACCTGGGCGTGGTGCTGAAGTACGCGGACGTCGAGCAGGGAATCCGCGCGAGCCTGTCCCGCTAGCTCGGCTGGCTCTTCTTGCTCCCGAGCCACTTCGTGACCGGCTGCCACTGCTTCCAGTCCGGCCATGCCAGGTATTCCGGCAGCTCGAAGATGCCCATGCCGCGCTGGAACGCGCGCAGGTAGTTCGCTGACTGCCGCAACGAAGCCAGGTACGGCACTTTGAGCTTGCCCAGGTACTGATCCAGCTCTTCGTACATCAGCGTGTTCTCGCGCACGCGGTTCGCGACGACCGCCAGCCGCGCCTGCTGCCGCTGAACTTTGCCGAGCTCGAGCAGCTCGGTCATGAAGTACGCGCACGCCTTCATGTCGATCGGCGAGGGCAGCACCGGCACCAGGATCGTCTCCGCGCGGCGCACGAGCTCGTTCATTTCCGAACCGTGCGTGCGCGCCGGCGCGTCGATGACCAGGACCTCGGTGTCGCGCGGCACGGCTCGCAAACCTTCGTCGAAAGCCGCGACGCCGGCGATGCGCGGCAGATCCGCGGCGCGCAGCTCCAGCCAGTCGAGGCTGGTTCGCTGCGGATCGTAGTCAGCGAGCGCGACCTTGAAGCCCTCGCCGGCGAAATGGCTCGCGACGTTCGTGGCGATCGTGCTCTTGCCGCAACCGCCCTTGGAGTTCATGACCATGACGTGGCGCATGCTGGCCTCGCGCTGCATTTGCTGTTGACTGTTCTTCTGTCGAAAGCGGCCAAAGGCCCTTTCGACCGGCGCCGTCAAAAGGCGTGACTTTTGCCGGCTGCTGCGCGCCGCGATGTTCGCACATCCTGTATGCTTCTCGCCATGCGGCTGGCATTCACGAAGATGCACGGGCTGGGCAACGACTTCATCGTCTTCGATGCGCCCACCGACGCAGCTCTGCCTTCCGCCGCAGCCCTGCACCGTCTCGCAGACCGCCACAGCGGCATCGGCTTCGACCAGGCGCTGGCACTCACGCCGCCGCGCGCGGCGGGCACCGATGTCTTCTACCGCATCTTCAATTCCGACGGCTCCGAGGTCGAGCAGTGCGCCAACGGCGCCCGCTGCATCGCCGCCCTGGTTGCACGCCGGCTCGGGCGCAGCACCGTGCAGCTCCACAGCCCCGGCGGCCGCGTCAGCGGCGAGCTGCACGCCGACGGCACCGTCTCGCTCGACATGGGCGTGCCGAACTTCGATCCCGCGTCGTTGCCGTTCGAGGCAGCGCGCGAGGCCGACATCTATCCGCTGCGCGTCGGCGAGCAGGAGCTGCAGATCGGTGCGGTGTCGATGGGCAATCCGCACGCCGTCATCCAGGTGCCGTCGGTCCGCGCCGCGCCCGTGGACACTCTCGGCCCTGCTGTGGAGAATCATTCCCGCTTTCCACGCCGTACCAACGTCGGCTTCATGGAAGTAGTGAGCCCGGAGCACATCCGGTTGCGCGTCTACGAGCGCGGCGCCGGCGAGACGCAGGCATGCGGCACGGGAGCTTGCGGCGCGGTGGCGGTCGGGCGCAGGCTCGGCCTGTTGCGGGAAACAGTGCAGGTCGATGCGCCGGGCGGCGCCATGACCGTGCGCTGGCCGGGACCCGGCAAGCCTTTGTGGCTCACCGGTCCGGCGGTCAGCGTGTTCGAGGGGACGGTGGACGTTCGGGACGACGACCACTCGTGACAGACATTATTCAAAGATCATCGAGGGCTTCATGAGCAAGCAACCTGTCGGCCGGCTGGACGAGGAATCCCAGGAAGAGACCGCGATCGCGGACTACTTGCAGGCCAATCCCGATTTCTTCGAGCGCCACGCCACCCTGCTGACGAAGCTGAAACTCCCGCACAACCGGGGCAGCTCGGCGATCTCGCTGGTCGAACGCCAGGTCTCGGCACTGCGCGACAACAACGAGAAGCTGGAAACGCGCCTGCGCGAGCTGATCGAGGTCGCCCGCGGCAATGACGTGCTGGCGACGAAGATTCATCGCCTCGCGTGCCGCCTGGTACGCGCTGACGGCGGCAGCAGCGTGATGGACGCGATCGAGGCGTCGCTGCGCGAGGACTTCGGTGCATCGGAGTGGGTACTGCTGGTCGCCGCTGACGGCGAATCGCAGCTCGCGAAGCTGAACAGCCGGCATCTGCGTATCGTGAAGCTCGGTGCCGCAGAGTTGAAAATGTTCGAGACGCTGTTCGAGTCCGGCCGGCCGCGCTGCGGCCAGATCCGCGACAGCCAGCGCGACTATCTGTTCGGTGCCGGCACCGTCGAGATCGGCTCGGCCGCACTCGTGCCCTTGGGAGAGAAAGCAGGCAAGCAGTCCGGCGCGGCGCTGCTCGCGATCGGCAGCCCCGACGCAGAGCGCTTCCACCCGACGATGAGCACGGAGTTCCTCGCGCGCATCGGCGACCTCGTCAACGAGGCGATCGGGACAGCCTGAAGTGAGCGGCGCAGCCGATGGATGATTCAGCGCTTGCCTGGCTGCCTCGCTTCCTGACGCATCTCTCGGTGGAGCGCCGCCTCTCGGCGCACACCGATACCAACTACAAACGCGACTTGCAGCGCTTCGCCGCGTTCTGCGACAAGAGCTCGATCGCAGACTGGTCGCGCGTCGACAGCCAGCACGTGCGCATGTTCGCGGCCGCCGAGCACCGGCGCGGCGCGGCGCCACGCTCGATTCAACGTCGGCTCAGTGCAATTCGCAGCTTCTTCAAGTTCCTGCTCGAACATCGAACGGTGAGCACGAATCCCGCCATTGGCGTGCAGGCACCGAAAGCGAGCAAGCGCCTGCCGGAGACCATCGACGCCGATCTGATGGCGCGACTGCTCGAGTTCCGCGCCGATACGGAACTGAGCGTGCGCGACAAGGCGATCATGGAGCTGTTCTACTCTTCGGGGCTGCGCCTGGCGGAGCTCGTCGGCTTGAACATGACCGACATCCACTTGAGCGACCGAACGGTGCGCGTGCTCGGCAAAGGCAGGAAGGAGCGCGTCGTCCCGGTCGGCCGTTACGCGGCCGACGCAATTACGCGCTGGCTCAAGGAGCGGCCTGCGCTGGCCAAGGCGGACGAGCCGGCACTGTTCGTCAGCCTGCGCGGCGGTCGCATCGGCACGCGCGTCGTGCAGAAGCGCATCGAGGGCTGGGCGCGGCGCCAGGGACTGGGCCGCCACGTCCATCCGCACATGTTCCGCCACTCGTTCGCGAGTCACTTACTGGAGTCGAGCCAGGACCTGCGCGGCGTGCAGGAATTGCTCGGGCACGCGAACATGTCGACGACGCAGATCTACACGCATCTTGATTTCCAGCACCTCGCCAAGATCTACGACGCAGCCCACCCTCGCGCGCGACGCAAAGCCAAGGCATGAGCCCATGACGGAACTGCACGGCACGACGATCCTCTCGGTCCGCCGCAACGGCGTCGTCGCTGTCGGCGGCGACGGCCAGGTGTCGCTGGGCAATACCGTGATGAAGTCCAACGCGCGCAAAGTGCGCCGGCTCTACGACGGTAAAGTGCTCGCGGGTTTCGCGGGCGGCACCGCCGATGCGTTCACGCTGTTCGAGCGTTTCGAAGCGAAGCTGCAGCAGTACGGCAATCTCACGCGCGCTGCGATCGAGCTCGCCAAGGACTGGCGCACCGACCGCAGCCTGCGGCGCCTCGAAGCGCTCCTGTGCGTCGCCGACGCCAAGAACTCGTTCATCGTCTCCGGCAACGGCGACGTCATCGAGCCCGAAGACGACATCATGGCCGTCGGCTCCGGCGGCCCGTATGCACAAGCCGCCGCGCGTGCGCTGGCGCAGAACACTGAGCTCGATGCGCGCACGATCGTCGAGAAAGCGCTCGGCATCGCCGCCGACATCTGCATCTACACCAACCGCAACCTCACGATTGAGGAGCTTAGCTAGCTCCATGTCCATGACCCCCCGAGAAATCGTCCAGGAGCTCGACAAGCACATCGTCGGGCAGAGCGCCGCGAAGCGCGCCGTCGCGATTGCCTTGCGCAATCGCTGGCGTCGCATGCAGGTAACCGAGAACCTGCGCGCGGAGATCACGCCGAAGAACATTCTGATGATCGGCCCGACCGGTGTCGGCAAGACCGAGATCGCGCGCCGGCTCGCGCGGCTGGCACGCGCGCCGTTCATCAAGGTCGAAGCGACCAAGTTCACCGAGGTCGGTTATGTCGGCCGCGAGGTCGACTCGATCGTCAAGGACCTGATGGACGTCGCGGTGAAGCAGACGCGCGAAGAAGAGATGGAGAAGGTGCGCCATCGCGCCATGGACGCGGCCGAGGACCGCGTGCTCGACGTGCTCCTGCCGCGGCCGAAGACGCTCGGCTTCGTCAGCGAACCCGAGTCGGCGCCGCGCGACGCCGAGACGCGCCAGAAATTCCGCAAGATGCTGCGCGAAGGACAGCTCGACGATCGCGAGATCGAAATCGAAGTGCGCTCGCTGCCGATGGGCGTGGAGATCATGGCGCCCGCGGGCATGGAAGATTTGACCCAACAGCTGCAAGGCATGTTCGCGAATCTCGGCGGCACGCGCACGCGCACCCGCAAGGTCAAAGTGCGCGAAGCGTTCAAGCTGCTCACGGACGAGGAAGCCGCGAAGATGATCAACGAGGAAGAGCTTAAGATGCGCGCGCTCGCCAACGCGGAGCAGAACGGCATCGTGTTCATCGACGAGATCGACAAGATCGCGCGCCGCCAGGAAACGCACGGCGCCGACGTCTCGCGCGAAGGCGTGCAACGCGACCTGCTGCCGCTGGTCGAGGGCAGCACGGTCAGCACCAAGTACGGCATGGTGAAGACCGACCACATCCTGTTCATCGCCTCCGGCGCGTTCCACATGTCGAAGCCTTCCGACCTGATTCCGGAGCTGCAGGGACGCTTCCCGATCCGCGTCGAGCTGGACGCGCTCAAGGTCGACGACTTCATTCGCATCCTGACCGAGCCCGACGCGTCGCTGTGCACGCAATATCGCGCGCTGCTCGAGACGGAAGGCGTGAAGCTGGAGTTCGCGGAGAGCGGCGTGCGGCGCATCGCCGAGGTCGCGTTCCAGGTGAACGAGCGTACCGAGAACATCGGCGCGCGGCGCCTGCACACGGTGCTGGAACGGCTGCTCGAAGTGCTGTCGTTCGAAGCCGCCGATCGCAACGGGTTCAATCTCACGGTCGACGCGAAATACGTCGACGAGCACCTCGGCGAGCTCGTCAAAGACGAAGACCTGACGCGCTACATCCTTTAGGTGCGCTGTAGGTCGGGCTTCAGCCCGACAATCCGTCGTAACCATGCCCCACCCCACCGCCATCAAGGCCCGCACCCGCTCCCGCCTCCTCGAAGTCGCCTTCGACGACGGCTCACGCTACGAGCTGCCCTTCGAGTATCTGCGCGTCTACTCGCCCTCAGCCGAAGTGCGCGGCCATGGGCCGGGACAGGAGACGCTGCAGCTTGGCAAACACGAAGTCGGCGTGCGTGCCGTCGAGCCGGTCGGCAACTATGCGGTCCGCATCGTCTTCGACGACGGCCACGACACCGGCCTGTACACCTGGGCATACCTGCACGAGCTCGGCCGCGACCGCGACGAGAAATGGCAGCAATATCTGACGCGACTGAAAGAACTGGGAATCCCGTACCCGACGCCCGCGAAACGGTAGAATCCCGCTCCGCCATGAGCGACTCCACCACCGACTTCGGCTATCAACAGGTCCCGACGGACGAGAAGGCCGCGCGCGTACGCGCCGTGTTCGACTCTGTCGCCGGCAACTACGACCTGATGAACGACCTGATGTCGGCGGGCGCGCATCGATTGTGGAAACAATTCACGCTGGCGCAGACCGGGCTGCGTCCTGGCCAGCAGGCGCTCGATGTCGCGGGTGGCACAGGCGACCTCGCCGCCGGCATGGCAAAGCAAGTGGGAGCCGGTGGCCTCGTCTTGCTGAGCGACATCAATGCAGCAATGCTCGCGGTCGGTCGCGACGCGCTCACCGACCGCGGGTTGGTCGGCAACGTCCGGTACTCGCTCGCGAATGCGGAGCGGCTCCCGTTCCGCGACAGCAGCTTCGACTGCGTGACGATCGGCTTCGGTCTGCGCAACGTCACTGACAAAGCCGCCGCGCTGCGCTCGATGACCCGCGTGCTCAAGCCCGGCGGCCAGCTCCTGGTGCTCGAGTTTTCGCGTCCCGTCGTGCCCGGCCTCAAGCCGCTCTACGACGCGTATTCGTTCTCGGTCCTGCCATGGCTCGGCAAAGTCGTCGCGAAGGACGAAGCGAGCTATCGCTATCTCGCCGAATCGATCCGCCGCTTTCCCGACCAGCCGACGCTGCTCGGCATGATGCAGGAAGCCGGCCTGGAGAATTGCCGCTATCACAACTTGAGCGGCGGCATCGTGGCCCTGCACCGAGGCTATCGGCTGTGAGGCTCGCGCCGCTCGAATCGCTGTTGAATCGCAACGTCGCTGCATCTTCCGCAGCGCGCGCGCTCTGCCAGCGCCTTGCCGAGAAAGTACTTGCTGTGCACGTCGCTGGGACGCCGCTGAGCGTGTACTTCAAATCGCATGGCGAGCACATGACGTTGCACAGCGATCACGAGGGCACGCCCGACGCGACGCTTTCCGGCACGCCATTCTCGCTGCTGCGTCTCGCAGGTCCCGCGCCCGAGGCCGCGTTGCGCGGCGGTGCTGTTCACATCGAGGGCGATGCCGAGATCGCGCAGACATTCAGCGAGCTGTTGAAAGCTGCACAGCCGGACCTCGAAGAAGAGCTTTCGCGCGTCGTCGGCGACGTCGCGGCACATCAGATCGGCAACGCCGCGCGCGGCGCACTCGGCTTCGCTCGCCGTGCACGCGACACGCTGCTGCAGAACGTAGCGGAATACCTGCAGGAAGAAGGCCGCGACGTGCCGAGCCGCACCGAGGCAGAGGAATTCCTGCACGGCGTCGACCGGCTGCGCGACGACGTCGACCGGCTCGAAGCACGCATGAAGCTGCTCGACGCAAGGAACAATAAGTGAGCTGCGCATGAGGCTGCGCGTCCTGTCGCGCCTGCTGCAGATCCAGCGCGTGCTCGTCCGGCATCGGCTGGACGGCATCATTCGCGCCACTCACCTGTTCCGCCCGCTGCGCTTCGCGTTCTATCTCTCGCCCGCCACCTGGTTCCGTCGCGCCAGTGACGCGACGCGCGGCGAGCGCCTGAGGCTCGCGTTGGAAGAGCTTGGCCCGATCTTCATGAAGTTCGGCCAGATGCTGTCGACGCGTCGCGACCTGCTGCCGCGTGACATCGCCGACGAGCTGGAGAAGCTGCAGGATCGCGTGCCGCCGTTCCCCGGTGCCGAGGCCCGCCGCATCGCCGAAGTCGCCTATCAGCGTCCGATCGCAGAAATGTTCGCGAGCTTCGAAGAGCAGCCGCTCGCGGCCGCGACGATCGCGCAGGTGCATGCGGCAACGCTGCCGAACGGCCAGGAAGTCGTCGTCAAGATCGTGCGGCCGGGTATCCGCGCGCTGATCGAGCGCGACCTGGAAGTGCTGTTTGCACTCGCAAATCTCGCGGGCCGCTACTGGAGCGACGCGCATCGGCTGCGCCCGGTCGAGCTGGTGCGCGAGTACCAGAAGACAATTCTCGACGAGCTGGATCTGCTGCGCGAAGCCGCCAACGCTTCCCAACTCAAACGCAACTTCGCCGGCTCGCACCTGCTGTACGTGCCGGAGGTCTACTGGGACCACTGTCGCAAGAACGTGATGGTGATGGAGCGCGTGCGCGGCGTGCTGATCTCCGACATGGCGGAGCTGCAGCGACGCGGCGCGAACATCCAGCGTCTGGCGGAGAACGGCGTCGAGATCTTCTTCACGCAGGCGTTCCGTCACAATTTCTTCCACGCCGACATGCACCCCGGCAACATCTTCGTGCTGCTCGACGATCCGCAGCAGCCGCGTTACGCGGCCGTCGACTTCGGCATCGTCGGCACGCTCGACCCGCGCGACCAGCACTATCTCGCGGAGAATTTCCTGGCGTTCTTCGAGCGCGATTATCGCCGCATCGCGCAACTGCACATCGATTCGGGCTGGATTCCGGCGCATGTGCGGGTCGACGAGCTGGAGTCGGCGGTGCGCACGGTTTGCGAGCCGATCGCCAACAAGCCGCTGCGCGAGATTTCGTTCGGCCAGGTGCTGATCAGCCTGTTCGAGGCGGCACAGCGCTTCGACGCGCAGATGCAGCCGCAGCTGATGTTGATCCAGAAGACGCTGCTGCAGATCGAAGGCGTCGGCCGCCAGCTCTATCCGGATCTCGATCTATGGAAGACGGCGCAGCCGCTGCTGCGGCAGTGGATGAGGGAGCGCTGGAGTCTGCGAGCAATCGCGAAGGACGTGCGCAAGCATCTGCCCGACATGATCCAGGCTCTGCAGCAGGTGCCGCCGCTGGTCGAGAACGCGATTCAGCGCGCGCGCGACGGCCGTTTCAGCGTGCCGGTGACGACGAAGGATGTGCAGCAGCTTCGGATGGAGATCCGGCGGGATGGGCGACGGCGGGATGTGTCGTTGCTGACGGCGACGTGCGTGCTGGGCGGGATTATCTGGTTGCTGGCGGGGACGCCGGCGTGGCCGGGGTATGCGTTGCTGGGGGTGAGTGTGGTCGGGTTGTGGTGGCTGCGAAGGTAGTGGAAGACCTGTAGGTCGGGCTTCAGCCCGACTCCGACTCCTTCGGCTTACTCAACAACCCCCACGCGACCGGCAGCACCGACACCACCACGATCCCGATCGTCACCAATCCAAAATTCTGCTTCACGATCGGCACGTTCCCGAACAAATACCCGCCCCAGATGAACAGCGTCACCCACGCAAACCCACCGGTCACGTTGTAGGCCGCAAAGCGGCGCCGCTTCATCTGCCCGACGCCGGCCACGAACGGCGCGAACGTGCGGATGATCGGAATGAAGCGCGACAGGATGATCGTCTTGCCGCCGTGCTTCTCGTAGAACTGCTGCGTGCGAATCAAGTACTCCTGCTTCAGCCAGCGCAAGTTGCCGCTGAACGCGCGCGGCCCGATGGCACGACCCACTCGGAAATTCACCTCGTTGCCGAGCACCGCCGCCACCGTCAGCAGCAGCCAGATCGCCGGCGCATGCAACGTGCCGGTCTGATCCACGGCGGCGAGCGCGCCGAGCGCGAACAACAACGAATCGCCCGGCAGGAACGGCGTGACGACCAGGCCGGTCTCGCAGAACACGATCAGAAAAATGATCGCGTAGACCCAGAGGTGATAGTCGGCGACGAGCTCGGTGAGATGCTTGTCGAGATGCAGGACCAGGTCGATGAACCAGCTGATGAGTTCCATGCGACGGCGCCCGCGTCAGCCCGCGCTGCGCAGCGGCGGCTTCTGCCGCGGACGGTTGTGCTCGTCGACCAGCACGACCCGCGGCTGGTAGTGCGCCAGCTCTTCCTCCGAATACTGCGAATAGGCGCAGATGATCAGCAGATCGCCGATCGCAGCCTTGCGGGCGGCGGCGCCGTTCAGCGAGATCTCCCCCGAGCCGCGCGGCGCCTTGATGATGTAGGTCGAGAAGCGCTCGCCGTTGGAGACGTTGTACAGCTCGATGTACTGGAATTCGCGCAGTCCGGCCGCTTCGATCAATAGCTCGTCGATGCCGCACGAGCCCTCGTAATCGAGATCCGCTTGCGTGACGCGGACTCGATGCAGCTTGCCCTGGAGCATGGTACGGATCATGGATGCACTGCCGGCGCGAAGGGACCGCAAGGCTGATGGTTGCGCATTGAGGTGTCAAGCCGCCGCGGCGAGCAGCTCGAGCGCGCTTTCCAGCGCGTCGGCGACCAGCAGCGCTGCGCGATAGCGCGGCTCCAGAAATCCTTCGTCGACGGCGCGATCCAGAAACGCGATCAACGGATCGTAGTAGCCGTCGAGATTGAGCAGAGCACAGGGCTTGCGATGCAATCCGAGCTGCGTCCAGGTCCACGCTTCGAACAGCTCGTCCATCGTGCCGATGCCGCCGGGCAATGCGAGGAACGCGTCCGCGAGATCGCCCATGAGGAGCTTGCGCTCCGACATCGTGCGCACGACGTGCAGCTGCGACAGGCCGGCATGCCCGACTTCGCGGTCGATCAGCATCTGCGGAATCACGCCCACGACTCGGCCGCCAGCGGCCAGCGCGGCGTCGGCGAGCGCGCCCATCAATCCGACTCGCCCGCCGCCGTACACCAGCGTAAGACCGCGGCTCGCGATCAGCTCGCCGGTACGGACTGCGAGCGCGGCATATGCGGGCCGCTTGCCTGGGCTGGACCCGCAAAAGACACACAGGGATTTCATGAGGCGATTCTAGAAGAGTGAGAGGTGGGTCACACCTTGTCCGGGCCTTGACCTTTCCCCACAGGGTCCGGCTCAAGGCAGTCGGCGGGCGCCCGATAGAGGTACGTACGCGCCACGAACCGCGTCCCAGGGTATTTGTCGACAATGGAAGGGTCTTACGTACTGTTGGCGGTTTCGAGCCTCATCGCCGTCGCCGCCGTAGCGGTTGCTGCGTGGCTCGCTGTGCGTTTGCGCCGCTTGCAAGGTCTGCACGCCTTGCCCTCCGCCGGAGCCCCGCGCCGAGATATCCTGACCGGCCTGCCGACGCGCGTCGCGATCGTCGCCTCTGCTGAACAAACCATCGCCGAAGCGCTGCAGTCCGGCGCGCCGTTCGCGTTCACGGTCCTCAACGTAAGTCGGTTCAAGGCAATCAACGATTCCCTCGGTCATGAAGTCGGCGACGAGCTGCTGCGTCGGCTGTCGCAGCGGCTGCGCGCCGTCCTCGCGAACGGCGACATTCTCGGTCGGCTGGCCGGCGACGAGTTCATCGTGCTCGGCCGCGTCGGCACCGGCACGATTCCCGCCGAAGTGACGGTCGAAACGATTTTCGCGGCGCTGCGCGAGCCCTTCTCGATCGAAGGTCACGACATCGAAGTGGCGGTCAGCGCCGGCATCAGCATGTTCCCCGCGCACGGCACGACATTCGACGTGTTGCTGCGGCGGGCGGAAACGGCGATGCGCGCCGCTCGCAGCATCGCGCGCGGCAGCTTCCGCTTCTACTCGGAAGAGATGAGCAAGTCGGAAGAAGAGCGTCTGGCGCTGGAAGCGGACTTGCGGCATGCGATTCGCGACGGGCAGCTCGAACTGCACTATCAACCGAAGGTCGACATCTCCGGCGGCCGCGTCCGCAGCGCCGAAGCGCTGCTGCGCTGGAAGCACCCGAAGCGCGGCTTCGTGCCGCCGAACGTGTTCA
>DATENH010000006.1:0-16745 GCA_035275145.1 Steroidobacteraceae bacterium | reverse complement strand
GGCGTGCAAGGCTTGATCATCGAAGCCGGCGTGCGCGACGTCCGGGATCTGACTGCGATGCGCTTTCCGGTCTGGTCGAGGTACGTCTCTGCCCAAGGCACGGTCAAAGAGACGCTCGGCAGCGTGAACGTACCGGTCGTTTGTGCCGGAATGCTCGTGCATCCGGGCGACCTGATCGTCGCGGACGATGACGGCGTTTGCGTCGTCGCGCGCGAGCAAGCTCCAGCGGTGCTCGACAAATCCATCGAGCGCGAAAAGAAGGAGGCCGCCGTGCGTGCGCGGCTCAAAGCCGGCGAGCTCGGTCTGGACCTCTACGCCATGCGGGAGCGGTTGGCGGAGAAGGGACTGAAGTACCGGGATTCAGAGGACGACTGAACGCAATGCTCACCGCGATCCCTTGCACTCTGATGCGGGGCGGGACCTCGAAAGGTCTGTACTTCCATGCGCACGACCTGCCGGCCGACCGTCCGCTGCGCGATCGTGTCTTGCTGGCAGCGATGGGATCGCCGGATGTGCGGCAGATCGATGGCGTTGGCGGCGCGCATCCGCTGACGAGCAAGGTCGCAGTCATCTCGCGTTCGACCCGAGCGGACGCGGACGTCGACTACTTGTTTCTGCAGGTCGTCGTCGACAAGGCCGAAGTCAGCGACAGTCAGAACTGCGGCAACATCCTCGCCGGCATCGGCCCGTGGGCCATCGAAAATGGACTAGTCACTGTGGCCGGCCCGACGACCCCGGTGCGTATTCACATGGTGAACACGGGCAGCATCGCGGTCGCTTACGTGCCCACGCCCGGCGGCGTGGTCGAATACGAAGGCGACGCGCGCATCGACGGTGTGCCGGGCACGGCAGCCGCGATTCCACTCGAGTTTCTCGACGTCGCCGGTTCGAGCTGCGGCACGCTGCTGCCGACAGGCGAGCTCATCGACACGATCGACGGCATCCAGGTGACGTGCATCGACAACGGCATGCCGGTCGTCGTCATGCGAGCTGAGGACCTCGGCGTCTCCGGCGGTGAGACACCGGAACAGCTCGAAGCCAATGCCACTCTGAAGGCGCGGGTCGAGAAGATCCGTCTGCAGGTCGGCCCGCGCATGAATCTCGGTGACGTCGCGCAGAAGACCGTGCCGAAGATGTGCCTCGTGTCCGTCGCGCGGCACGGCGGCGCGATTGCGACACGGACGTTCATCCCGCATCGGGTCCACGAAGCGATCGGCGTGCTCGGTGCGGTCAGCGTGGCGACGGCGTGTGTCATTCCAGGCACGGTCGCGGCCGCGGTGGCAAAGGTGAGCGGCGGCGAGCGGCAGCGGCTGGAAGTAGAGCATCCGACCGGATTCTTCACCGTGGACATGGAAGTCGTGCCGAAGGGCAAGAGTGTCGAGGTCAAACGGTCTGCATTGCTGCGAACCGCTCGCAAGCTGATGCGCGGCGAAGTGTTCGTGCCGGGTCACGTGTGGAGGCGCGGATGAGTCTGCAGGTTTGTTTGCTGGGGTTCGGTGAGGTGGGGCAGGCCCTCGCCACCGACTTCGGCGCGCGTGGCGCCTCGAACCTCACTGCCTGGGACGTTCTGTTCACGGTTGCGGACAGCGCGCCGCGCCGTGCGAGCGCGGCGAAAAGCGTGCGCCTGGCCGCGCATGTCGCAGATGCAACGGCGGGCGCGGATCTCGTGATCAGCGCGGTAACTGCGGGTCAGGATGTCGCGGCGGCGCGCTCGGTCGTGCCGCATCTCAAGCGCAATGCGTACTTCCTCGACGTCAACTCCGTGTCGCCGGGCGTGAAGGTCGAAGTGAGTCAGATTGTCGAGAGTGCGGGCGGGCGCTACGTCGAGTCGGCGATCATGTCGCCGATCAATCCAAAGCGCGCCGCGGCACCTATGCTGTTCGGCGGGCCGCATGCTGCGGAGTTCCTGCCGCTCGCGCGGCAACTCGGATTCACGGGTGCGAGCGTGTTCTCCGACCGCATCGGCGGCGCCTCGGCCGCGAAGATGTGTCGCAGCGTCATCATCAAGGGAATGGAAGCATTGCTCGGCGAATCGTTGCTCGCCGCGCGGCGCTACGGGGTCGAGGACGCAGTCCTGCAGTCGTTGGGTACTCTGCTCAACACGGACGACTGGCACGCTCAGGCCCGCTACATGATTTCCCGCTCGCTGATCCACGGCCGTCGCCGCGCCGAAGAAATGCGCGAAGTCGCGCGCACGATCGTCGAGGCGGGATTCGAGCCGCGCATGAGCAGCGCCTGTGCGGTGTGGCAGGACTGGGCTTCCGCTCATCGTGCGGCCGCTGCGCATGAAGACCTGAACCACTTGCTCGACGCGATGACCGACGGTAGGAGCAGGGGAAGCGTCTGATGTTGATCATCGACTGTCACGGCCACTACACCACTGCTCCGGATGCGCATCAGCAGTTCCGCGACCAGCAGCTTGCGCGGCTGAAGGAGCCGAGCCTGCCCGTGCCGTCGCCGACGCGCATCAGCGACGACCAGATCCGCGAGACGATCGAGAAGAATCAGCTCAAGCTGCAACGCGAGCGCGGCGCGGACATCACGATCTTTTCACCGCGCGCCTCGGCGATGGCGCATCACGTCGGCGACGAAGCGACCTCGTCTGCCTGGACGCGCGCCTGCAACGATCTCATCAAGCGGGTCGTCGATCTGTATCCGGAGAATTTCGTCGGCGTTTGCCAATTGCCGCAATCGCCCGGGGTGCCGATAGCGAACTCGGTGGCGGAGCTGCAGCGCTGCGTCACCGAGCTTGGCTTCGTCGGTTGCAACCTCAATCCCGATCCGTCGGGCGGACACTGGCGGTCGCCGCCGCTGACCGACAAGCACTGGTATCCGTTCTACGAGCAGATGGTCGCGCTCGACGTGCCGGCGATGATCCACGTCTCGGCGTCGTGCAATCCGAACTTTCATGCGACCGGCGCGCACTACATCAACGCCGATACCACGGCCTTCATGCAATTCATCGAAGGCGATCTGTTTCGCGACTTCCCGACGCTGCGTTTCATCATTCCGCACGGCGGCGGCGCGGTGCCTTATCACTGGGGCCGTTACCGTGGGCTCGCGGACATGCTGAAGCGTCCGCCGCTCGCACAGCACGTGATGAAGAACGTGTTCTTCGACACCTGCGTCTACCACCAGCCCGGTATCGAACTGCTGGTCGACGTGATCGACATCGACAACATCCTGTTCGGCTCGGAGATGGTCGGCGCGGTGCGCGGCGTCGATCCGGAAACCGGTCATTATTTCGACGACACCAAGCGCTACATCGATGCGCTGCAGGTTTCGGAGGAGGACAAGCGGCGGATCTACGAGCTGAATGCGCGGCGCGTGTATCCGCGCCTGGATACGCTGCTGAAGGCGAGGAACCTATGAGCCCCAGAACTATATGAGCCAGATGGATCGCGACTGGCTCGTCTACCACCCGTCGCCCAGCAAGCCGAAGTACACGCCGCCGCCCGGCGCGGTCGACGCGCACTGCCATGTGTTCGGTCCCGGCGATGAGTTTCCATACGCGCCGGAGCGCAAATACACACCGTGCGATGCGCCCAAGGAAAAGCTCTGGGAGCTGCGCGACTATCTCGGCTTCGAGCGCAACGTGATCGTGCAGGCGACGTGCCACGGCGCGGACAATCGTGCGATGGCCGACGCGTGCCGCTCGTCGAACGGACGAGCGCGCGGCGTCGCGACCGTGACGAGAGATTTCACCGACGCGCAGCTCCGCGAGCTCGATGCGGCCGGCGTGCGCGGCGTGCGGTTCAATTTCGTGAAGCGTCTCGTCGATGTCACGCCACGCGACGTGCTGGTCGAGATCGCGCAGCGCATTCAGCCGCTCGGCTGGCACATCGTCATCTACTTCGAAGCGCAGGATCTGCCCGAGCTGTACGACTTCGTCGCGTCGTTGCCGACGGTCGTGGTGATCGACCACATGGGTCGCCCGGAAGTCACCCAGCCACTGAACGCCCCGGGGTTCGAGCTGTTCGTGAAACTCATGACTCATCACGAGCACATCTGGTCGAAGGTCAGCGGCGCGGAGCGTCTGTCGCGCACCGGCCCGCCGGGCTACGACGACTTCGTGCCGTTCGCGCGCCGTATCGTCGAGACATTCCCGGACCGCGTGTTGTGGGGCACGGACTGGCCGCACCCGAATCTGAAGACGCACATGCCGGACGATGGCCAATTGGTCGATCTGCTCCCGCGCATCGCTCCCACGCAGCTCCTGCGCAAGCAACTGCTCGTCGACAACCCGATGCGCCTCTACTGGGCCCCAAAGAATCGATAGTGGATCGGTACATATATATATGTCGCTCGACAAGCCCTACCTGAACATCCCCGGCACGACGGTCTTCGACGCCGATCTCGCGCGCAAGGGCTATCACCTCAACAGCTTCTGCATGTCGCTGATAAAGGCCGACAACCGCACGCGCTTCAAAGCCAACGAGCGTGCGTATCTCGACGAGTGGCAGATGACCGAAGAGCAGAAGCAGGCCGTCCTCGCGCGCGACTTCAACCGCATGATCGAGCTCGGCGGCAACATCTACTTTCTCGCGAAGATCTTCGCGACCGACGGCAAGAGCTTCCAGTACGCGGCCGCCTCGATGACCGGCATGAGCCAGGAGGCGTACGCGAAGATGATGCTGAGCGGCGGCCGCTCGCCCAACGATGACGGCGCGTGCAAAGCGCCGGAGACCAAGTGATGGCGAAGCTCACCGCAGGCATCGCGTGTTCGCACGTGCCGGCCATCGGCGCAGCCATGGACCTCGGTAGAACTGCCGAGCCGTACTGGGTGCCGCTGTTCAAGGGCTTCGAGCCCTCGCGGCGCTGGATGGCTGAGAACACTCCGGACGTCGTGTTCCTGATCTACAACGACCACGCGACCGCGTTCAGCCTCGACATGATTCCGACGTTCGCGATCGGCTGCGCCGACGAATTCAAGCCGGCGGACGAAGGCTGGGGTCCGCGGCCGGTGCCGGTCGTCAAGGGGCATCCCGAGCTCGCGAGTCACATCACGCAGTCGGTGATTCAATCCGACTTCGACCTGACGATCGTCAATCGCATGGACGTCGACCACGGGCTCACGGTGCCGTTGTCGCTGCTGTTCGGACAGCCCTCGGCGTGGCCGTGCAAGGTGATTCCGTTCGCAGTCAACGTCGTGCAATACCCGCCGCCGTCGGGCAATCGCTGTTATCAGCTTGGGCGCGCGATCCGCCGCGCGATCGATTCGTTCGATGCGAACCTCAAGGTGCAGATCTGGGGCACCGGCGGCATGAGCCACCAGCTTCAGGGTCCGCGCGCCGGACTCATCAACAAGCAGTTCGACACGCAGTTCCTCGACAAGCTGGTGAGCGACCCCGAAGCGCTCGCGCGGATTCCGCACGTGCAGTACATCCGCGAGGCGGGCTCCGAAGGCATCGAGCTCGTCATGTGGCTGATCATGCGCGGCGCGCTCGACGCGCAGGTGCGCGAGGTGCATCGCTTCTATCACGTACCGGCGTCGAACACCGCGGTCGGTCACATGATTCTGGAGTCCATATGATTTCGGAGAGTGGGCGATGAGGGTCGTGGTCGCAGGCGTCGGCGCCTTCGGGCAGAAGCATCTCGATGCGCTGAAGAAGATCGACGGCGTCGAGGTTGCTTCGATTGTCGGCCGGCAGATCGCACCGACGCAGGAAGTCGCGAAGAAGTACGGCATCGCGCATGCGACGACGCAGTTGAGCGATGCGCTGTCGCAGCCGAACGTCAACGCCGTGATTCTGTGCACGCCGACGCAGCTGCATGCGCAGCAGGCAATCCAGTGCATGAAAGCGGGCAAGCATGTGCAGGTGGAGATTCCGCTCGCCGACAGCTGGAAGGACGCAGAGGCTGTCGAGCAACTGCAACGATTGACCGGCTTGGTGTGCATGGTCGGGCATACGCGCCGCTTCAATCCTTCGCACCAGTGGATCCACAAGCGCATTGTCGCGGGCGAGCTGAAGATCCTGCAGATGGACGTGCAGACGTTCTTCTTCCGGCGCACGAACATGAATGCGCTCGGGCAGCCGCGCTCGTGGACCGATCATCTTCTCTGGCATCACGCCGCGCATACGATCGATCTGTTCCGCTACCAGACCCGCAGCGAGATCGTGCGGGCGAATGCGCTCGAGGGTCCGAAGCATCCGCAGCTCGGGATCGCGATGGACATGTCGATTCAGCTCAAGGCTGCGTCCGGCGCGATCTGCACGCTGTCGCTGTCCTTCAACAACGACGGGCCGCTCGGGACGTTCTTCCGTTACATCTGCGACAACGGCACGTACATCGCGCGCTACGACGACCTCATCGACGGCAAAGACAATGTCATCGACGTCTCCAAGGTCGACGTGTCGATGAATGGCATCGAGCTGCAGGACCGCGAGTTCCTGGCGGCGATCCGCGAGCGGCGCGAGCCGAATGCCAGCGTTGCGCAAGTGCTTCCCTGCTACCGGACGCTCCACGAGCTGGACCGGCAGCTCCAGGCACTGGAGGAGCCCTCATGAAACTGACCCAACCGCCGTTCCGAGCCGATCACGTCGGCAGCCTGTTGCGACCGAAGGAGCTGCTGCACGCGCGCGAGGAGCACAAGCAGGGCCGGATCGGCGCTGCGCAGCTCAAGGCCATCGAGGACGACGCGATCCGCGCAGTCGTGAAGATGCAGGAGGACATCGGGCTGCAGGGCATCACCGACGGCGAGTTCCGCCGCTCGTCGTGGCACATGGACTTCATGTACCAGCTCGGCGGCGTGCAGAAGGTGGAGCAGAACATCACCGTGCACTTTCACAGCGACCAGGGCGACATCGACTTCAAGCCGTCCGGTCTGCGCGTGGCGGGGAAGCTGCATCTCGACCGCTGCATCTTCGGCGAGCATTTCGAATTTTTGAAGTCGGTCGTCCGCCAGGGCACGCCGAAGCTGACGATTCCCTCGCCGAGCATGATTCATTACCGCGGCGGCCGGGCGGCGATCGACATGCGTGTGTATCCGCGCATGGACGAGTTCTGGCACGACCTGAGCGCCGTGTATGCGAAAGAGATCGTCGAGCTCGGCAAGCGCGGCTGCACGTATCTGCAGCTCGACGACACGAGCCTCGCGTATCTCAACGACCCGAAGCAGCGCGAGTACGTGAAGAGCATCGGCGGCGATCCCGATGCACAGCATCGCATCTACATCCGCAACATCAACGCGGCGCTCGATGCGCGTCCGTCAGGCATGCGCGTCTGCACGCACATGTGCCGCGGCAACTTCCGTTCGGCCTGGGCGGCCTCCGGCGGCTACGACCACGTCGCCGAAGCGCTGTTCAACGAGCTGAACGTGGACGGGTTCTTTCTCGAATACGACGACGCGCGCTCCGGCGGCTTCGAGCCGCTGCGCTTCGTGCCGAAGGGCAAGTTCGTCGTGCTCGGCCTGGTGACGACGAAGCGCGGCAAGCTCGAAAGCAAGGACGATCTCAAGCGCCGCATCGATGAGGCCGCACGCTACGTGCCCCTCGACCAGCTGTGCCTGAGCCCGCAGTGCGGCTTCTCCTCGACGGAGGAGGGCAATGCACTGAGCAAGGAAGAGCAGATCGCCAAGCTGCGGCTGATCGTCGAAACCGCGCGGGAGATGTGGGGCTGACCGGATTCATCGTTCGAACTGACGACATCAGGGGGATCACATGAACAGTCTGTACAGAGCGAGAGCGTGGCGCTACGCGTCCGCCGCGTTGTGGGGCGCGGGACTCGTGACGACGGTGCACGCACAACAGGCGACTCAAGGCCTCGAAGAGATCATCGTTACGGCGCGCAAAGTGCAGGAGAACCTGCAGGAGACGCCGATTGCGATCACGGCCCTGTCCGGCAGCGCGCTCGAAGATCGGCAGGTCTTCGCCACCGACATGCTGGACCAGGTCGTGCCGAACCTGCAGTTCGCGAACAACGCGCCGCTGGCGGGCAACAACAACTCGTCGCAAGTCTTCATCCGCGGCATCGGCCAGACGGATCCGACTTCGACGGTCGACCCCGGCGTCGGCCTCTACATCGACGATGTCTACATCGGCAACGCAGTCGGCGGCTCGATGACGTTGCGCGACATCGCGAACGTCCAGGTGCTGCGCGGCCCGCAGGGCACGCTGTTCGGCCGCAACACGATCGGCGGCGCGATCCTCTTGACGACGACGGATCCCGGCGACGAGTTCGGCGGCAAGGTGCGCGTCGGCACCGGAACCGACAGTCTCATGGACGGCTTCATCGCGCTCGATGCGCCGTTCTCGAACACGCTGAAGACGCGCTTCTCGTTCGGCGTTCGCAAACAGGATGGCTACGTCACGCGCGTCAGCGATGGTACGGATCTCGGCGACGCCAATACGTTCACGGGCATGACCAAGTGGGTCTGGACGCCGAGTGACAGCGTGCGCGTCGTGTTCGCGGGCGACTACACCAAGTCGGACGAGAACGGCAGTCCGCTGGTCTTCGCTGCGATCACCGAGACTGCGACCTTCGCACGTGTTGCGAGCTTCGATGCTGGCTGCCCGGGCATGGCGAGCAATGCGGTACCGGTGCCGATGATCCAGGACGATCGCTGCGCCAATGATCTGCAGGCGCGCGGACCGTTCAAGAACAACGGCACGCTGCCGCTGGAGAGCACGCTCGAGAACTGGGGCGGGTCGGTGAACATCGCGTGGAATCTCAGCGAGCAGTTGCAGTTCAAGTCCATCACCGCGTATCGCGATCTCGCCTGGACTGGCGTGCGCGACGCGGACAACACCCCGCTGACGATCCTGCACACCTTCTATGACGTGCAGGGCGACCAGTTCAGTCAGGAGTTGCAACTTACGTATCAGACCGAGCCGCTGACCGCGGTATTCGGCCTCTATTACTTCGACCAGACGTCCGACGACATCGCGACGATCGAGCTGAATCCGCCGCCGCCGGGGGTGCAACGCGACAGCGACAACAACAAGGTGGATAACAACAGCTGGGCCGCGTTCACGCAGTGGACGTTCCATGTGACCGAGAAGCTGGCGCTCACGGCCGGCGGCCGCTACACCGAAGACGACAAGGGCTCGTACCCGGATCAGTTCGACTATTCGAATCCGAGTGTGAAGCAGGTGCCGGTGCAGTGGTATCGCGACACGTTCAGCTCGTTCACGCCGTCGGCATCGATCGCGTATCGCTGGACCGACGACGCGATGACGTACGTGAGCTACGCCGAAGGCTTCAAGGGCGGCGGCTGGAACAGTCACTTCAACGCCGTGCTGACGCCGGATCAGCAGGCACAGTTGCAGAAGTTCCAGCAGGAGGAAGCGCAGACGTACGAGGTCGGTGCGAAGTTCGACATCGGCGGCACGGTGCGGTTGAATCTGGCGGTGTTCACCTCGGACTACAAGGACATGCAGGTGACCTATCGCGGCCCGGCGCCGAACGGCGTTGCGCCGTTCCTCACGAATGCCGGCAAGGCGAGTATCGACGGCGCCGAAGCGGAGCTGACCTGGGCGCCGACGCAGGATCTGCGCGTCGAAGGCAGCGTCGGCTATCTCGACGCGACGATCGACAGTCTCGACAACATTCCGCTGGCGGTGCTGCCGCCCGGATTGTTACCCGGCAATAAGTTGCCGTTCGCGCCGGAGTGGCAAGGGCATGTCGGGGTCGCGTACACCGCGCACGTCGGCAATCTCGAGATCGAGCCGCGCGTCGATGCGTCATATCAGGACACGACCTTCTTCGACGCGGCCAACACGCGCGAGATCGCGCAGCTCGACAGCGTCACGACAGTGAATGCGCAGATCCGCATCGGCAGCGATGGCGGACCGTGGCGTGTAGTGGCCGGCGTGAACAACGTCACCGATGAGCTGTACCCGATTGCGGGCAACTCGTCGCTGACGACGGGCAGCGGCTACGCCGAGATCGCGTATGCGCGGCCGCGCGAGTGGTTTGCGAACTTCCAGTACGAGTTCTAGACATGATGGAAATGGGAGCGGCAACGACCGCGCGAGCCCCGAACGTCAACGTCACCGTCGCGCTGTGTCTGCTGTGCGCGGTACTCGAAGGCTTCGATATCCAGGCGATGGGCGTCGCGGCTCCCCGTCTCATACCGGAATTCGGACTCAGCCCGCGGCAGATGGGCCTGGTGTTCTCGATCAGCAACATCGGGCTGGTGATCGGCGCTGCATTCGGCGGCTGGCTCGCCGATCGCGTCGGCCGCAAGCCGGTGTTCATCGGCGCGGTCGCGACGTTCGGCGTGTTCACGCTCGGGATCGCGCTCGCCAGCAACTTCACGATGCTGTTCGTCCTGCGATTCCTCGCGGGACTCGGTTTCGGCGGGGCGATGCCGAACATGATGGCGATGGCCACGGAACTCAGCGCGCCGGGCAAGCGTGCGCAGACTGCAGCGATCATGTTTTGCGGCATGCCGATCGGCGGCGGCTCTTCTGCGCTGCTGACGCAATTCTTGCCGCCGGACATGGATTGGCGCGCGCTATTCGTCGTCGGCGGCGTCCTGCCCACGCTGCTCGTGCCTGCGCTGTGGTTGTTCATGGTGGAGACGCTGCGGCCGGGTGAGCACAAGGTCGTCAAGAGATATTCGATCTGGCACACCTTGTTCGGCGATGGACGGGCGAAGCCGTCGCTGCTGTTGTGGAGTGCGTTCCTGCCGACGGTGCTGATTCTGTATCTGATTCTGAATTGGCTGCCGACGCTGGTAGTTGCGAAAGGATTCGCTCGCTCGGTCGCGCCGCAGTCGGCGGTAGCGTTCAACTTCGTCTCCGTCGTGGGTGCGATGCTGTTCGCGCGCTGGGTCGACAGGCGGGGGACGCGCACGGCGCTCGTCGTAGCCTACGCAGGGTTGATCGCGACTCTCATGGCGCTCGGCGCAGCGACGAATCAAGCCGTGATTCTGTTCCTGAGTGGGGCCCTGGGATTTTTCCTGCTCGGTGCAAATTACGCGCTGTACGGAATCGCGGGCTCGTATTACCCGCTGGAGATGCGCGGCACCGGCTCAGGCGCGAGCGTCGCGATGAGCCGCGTCGGATCGATCGTCGGGCCGATGCTCGCGGGTGTACTGTTGGGAGGCGGAGCGACGGCGACGAATGTCGTCCAGTACATGGCGCCGATCGCGGCGGCAGCGGGAGTGGCGGTGGTGATTCTGAGTTTCATTCCGCGCGCGGAGTAGGGCAAAGCAAGTTGACTTCTGCAGGCAGCGCCCTCGAGTCCACCCAGGCCAGTAGGCGCAACCTTACATTGCTGCTCCTTGTGCCGCTGAAACCCGGCTCGGTGTCGCGGTCGCTACCGTCCATCGGTTGACAGAACAACAGTGCGCCATTTGCAGTAGGATGCGGCAGCTCGCAGGTCGGCAGGGCGCCGACGGAGGACTTTCACCAAAAGGAGAGGTGGGTCATGTTGAAACACCGCGTTTTTCTGTTCGGTTGTGTGCTCGCGGCTCTCGCACCAACCCTGGTGGGTCAATCGGCCAAGGCGGAACTGGCGAGCATCCATCCGCGGCAAAGTCTGCCGACGCCCCCGGATCCGGATCCGTCCGCGTCGCTGAGTTTCGCACGTGCAGTCACGGATGGCAGGACCATCGTTGTGTCGGTAAGGAACGGTCCAGCGGCATACGCATACTCGAAGACTTCGCGCGGACGATGGGTATACGAGGCCACTCTGGCCGCAGCGCCACCGCAGGGCATTGCATCCACCGGAATTGCCGTGCGCGGCAAGACCGCTCTCGTGCAGGGCACTATACGTGCGGTCGGCGCTCCACAGGAAACGGCAGTTGCCTTCGTATTTCGGCATGACAAAGGCGCCTGGACGTATACACAAACGCTGTCGAACGCGAGCTTGTCGTTGTCTCGCCTCAATCCCCTGGCGCTGGGTCACGACTTTGCCGCAGTCGGCAGTTTTGCGGCAGACAACTTGAACGGCGCAGTCTTCATTTACGACAGGGTCGGCGCGGGAACCTATGCGCTCGAGACGAAGCTCGCACCTGCTGCCGCCGCACCGTTGGCCTTCACCGGCGCTACTGTCATCGTGGATGGCGCCAGGTTGTTGGCTTACTCGGGTGGTGTTGGCAACAACATCATCAGCTCCTTTGTGCGCACCGGCGGAGTCTGGTTTGAGGAACCCAGCTTGCGTCTGCCAGATGGTGGCGTTCTGGGTCCCGATTTTGGATTCAGCGGAAAGCGAGCTGTAGTGGCTGAGCTCGTGCCACCGGGGCCGGCAAGAGTGTTCGTCCGTGACCACGATGGCATCTGGTCTGTGGAGCAGACACTCACGAATCCTGTCGATCCGCAGACGAACCTCGGGCCGGGGGCGGCAATGGATGGTCGCCGGCTGTTGATCACGGACACCGGGAGAAAAGCCGTCTATGTGTTCGAACGTAGCAATGCGAATTGGGTCGCCACGGCGCAATTAGTCCTACCCGCTGCTTGCGAGCCCCTCCCGACAATTGCGTTGTCGGGTCGTCTCGCAGTCGTAACATGCCGGGACGTGGATACCGGAGACCCTGTTTGGCACGGGCAAGTCCTCGTATATGAACTGGCTGTGCCCAGTGGAGCGTAGACAGGCGGTATAGCCGTCCGGATAACCGGGCAGCGGCAGTGCGATCAAATGAGTCTCGGCGGAGCGGTTGCGATCCGCCTCGATCCGGCCGACCGCTGCCGCGACCCATTCCCGCACTGATGCGTCGTCTGCGCCGGTTGTGGGCTCCCACTGGACCGAGGTGAGCCCCTTGCCAACACCGAGTAGAACGCAGACCGGCTCGCTTTCCCGACAGGTTCCTGCGATAGCCCGGGCGAAGGGATCACCGGCACTCGTCATCGTTCCCCGTTCCATACGCACGACGCAGAGCGTGGCGGATTACGTACGCCCCCACCTGGCGTCCGAGGTGCCCGCCGCGTTCCTGGTCGAAGCGGTAGTGGATGCCGCCATAGATGCGGGCATCGTCGATGTCGTCGGTAATCTGCTTGAGGGAATCGTAGTGGAGCACGACGCCGACGATGGCCGAATTGCTCAGCGTGATGTCATGATGACGCGGGCCATAGAGCCGCTCCAGCACTGCGCGGGCGGCGTTGCTGCCGCTTGCGTGCGCCGATGCATAGCTCGGGAAGCACGGGGTGACGATGAAGGGTATGAAGTCCGGATCGGCGCGAGTGAGCGGGTTGCCATCGGCATCCGCGGCGCGAATCGCCGTCTCGGGACGCCAGAAGGTGTAGTGATACTTGGTATCGAACACTGCCGCGAGCCCATCGCTGATCGCCATGTCGACGAGGGCGAGCGCACGTGCGTTTTCCGAGAGCGAGCGCCGCTGTTGCGTGGCGATCTGTGCCGCTGCCGTGTTGAAGACGGGGACTGGCGCAGTCGCTGCATAGAATCGAGCGACATCAGAACGATCCTGCGGCCGCAATGGGCTATCCATGCCGCCAACACGCTGTACCTCCCGCAAGTCGCGCGCGTATCGCTTGCTCGTCAGCGTGGGCGGTGGCGGCAGGCGAAACTGGTCAGTAGTCACGATGGCAAACGGCTGCAGATTGCGCCATTGCTTGAGAATGCCGCCTGCGGGCGGACAGCCCGGTGTGGGCTGCCATTCGCCGGGGGCCGTGGATGCCGGCACATGAAACTCGGGCGGCGCGGAACCGTCATCCGTGCGCAGCTCGATCATGGCGCGCGCAGCGGCCGCGCCCACTTCGATGCCTTCCAGCTTCGAGCTGAGATTGTCAACCCGGTCGAGCGATACGGCGAGCGCCGCATCGAGTTTCGCGGCACTGGCCGGGAAATAATTCTTCAGTACGTCATGCGCTGCAACGGCCGCGGCAGCGTCAGCAGAGGCGGTACGTGGCGCGCGCACAGTGCCCAGATAAGGGTCATAGTCCTTCTCGATGGCATTCACGGCTTCGAAGACCGCCACCTGTGTGATGGCTGCGAAGCGAGCCTGGAAGAAGGGATTCTGGCCCGTCGTGGTCTCCAGCATGATCGCGTTCCATTCGAGCACCGTGTCGGGCGGCCGCTCGCCAGCCGGCGCGACAGACGACAACAGCGCGCCGCACGCGACGGCTGCCAGGCCGATGATCGTTCTCATGACGCTGACTCCCTCGGGCACCATGCCCGTGTAGAGGCGACGCTAGCCGCGCCGCTCGGGCGAATCATGAGAATGCCGTGGGAATTATCTAGGAACTGTTCAGGGCACGCGCTTGCCGCACGTCAGCGCCCTCGCCCCGCGATCCGACGTTCTCCAGCACGCGTGCGAGACGCTGGCCAATGCCTGCCGACCGATATTGCGGCTCAGCGATGCGCCATAGACTGACGAGCGCACGAAGCTCGAGCAAGCGAGCACCTTGAGCGTGCGCGATCTCGGCCGCGCGCTCGAACGTCGTGACGCTGCCCTCCGCTACACCTCCTGCTGCAAGCATGAGCTCGCCCTGCAGCCGATATAGCTCGGCCTCATAGCAGCGCTCGTTCGTGCCATGCGCCAACTCGATGCCGCTCCGCGCTGCTGCGAGACCTTCGGCGATGCGCCCAGCGCGAAGGCACGCATCCGCGAGCACACCGGAAAAATAGGGCTGGAACTGACTGGTGCCCGTAGCCCCTGCCGCCTGCAGCCCGTCGCGGATATCCGCGATCCCGCGCTCGTGCTCTCCCTCTGTTGCACTCGCCCAACCCAGGATGCATTTGGACCAAGCGCCGACGAGCTCGAAGCCATGCTCAGAAGCGAGGAGTGCACTGCCCTGCGCGTGACGGCGCGCCGCTGCAGGCTCGCAAATCATTTGTTCCAGTATCGCCGCGAAACAAAGCGCCAGTGCCTGACTGAAAGGGTGGGCAATCTCTTCGGTCAAGCGGATCGCCGACTGGCTCGTGGCCCGCGCCCGCACCAGATCGCCGTACAACCCCAGAGCCACGGCATGAAACCACCGGCAGCATCCGCCCGCATCATGGTTACCGAATCGTGCCGCCATGCCTGCGTGCTCGGACGGCACGTAGATCTCCGCACCGACATTCGCGTGCTCGAAGCACGCGAGAAGATCACCACGTTCCAGCGACGTGGCCCACAACGAGTGATGCGCCTGCAGCAGCAGCGAGCGGTCCTCGGAGCGTTGCGCGAGATCCAGCAAACGTTCGCCTATGCGCTTGGCCTCATCCAGATGTTCATGACCGGACACATACAGCCATAGTCCCCACAGTGCCGTGAACAACTCGCGCGTCGCTCCGATGCGATCGCATAGCATCTGCGCGCGCCGATAAACCTGCTCCGCCTCGGGTGCTCCGAAACCTTTGCTGGCCAGCAGGTGTGGCCCGAGCGCCATGTTGAGAGCGATCTCCGTTTGCGTGCGCTGATAGGTGTCAGGAAGCTGTGTGAGCAGATCCAAGGCTTGTCGATAGTGCCCGATGGCCTCTCGTGCAGCGCTGCGCGCGCCCGCATTGTCGCCAGCTGCGAGGTGATAGAGCACACCTCGCTGGGCGTCGCCGCCACGCTCGAAGTGTGTCGCCAGCTCGGCGGCGCGCGCACGAGCGTGCGTGCTGAAGCCAGCCTCGAGTCGATCGCCGATGACGAGGTGCAAGCGAGCGCGGCGCGCCGCTGACAAGCGCTCGTAAAGCGTTCCCCGATACAGCGCGTGGCGGAATGCGTAACGGCTGGCGACTGTTCCGTCCGGCCAGGATTCGCTGCCTGTGCTTGCGAGGAACGACGAGCGCCGAGCGAGCCCGGAGCAGCAGCCTTCCACGGCCTCGGTGTGCTCGCCGAGTGCGGCGGCCACGGCCGCTGCCGAAAATTCCTCGCCGGCGGCGCTCGCGACCTCGAGAATTTCACGTTCGGCTGCGCTCAGCCGATCGAGCTGCAACTCGATGAGACGGCGCAGATCCTCTGGAATCATTCCGGCGATCTCCTCGATCCTGCCGGCCAGCTCCCATTTCCCATTCAGTTGTACCAGGACACCGCGCGCGACGAGGTCGTCTGCAACATTGACGACGAACAACGGATTGCCCTCAGTACGCGCGTAAATCGCATGTGCGAGCGACGCAGGCTTTGCGCCCGCCACAGGTTCGGATCCGAAACGGGCAGCGAGGTATTCACCCACCTCCGCGGGAGCCAGCTGTGCGAGCCGCAACACGCCACAGTGCTCCGCGACTGCAAGCTCGGCGTGCAGCGCCGCGAGTGGATGTGCCGGCGACAACCCTTCGATCGGGCGGGTGGAGCTGACGATCAGCAGTCGAGCGGATTCCGCGCGCCGGGCGATGAAACCGAGCCAGTCGAGCGTCGAAGCATCGCTCCAATGCAGATCTTCCAGCCGTAGGATGAGCGGGATATCAGCTGAAATTGCAGCGAGCGCATCGGCGAGCTCGCGCAACATGCGTTCATGCGTGGCGCCGACTGCGCGTCGTTGCAGCGATTCAAGCTCTGCGTCGTCGAGTAGCGAATGCAGTTGAGCCAGCCATCCTGGTGCGTGTCTTCGCAGGAGCTGCAGCAGACGCGGCGCATGTGGGCCATGACACAGTCGTGTAATCGCATCGAGAAGCGGCAGGTAGGCTTCACTGGGGCCATAGTGCTCGGCGCAGCGTCCCACTGCATAGGCAAGCTCGCCGCTCGCGGCATACCGATCCCCAAATGCATCGAGCAGCGTCGTCTTGCCAATGCCCGGCTCGCCAACGACGAACACGATCTGACTGCTTCCGCAGAGCGCACGCTTGAGACGGGATCCGAGCTCGTTGAGTTCTGTCGTGCGCCCGACCATGCCGCCGGGCGTAGCAGTCGCGGGAATTTCCGGAGTCGGCGCGAG
>DATENH010000005.1:0-14448 GCA_035275145.1 Steroidobacteraceae bacterium | reverse complement strand
TTCCTGCAGCGCGACGTTCGCTTGGAACGTGCCACCGCTGTGACTCACCGGTGCTCCGTTCACCGTCAAGGTCGCACTCGCATCGTTGATCGTTCCCTCGATCGGAAGCGGCGTACTGCCGACCGTGATCAGCGTTCCTGGATGCGTGATCTCGAGCGATAGCGCCTCCGGCGGCGGTCCACCCTCATCCGGAGTCGCATACCCCTGCACCTTGAAGGTGAAGCGCACGTTGTTCGGGTTCGAAAACACCAACGTCTGCAGCACCTGCGCTTCGGCTGCAACGTCGCCTTTGCTGACCAGAAAGTATGGCGCACCGGTCGTCGTCACCCCGTCCGCGCCCTTCACCTTCACGCTCGAGGGACTCAACTCCTCGATCGTCGCGTACACGGGCCCATGAATCGCCGTCTTCGACACGTTGCGCAGCGAGAGCTCGTACGTGCTCTCCTTGCTGCCGCGGTTGAATCCCTTGAACACCGTCTGCAGCGTCGCGCGCTCCTTCGTCAACAACTCCAGCTTTGCTACGTTCAGCGGCGGCGGCTCCTGACCTTGCGCGGACATGCACAGCACCAGCCACGCGAGAGCGAAACAGAGCGACGCGCGTTTGATCGACCCGAAACTCATACCGCTGCGGTCCCTCTCCGGCGCAGTGCCATTGCGATGGCAAGCGCGAACAGCAGCAGCGACCCGGGCTCGCTGACGGTCGTCGTCGCCGGCGTCTCGATTCGCAGATTGGCGATCTTGACCACGGAATCGGCGCGCTCGCCGTCGAGCTCATCGGGCACGAGCTCGAACTGCAGGCCGAGCAGCGTGCCCACCAGCGTCGAGAGATCGAACGACGCAGTACCGCTGCCCGAGTCCGGGACGAACAGGTTGAAGAGATCGAGCGGATCGCCCGACAAACCGTCGAGCAGCGCGAAATGGAAAGTGTCAGAGTTTTCGACGCCTTCGTCGAACTCGTACTCGAACTGCAGTCGCGCCCCGGCCGCCGCCGTGAGCAACACCGGGTCGCCGAAGCCCGGCACGTTCGAGAGGAACACGGCGAAGACGCCCGGATCTTCCGCGAGCGTCGCACTGGAACCGTCGGCAGCAATGCTGACCGGCGTGCCCGGCTCGAAGAACAGCAGATTCAAGTCGATCGGCAGCGCCAGAGCCGCGCCTGACCACCCGAGTGCCGCCACCACCACCCAACCGCGCAACGAGCGCAGAACCAGTGCGCTCAAAGACCCTGCGAGCCTGCTCACTGCCGACTCTCCCCAAAAATTTCGAGTTGTTCGCGCCGCCAGCGTGAACATCGGAAAAGAGCCGGAGGAATCGGACACGACTTTCGCGCCGCGACGGCTGCGAATCGTTTGTCAGCTTTCGAGCGTCAATTCCGATGTGGGCTTGCAGCGAGCACGCTCGCAGGCCCGGGGAGGAACTATTGTGAAAGCAACCGCAGGAGCGGGCTGGCTGGCCGCCGCCATCGCACTGTCACATTCATATGAGGTGCACGCTCAGACGATCGAAGACGGTCATCTGCTTGCCGCGCACGAGCTGCGAACCGGTCTGTCCTACACGCACGACAGTTGGGACGAGTACTGGGAGGGTGCGCGCAAACGTGTCAACGGCAACATCGGCACCGTAACGACGCGCACTGCTTCCTTCAACGCAGCTTACGGACTCACCGACAAGCTCGACTTGTTCGCGATCGTGCCGTACGTGCGGACTCACGCCAGTCAAGGCGTGCTGCACGACATGGAGGGATTTCAGGACCTCACGCTCGCGGCCAAGCTGCAAGTCCTCGACAAGCCATTTACTGCGGCTGGTTCGTTGCGCGCGTTCGGTGTCGTCGGCGGCGCAGTCCCGCTCAGCGATTACACGCCGGACTTCATGCCGCTTTCGATCGGCAGCGCCAGCGAGCGCATTTTCGGACGGCTCACCGCGCACTTCGCAGCGACGCGCGGCTGGTTCGTCACCGGAACCACGGCCTACACCTGGCGCGACAACGTGCGGCTGGACCGCTCGTCGTACTTCACGCAGAACCGCCTGTTCCTGACCAACGAAGTGGATCTGCCGAACGTGTTCGACTACGCACTGACTGCGGGTTACTCGAATGCCTCGCTGATGGCATCGCTGTCCTGGTCGGAGCAGCGCACGCGCGGCGGCGGGGACATTCGTCGCCAGGACATGCCGTTCGTCTCGAACGACATGGACCTCTCGCGCGTGTCCGTCGGGCTCGAGTACGCATTGCCCGCCCTGCCGAACCTGCGACTGCAACTCGGCTACGCATACACGCTCGATGGCCGCAATGTGGGCCAGGCCTCCACCGCGACCATGGGCGCGACGTATCGATTCGATTTCGACGGCGGGAGCGAGCCATGAGCCTGCGCATCCTCGCGGCCGTCATGATCGCCCTCTCGATCTCCGGGTGCGGTGGCGGCGTCCAATCGCAGGAACCGTTGCGCGCCTTCGCGCCTGCGGACCTCGATGCGAACGCAGGTACGTGGCAGATGATCGTACTGACCGGACCGACGCAGTTCAGCGTGCCGCCTCCGGCACCGGTCACGGATGCAAGCTACCAGGCAGAGCTGGCATCGATCCGCGCCAGCCAGGCACAGATGACGAGCGCGCAACTCGACTCGATCCGGGAGTGGAGCGGCGGCGCTGTGCTGCGCTGGAACCAGATCCTGCGCGAGCTGGTCGCGCGCGCCGATCTGCCACCGGCGCCGCGGGGCGATGGCTCGATCCCCGCGCCCGATCCGAACAATCCATTTGCAGAGCCGAACTTTCCGTTCGCCAATCCGCCCTACGCGGCGCGCGCGTACAGCTACGTCGCAGTTGCCCAGTACGAAGCGTTGAAGGTCGCCTGGTACTACAAATATCTGTATCGACGCCCGGCGCCCGCGAAAGTCGACGGCAGCATTCGCGCCGTCGGACCGGTCACGGATCTGCCGGCTTATCCGGCGGAAGATGCCGTGATTTCGGGTGTCACTGCCGAACTGCTCAAGCTGCTGTTTCCCACTGGAGTGGAACAGATCACGCTCGCCGCGGGCGAAGAACGTCAGGCCGCACTGCTCGCGGGCAAAGCGAGTTCGAGCGACATCGCTGCAGGTCTCGCACTCGGGCAAGCTGTCGCTCAGATGTTCATCTCGCGTGCATCTGCCGACGGCATGAGAGGCGCCGCGGGCTCGGCGCCGCTATGGAAAGCGCTGGAAGATGCCGCGATCGCGCGCGGCGAGACTCCGTGGAAAAGCCTGGAAACGCCGGTGCGCCCGCCGATGCTGCCATTCTTCGGCAAGGTGCAGACGTGGATGATGACGTCTGCGGATATCGCTGCCGAGCGCCCTGCACCGCCGCCCTCGACCTCGTCGGCACAGATGGCCGCCGAGCTCGCGGAAGTGCGTAGCGCCGTCGACAACATAACGCGCGATCAGCTCGCGACCGTGCACAAGTGGGCGGATGGTGTGAGCACGCCGACCCCGCCCGGTCATTGGGATGCGATCGCAGTACCTTATATAAGCGCGGCCCACTACAGCGAGGTGCGTGCTGCCCGGGCACTCGCGCTGCTGAACATGGCGATGCACGACGCAGCCGTCGGCTGCTGGGACACGAAGTTCGCGTACTTCAATCCGCGCCCGTCGCAGCTCGACCCACGCGTTCAGACGCTGGTCGGCTTGCCGAATTTCCCGTCGTACGAGTCGGGGCATTCGACATTCTCGGCTGCGGCAGCAGCGGTCCTGTCACATCTCTTTCCGGACGGCAGCGCGGACTTCGCGGCGCAACGCGATGAGGCCGCACTGTCGCGACTGTACGGCGGGATTCACTATCGCTCCGATATCGACGTCGGAAAGCAGCACGGCGAACGTATCGCGGGCTACACGCTGCGCTTCGCGCAGCACGATGGCGCTGAGTGATTGGCTGGTTAACGCTTATCGACGTTCGAGCACAGTGCCGCGACCCACGCGCTGTGCTTCAGCAACCAGTGCGCTCGCCGCATATAGATCGTAGAGCGCCATTCCAACACTCTTGAACACTGTGGTGCGGCGGACGTCGACGCTGCGTGTTCCCGTGATCAGTTGCGCGAGGTGATAGACATTCTCTTCGTGCAACACACCTGCTGCCAACGGATTGATGAGATCGCCCACCTCGTGCCGCGCGGCATCCGAATCTATCGCTACGCAGCCGGCCAGCTCGTAGACTGCATTCGGCAGCTCCTGCATCGCCGGCTTGAACGAGCCGACGCTGATGTAGTGTTTGCCTTCGAGCAGCGCAGGCTCGTTCGGTAATACCGGATCGACCGAAGTCGTAGCGGCGACGACGATCGGACACTCGCTGAGCAGCTCGCGAGCATCCTTGCACCGAACGAGCTTCACCGCCGGAACACGCGGCGCGACTGCGTCGACGAAGCGCTGCGCGCTCTCCTGCGAGCGCGCGACAAAGCACACGGTCGTGATCGGTCGGACCGCGCACGCGAAGATCGCTTGCCATGTGCCCTGCACTCCCGTGCCGATGATCCCGACGCGATCGACACTTGCGGGCGCAATGTGCTGGAGCGCAAGCGCGCCCACGGCGCCAGTACGCACTGCAGTGAGCGCAGCCGCGTTGAGAACTGCCAGCGGCAGACCGGACTGACCGTCGCTGAGCATCATCAGACCGTTTGTGACTGGCAGACCGCGCTTAGCATTGCCCGGCACGACGGATACGAGCTTCGCGCCGAACGCCGTCGCGCCGATCACCGGCATGCTGAGGACTGTCTTGTCGCCGCAATCGAGATGCTGGCGCGCAGGGACAGTCACGTGCCCTTGCGCGAAATCGCGCAGCGCGCGCTCGATTGCTGCGACCAGCGTTGCGGGAGCAACGAGATCTTCGATATCCCCGGCCGACAGGTAGCGCATGCTCAACCGCGGCGCCAGATGCTCGGCGCGCAGCCGAACACGGAGCGGAAGCAGGCGTCGAAGTGCGAGAGGTCGTTGAAGCCGACCTCGAACGCAATCTCCGCAATAGGCGACTGGCTCGACGCAAGACGCGTCGCGGCCGCCGACAGGCGGCGATTGATCACATACTGATTTGCCGTCTCGCCCGTCACTGCGCGAAAGCGCTTTGCGAAGCGGAAGCGGTTCATGCTCGCGACGGCTGCGAGCGTATCGAGCGAACACGGCTCCGCGAAATTCGCGTTGATGTAACGCACCGCCTCGAGAATGCGGCGCGTGTCGAGGTCCGACGCCCGGTCCGCGCCGAAACGCCCGGACGCAGCCAGACAGATGTGCGCGATCGCGACTGCGGCTTCATCGCTGTCGACCGCACCGCGCGCAATCTTCAACAGGAGTCCCGCTATCCTCGGCGTCAGGCGCGAAGGCGGCGCGAGCGTGGGATGAAACTTCGGCTCGTCGAGGCACAGATCGTGGGCGAGCGGCTCGAGCAGCTGCTCGGAGAAGAACACGACGATACGGCGATTGCGCTCCATCCCCTGGTGGCGACAGGAGAACTCGGCGCGCTTGTTGGCAAACACCAGCGAGCCGGGGACGGCGATGCAGGTGCTGTTGTCGCTCAGGTGCTCGAAGGTGCCGGACAGGACGAGCGCGACTCCAGTTTCGCTGTATATCCCCTGCGCGTGGCGCTGGACGGTGGGAAGACACTGCAGATCGGCGATGCTGTAGCCGGCCGGGCCCGGCGGAATGCCGTAGGCGGTCGGATCGGCGATTTTCGCGTCGCTGGCAATCCCATCGAGTCGCATTTCAGGCCAAAACGTCATCGCTGCTCCACGCCGGCAAGATCCCCCAAGTCTTCGGACGGGTCCCTGCGCTAGCCTGCCGATTGTCTCCGGGAGGGTGACGATGCTCAAGGTCGGCTGGATCGCGCTCGCGTTGTCGATGCTCGGCCTGGGTCTGTTGGGGTTCGTCACCGGCGACTTCGCACTGAACTGGCAGCCTGTGCCGCAATGGGTGCCGGGGCGCACGGCACTCGCTTATGTCACTGCGGTGCTATTCATGGCGCTCGGCGCCGGTCTGCTCGTGGAGCGTTACAAACATTCGTTCGCGCTTGCGAGTGCCGGCGCGTTCTTCGTCTGGGCGGTGCTGTTGCACGGACCGGGCGTGGTCAAGGATCCGTTGAGCATCCTGCCGTGGCTCGGCTTCACCGAGCGGCTCGAGGTCGCGGCCGGCGCGCTCATGCTGGCCGCGAGCCAGGTACCGGGCACGCAGTTCGCGGACCGCGCAATGCTTGCCGGCAGAATTGCATTCGGCGTGTGTCTGCCGATCTTCGGCCTATCGCACTGGGCTTACGCGCAGTTCACGGCGGACATGATTCCGGCTTTCATTCCAGCGCATTTGTTCTGGGCTTACGTCACGGGTGCCGGTCATGTGCTCGCCGGCGTCGCGATACTGGCGAACATGCTCACCCGCCTCGCTGCAACCCTGTTTGCGGCAATGGTGAGCGGCTTCGTCCTGCTGCTGCACGTCCCCCGGGTCGTCCATGATCCGGGTAGCCGCGCCGAATGGACGATGCTGGTGATCGCGATGAGCATCTCCGCCGCGGCCTGGTGTGCGGCGGGAAGCCTCTCTGGCACACTGAGGCATGCTCACGCTCAACGAGTTGTCGCGGCGCCTGGCCAGTAAGGATGTAAGCGCGCGCTCACTGATCGATCAGTCGCTGGCGCGCATCCTGGATCCGCGCGGCGAAGGCGCTCGGGCTTTCATCAGCGTGTCGAGCGACTCTGCCCGCGCGCAGGCCGATGAAGTGGATCGAAGGCGCGCCGCGGGACAGGCGTTGCCCGCATTCGCTGGCATCCCGCTCGCGATCAAGGATCTGTTCGACGTCGCTGGTGAGGTGACGCGTGCCGGTTCGCGCGTCCTCGCGGGTCGGCCCCCGGCTGCGCGCGATGCGCCGGTCATTGCACGATTACGGGCGGCGGGCTTCATCTTCATCGGACGCACCAACATGACGGAGTTTGCGTACTCCGGCCTGGGCTTGAATCCACACTACGGCACGCCGCTGAGCACGTTCGATCGCGCCACCGGTCGAATTCCCGGCGGCTCGACCTCCGGCGGCGGCGTCGCGGTCGCGGACGACATGGCCGCTGCGAGTCTCGGCACAGATACGGGCGGCTCGTGCCGAATTCCTGCGGCCTTCAACGGCATCGTCGGCTTCAAGCCGACTGCGAGCCGCGTGCCGCGCGAAGGCGTGTATCCGCTGTCGCAAACGCTGGATTCCGTCGGTCCGCTGGCGCGTAGCACTGCCTGTTGCGCGACACTCGATGCGATCCTGCGCGGCGTCGAACCTAAGCTGCTGCGGGACATGCCGCTGAATCGCATCCGCCTGTTGCTGCCGACGACCCTCGTGCTCGACGAAATGGATGAGTCAGTGGCACGCGTGTTCGAGCGAGCGATCGAGACTCTTTCACGCGCAGGCGTGACGATCGCGCGTCAACCGCTCGACGAGCTGCAGCGTATTCCTCAGATCAACAGCGGCGGCGGTCTCGCGGCTGCGGAGGCCTATGCGTGGCATCGCACGCAGCTCGAACAACACGGCGATCAATACGACCCGCGCGTCTCCATGCGCATCGTCAAAGGTCGAGACGTGAATGCGGACGAGGTGCGCGCGGCACGAGCGGCCGTGATCGAGTCAGTCGACCGCAGCACGCGCGACTTCGATGCGCTCGTCATGCCCACGGTTCCGATCATCCCGCCGCCGCTGACAGCGTTTGCGAAGGATGCCGACTACATCCGTCTCAACGCGCTCGTGCTGAGAAACCCATCGCTCGGCAATTTTCTGGATCGCTGCTCGATCTCGTTGCCGATTCATCGGCCCGACGAAGCGCCGGTGGGATTGATGTTGTTCGGCCGTCGTGGCGGGGACGAGCGGCTGTTGAGCGTTGCGCAGGCGATCGAAAGTGGCCTAGTCCATCGCGCGTGAATGGCGCTTTCGGTCTGGCACCGGGCCGCTACGCTGTACCACCCACAGGAGCCGCCCGATGACCCGATACCGACGCCTCGCGCTCGCGCTGATCGCTGGAATGACTGTCACCCTCGCCCTCGCTCGCGCACAGGAAGACGCGCTCATTCCCGATACCAAGCTGCCGATCCCCGAGCTGCATTTCGACAGTACCGGGGCGCTGCAGATCACGGCGTCGGCGACCTCCTCCGTGCACGACTTCGACTACCTGGTGGGCAACTGGAAGCTGCGCAATCGCAAGCTGAAGTCGCGGCTGACGCATTCGACCGAGTGGATCAGCTTCGAGTCGCGCGTCGAGATGCATCAGATCCTCAACGGCGTGGGCAACATCGACAAGTACACCGACAACGCCAGCGGCACGCCGTATGAAGGCGTGGCACTGCGACTGTTCGATACCAAGACGAAGCTCTGGAGCATCTACTGGGCCGACAGCAACTCGGGTCATCTCGATCCGCCGGTCGTCGGCTCTTTCGAGAACAAGATCGGCCATTTCTTCGCGCGCGACACTTTCAAAGGACAGCCGATCATCGTCGTGTTCCGCTGGGATGTCCGTAATCCGAAGCTGCCGATCTGGAGCCAGGCGTTCTCCACCGACGAGGGCAAGACCTGGGAATGGAATTCGATCAACGTTTCGGAACGAGCGCCCTAGCGAACGCGACACTACGGAATGTAGACGCGCTCCTCCGGGACCGCACCGATCGGCTGCTTGTATTCACGGCTGATCGCCTGGAAAACCTCGGCCAGCCAATCCTGGATCGGACTGCGCGCCGCCAGCTTGCCGCAGACGAACTCAGAGCCGAAGCAAGACTGAAGGTAGCCGCGCGCCACGCTCTCTTGCTCGTCGTTGACGCACTCGAGATCGTCCATCCGCGCTTCGCACTTGCGCTTCATGTCCGAGGCGCAGCCCGTCAACGCGACTGACAGCAATCCAGCGGCGCCGTGCAGGAAGTGCCGGCGGTCGATGCGTCGAGTCAGTAGAAGTCATTCATGAATTTGTCGCTCTGCCTGGCGAGCTGCGAAGTGGCCAGGAACAGCACGTCCGCCTCGGGTGCAGCGGCAGAGAAGTTTGCGCTGGCCTTGACGAGGATCCGCCGCGACCGATGTTCAGAGTCGAGCGGGATCCATACAGATGCGCGCCGGTGCGCTCGGCGATGTAGGCGACGTCGAGCGCGTGATCGTAGTGCGAGTGCGTGACGAAGATTGCCGCGAGACGCTCGTCTCGACCGTGGTCGAACACGCGGTCGAGGATGCCATCGACGACGGCGGGATTCGTCTGCACCTCACCGAACACGACTGTGGATGCGGGAGGTCGGCTCAGGAAACCGTCGATCATCAGCTGCGTCTGACCGTCGTCGAACAGCAGCGTCGTGGTTCCGAGAAAGGTCACCTTGACGGTTCCGTCGAGGGAATGCGCGCGGCATTCCTCGAACGCCCGGTCGCCATTGAGGCTCCCTTCCGCAGAGGACTGCGTGTTGTTTTCTACTCCCTGTACTGGCGCGCTGTTTAATTCCCGCGGTGCGCCGAACGCAAGGCGAGATGGGAGGCCGGCAAGGGGGGCCTGGCGCCAGACTGCCTATACTCCGCATAGCCACCTTGCCCTGCGGGCGCTAGCTTCGCTGCGCCAGCCAATCAACCTCGAGGGGCCCCATGGCCACGTTCGACAATCCGGGCGTGCCATTCACGATGAGCTTCGGCAGGTTCTCTGCGTTGCACAGTCGGATCAGTCGGTGCGCGGCCCTGCTCAGGAGCTCGCTGCAGCACCCGATTTCTCTCGACTCGAGCCGGCGCGTGGACATCATGGGCGCATCTACGCCCATACTGAGAAGCGGCACGGTCGATCTCAATCTCGATTGCTCGATGCTGGATCGATTCACCGCGCAGACAGGCGTCACGGCGACGATCTTCGCCAGGAGCGGCGAGGACTTTGTCAGAATTTCCACCTCGATCAAGAAGCAGAACGGCGAGCGAGCCCTCGGCACCCTGTTGAGCCGCGCGCACCCTGGTTATGCGCGGCTGTTGGAGGGTCAACCCTACGTCGGCTATGCAACGTTGTTCGGCACTCAATATCTGACCCACTACGACACACTCAAGGATGCTGCCGGCAACGTGATTGGCGCGCTGTACGTCGGCATCGACGTGAGCAAACAGCGGCCCCTGAGCATCAGCATCAAGATCTCTGCAGTGGTCCTGGTGTTGACGGCAGCCTTGGTCGCAATTCTCGTTGCAAGCAACGCGCACATCGCAGTCGGCCTGGTCGGGGCATTGGCGGTGGCGGCGATCACGTATCAGCTCATCCATCGAATGGTCACGGACGCGATCGGTGCGGCCAGGAAAGCAGCGCAACAGCTTGCGGCCGGCGATCTGACCGCCCAGATCGCCGTCGATCGCAACGATGAGATCGGGCAGTTGATGCAGGCGATCAACGGCATCAGCCAGGGACTGGCGGAAATCGTCGCCAACGTGCGGGATGGATCGCGCGGAATGACCTCTGTTTCCGCCGACATTGCCTCCGCCAATGCGGACCTTGCTCACCGTACCTCGGCACAGGCGGCCGCACTCGAGGAGACGGCGTCATCCATGGAAGAGCTGACCACGGCGGTCAGGAACAATTCCGACAGTGAGCAGGCAGCGAATCAGCTCGCCGTCTCGGCATCGGAGACTGCCGAGCGGGGCAGCGAGGCAGTGACGAAGGTCGTCGAGATGATGGCCACGATCAAAGACAAGTCGCACGAGATCAATCGGATCGTGGCGGAAGTGGAAGCGATTGCATTTCAGACCAACGTCCTGGCGCTGAACGCCGCAGTCGAGGCGGCCCGCGCCGGAGAGCAGGGCCGCGGCTTTACCGTAGTAGCGGCAGAAGTCAGAGCACTCTCGCAGCGATCCGACGCTGCCGCCAAGCGGATCAAGTCATTGATCGGCGAATCCGTCGCGCAGATGGATGCGGGGAGCGCGCTCGCGGATCAGGCGGGTAGCACCATGACGGCGATCGTCGCTGCTGCGCGCCGCGTGACTGACGTCATCGGCGAGATCACTGCCGCAAGCAGCGAACAGAGAGGCGGCATCGAGCAAGTCAATG
The DNA here is from genome assembly GCA_035275145.1 of Steroidobacteraceae bacterium. Taxonomy (GTDB): domain Bacteria; phylum Pseudomonadota; class Gammaproteobacteria; order Steroidobacterales; family Steroidobacteraceae; genus Steroidobacter. Next base: position 3,443 of record DATENH010000005.1, on the reverse strand, counting down.
CGGCCCTCACCAAGATGGACTCGATGACGCAACAGAACGCGGCAATGGTCGAGCAGGCATCGGCGGCAGCCGAAAGTCTGCGCATCCAGGCGCAGAAACTGTCGGATGCAGTCGCCGTCTTCAGGCTGAAATAGGTGGCGGAGAGAGAGGGATTCGAGGCGGATTCAGAGCGCCAGTCGGATCAGCAAGCTACGGATTCCGAAAGCAATTCGATCCCCGTCGATCCCCGGAAATCCCCGTAGCTGTCACTGAAGCTGTCACTGAAGCTGTCACTGAAGCTGTCACTGAGAATCCCTCTCTCTTCGAAGCAGGCCGAGTTAGAACGCAAAGGCATTTCTGAAACTCGATGTGTAAGCCGAGCCGATTGACCGTCGTTGCAAGGGCACAAAGTCCGGCGGACCTTTCGCTGTCCCGAGTTTCGCCGCCCTTCGGTCGAACCGCAGCGCGCCTCTGTCGAAATGACTATGGTCCGAGTTTCGCCGCAAAGCCGGGCGAAACGCGCGGCGAGGGACGCCTCTGGAAACGGCCACTATCGACCCAGACGGCGGGCGTAGTGGTTGCGGGCAACGCAAGTCCATGGAAGCGGAAGCTCTGGCGCCGCGACGGAGCCGCAATCCGGCGCCTTCGCCGAGCCTTGGTCTTTAATAGATGAAGCAGCCGCACTGATGGGTGAAGCATTGTCGGTGCTTATTCTTGAGTGGCTCAACGAAGGCGATGTTCTTCTGATTGCGTACTGCCGAACGAAAGAGAGCCACGTGCACTCCATTCCGAAATTAGCGAGCCACAGCAATTTGAGCGTCTCCGAGTCAAACTACCCGTTGTCACTCGATGTGCCGACAACCATCTTCCACGTATCGTTGGGCTGCTTTCGCATGACGTACAGGTACTTCCGTCGGGACCCAAATCCCTGGATGGCCGGTTCAATTTCAAGATCCTGCGTGCCAGCGTCATACGCGAGGTCGGACGAACCGTCGACAATGAACGGTGACAACACCAGCTTCGTCACACGCATGGCTGAGAACATTGCGGCGATGTGCTCGCGGAGCGCCGAGTGTCCTTGAATCGGCGGGCTCCCGGGATGCATCAGGATGCCGCCTTCTTCGTAACAGTCCACGTACGCTGCCCTGTCCCCAGCGAGGATTGCGGCGACAAGTTTCTCTCTCAACTTGTCGACTCCGTTTCGGTCCTCTGAACTCAGCACGAGTGCGACTCCTTGAGCGATGCTGGAAATGGCTGGCTAGCTTAGTTTCGCTAGCGCGTGGCTGCGCATATGGCCTACAGCGTTGTAGTTGTATTGGCCCGCACGAGTGATCTGCAGTCGCGCGCCGACGGTATGCCTGTGCAAGTGCACATGCAATGCTGGTAGGTAGTGTCGCTGGAGGTTGCGTCCGCTTTCGGGTCGATAGGAGCCACTACCTTAACCGTCCCTTGCCTGCTCAGAAGATGCACAATCGCGCAAGCCCACGCTTCTGCCAGTTGCGCGGGAAGGTCCACACAGCGGGGGCGTCAATGGGCAGAAAATCAACCAGCGGCGGCGTTACCCCGTCAGCAGGTCGAGAACCCGCGTTTGAACGCGTTCGCTATCGCTTACCGCACGCATGACGGGACTGTGATGGGCCGGTTATCGACACGCGGCGGAGTCCGTGCGAAGGGTGCGAGCCGAATACAGCTCGACTTCAACTATGCTGGAACGCGCTATCGGCCGACGATCTCGGCAGCACCGACTGAATTGAATCTTCAACGCGCCCGCGCGAAGCTGAGGCGCATCAAGACGGGGATCGCGCGTGGCACTTTCTCGTTCGAGAGAGAATTTCCGAACTATCGCTACAAGCATCGTCTGGCACGCTCCTTCAGCCATCAGACGTGCAACGATGTATTCGATGCGTACCTCACGCATTGCGCAGCACGACTTGCGAAGTTCGATCTGGCCTATGCCACCCTCGCAAGCTATCGGCGCGTGATCGATTCGATTTGGCGCCCGGTGATCGGTCTGCGGCGCTTCGATCAGGTGAAGTACTCGCTGCTCGTGAAGATCGCGGATGCAAGGCGCGTGGGCAAGAAGACGTACAACAACATCGTGAGCATCCTCCGACGCGCCTTCGAGTACGGCTATTGCGATCATCCGGACCGCCACAATCCCGCACGCGGCTTGAAGACGCTGCGCATGCGCAGGAAGGATCGACCGCCCGTTGATCCGTTCTCGATCGAGGAAGCGGAAACACTGATCGCGGCCATTCATCACGACTCGGGCGAGGCGCAGGACAACTACGACGAGTTCCGCTTCTTCACGGGGCTGCGCCCTTCCGAGCAGATCGCGCTGCTGGTCTGCGATTGCGATCCTGTGAAGGGAACGATCGCGATCACGAAGGCGTGCGTCATGGCGCGCGACAAGGATCGCACGAAGACAAGCGAGGACCGCACCGTCGCGCTCTGTCCGCGCGCGCGTGAGGTGCTGAAGCGCCAATTCGCCTTGCGCGAGCGCTGGCAGCGGCTCGGCGTGCGGATCGATCACGAGCACGTCTTCTTCAAGGACGACGGTGAGCCGATCCGTCACTTGCACTACGGCTGGAAGCGCTGGAGGCGCTCACTGGAGCGGATCAACCTGCGGCCGCGTGCGCCGTACAAGGCGCGGCACTCCTTCATCACGTGGAATCTAATGATCGGCAAGAACCCACTGTGGGTCGCCAAGCAGCACGGCCACAGCGCGCACCTGATGCTGGACGTTTATGCGAACTGGATCGAGGGAACCGACCGCTCTGAAATCGCGGAGATCGAGCAGGCGATGCAACACTCGCCTGCAATTGGCACCAGCACGGCACCAGTGCCGAGCGGGTCAGGCAAGCTCCTGAACGGTCCTGGGAATATGTGGCGGAGAGAGAGGGATTCGAACCCTCGAAGGGCTTTTGACCCTTACACCCTTAGCAGGGGTGCGCCTTCGACCACTCGGCCATCTCTCCGGCGCGATCAACCTGTCAAGGCAGGCCCGGTGTCGATTTTGCGCTACCACCTTGGTGGTATGAGCAGTGACGAGCTGGATGCGGGCCGGCTCGCGAAGGCCGGGAAGAATACTGGCGACAACCCGGAAGGTAAAGGGTTGAGCGGATTGAAGGTCTTTGCGGGTTGTCTGCGGTTCCGGCGGGCCGCGGAGGTGGGTTACTGGGCCACTTCCGCGGCTCGCCAATTACGTGAGGACGATCGTCAGGATCCGGCGCCGGTCAGCGGACGCTTGACTGCACCACCGGCAGCCTGCTCTTCGCGCTTGATGCGCTCGTAGATCTCTTCGCGGTGCACGGCAACTTCCTTCGGCGCGTTGACGCCGACACGGACTTGGTTGCCTTTGACGCCGAGGACGGTCACTGTGATGTCGTTGCCTATCATCACGGTCTCACCGACGCGCCTTGTCAGAATCAACATGGTTCGCTCCTTGCCTGTCAGCTGAATGA
>DATENH010000004.1:0-17424 GCA_035275145.1 Steroidobacteraceae bacterium | reverse complement strand
GTCGCCGGCCGTCAGCAGAACGCGCACCTTCTTGCCGGCCGGCACGACCAGCGGATGGTCGACGTCGAGCAGGTAGTTCTTCACCGTGTTCGGATCCACGCCGGAGCCGAGCTGTCGCGCAGCGTCGCTCTCGCGCGCCAGCGACGAGAAGAACTCGACGTTGCGGTCGATGTATTTGTAATGCCAGCGCCACTGATAGCCGGTGACCTGGACGGTGAGATCGGAGTTGCGCGTGTCCTCGATGCGCACCAGCGTCGCGGCCGCCGGCACCGCCATCGCGACCAGGATCACGATCGGAATGATCGTCCAGACGATCTCGGCACGGGTCGAGTGGTCGAAATTCGCCGCCACCGCGCCCTGCGAGCGCCGGAATTTCACGATCGAGTAGATCATCACGCCGAACACGGCGATGGCGATCACGACGCAGACCCAGAGGATCAGCATGTGCAGCGCATGGATGCGGCGGCTCAGCTCCGTGACGCCGACCGGCATGTTCAGCTCCCAGGCCGCGAAGGCCGCGGCGGGCAAGCTGGCCAGGACGGCGGCCAGTGCGCATTTGACGATCTTCACCATTGACGCGAGTGCTCCAACTAACGGTGCGCAATTCATCGCCACGCTCTATTTGTTGTTAAAGCGCGGGCGGTTCGTTCGTATTCCCCACCAGTTGTTTGCGACGGGCAGCCAGGGTGCGGCGCTCGTCTGCCGTGAGAAACCTTCCCACCTTCGCGGCAGGGCCGTCGAAGGGGCGTGGAGTTTAACCGCCGGGCCATGTCGAGGAAATACCAAGAAATGTTCGCGCATCGTTCCCCCGGCGCTGGCGATGAACACGCGCACTGGCTGCAGTGGCGGCGAGCATGGCGACGTCTGCTCATCAACGTAACCTGAATCATCCGAGCGATTTTGCCTGGAACCAGCTCGGAACCATGTAAGTAAAGTTAATCTTTGCGGCGCTTGCGCAAGCCCTCGAACGGCACCAGCACTTCGTCGCCCGCTCGCCGCGATTGCCGCTCGCCTACCGACCACGCATGGCCGTGGACGACCTCAACGCTGATCCGCAGAGGCCCGTTCCTGGCCAGCGTCTCGCTGCGCGACCGCACAACTTCCCCGCGCGCCCGACCCGTGAGGCCCTGCGGCCGACCCTGCGCGAGGTTGCGAGCCCCGCTGCCGCGAATCTCCGCGAGCAGCGCCGGCAGATCGCGGTAGGTGACGGTCAGCCGCTCCGTATCCATGACCGGCTCGGCGAATCCCGCGCGCAGCAGCGCGTCGCCGAAGTCGTGCATGTCGATGAAGCGATGCACGTGGGTGAAAGGATCGACGCCGCGCCACAGCTCGCGCACTTCTTTCAATGTATCCGGCCCGAGCGTCGTGAACGTGAACAGTCCCTTCGGCCGCAGCACTCGCGCGGCCTCGGCGAACACGGTGTCCGGATCGTGGCACCACTCGAGCAGCAGGTTGCTCAGCACGAGGTCGAAAGACTGGCTGCGCAGCGGCAGACGGTGAGAATCGGCGCACACGGGCGAGAATTTGCGCAGGAAACGTTGCTGGCTGGCGCTCGCGCGCAGCATCGACAGCGACGAGTCCAGGGCGATGACCTGCGCGGCCGGGTAGCGGCGCTTCAGCTCGCGGCTGGAGTGGCCGGTTCCGGCGCCGAGGTCGAGCACGGCTGTCGGCTGCAGCCGCACGATGTCCAGGCGGTCGAGCAGACGAGAGCGAATCTCTCCCTGCACGGCCGCGGCAGCGTCGTACGTGCCGCTCGCGCGGTCGAACGAGCGCCGCACGAGACGCGGGTCGAGGAAGAATTCATCCGACATTGAAGAGAGGCTGCAGGCTGTAGGCTCCAGGCTGTAGCCAGAGCCGGAGCCGAGCTTCTCTTTCTGGCCACAGCCTACAGCCTACAGCCTACAGCCTTCTTCGTCTCTCATTCGCTGCCCGCCCACTCCGCGCATGTGCTGCTCAGCGCGGATGCCGAGCTGCTCGAACAGCCCGCGATCGTGATGCTCGGTGGGATTTTCGGTCGTCAGCAGCTTTTCGCCGTAGAAGATCGAGTTCGCGCCCGCCAGGAAACACAGCGCCTGCGTCTCGTCGCTCATCTCGCTGCGGCCCGCCGACAGGCGCACGTACGAGGCCGGCATCACCAGCCGGGCGACTGCGATCACGCGCACGAAATCCAGCGGCTTCGGCTTGTCCGCGCCGTACAGCGGCGTGCCGGGAACCTGTACGAGCTGATTGATCGGCACGCTCTCGGGATGCTGCGGCAGCGTCGCGAGCGTGTGCAGAAGCTCTGCGCGGTCGGTCTCGTCTTCGCCGAGGCCGAGAATGCCGCCGCAACACACGTTGATGCCCGCATCCCGCACGGCCTGCAGCGTGTCCAGCCGGTCCTGGTACGTGCGCGTCGTGATCACCTTGCCGTAGTGACTTTCGGACGTGTCCAGGTTGTGGTTGTAGTAGTCGAGCCCCGCATCCTTCAGCTCGCGCGCCTGCTCCGGCGTGAGCATGCCGAGCGTCGCGCAGGTTTCCATGCCGAGCTCGCACACGGCTTTGATCATCGCAGCGACCTGCGCGAGCTGCTTCGGCTTCGGGCTGCGGTACGCGGCGCCCATGCAGAAGCGCGTCGCGCCGTTGGCGCGCGCGATGCGTGCCTTGGCCACGACTTCTGCCACTTCGAGCAGCGGCTCGGATTTCAGCCCGGTCTCGAAGCGGATGCTCTGCGAGCAGTAAGCGCAGTCTTCGGGGCACGCGCCGGTCTTGATCGACAACAGCGTGATGACCTGCACTTCGTTCGGATCGAAGTTGGCGCGATGCACGCGCTGCGCATGGAACAGCAGATCGGCGAACGGCAGCGCGAACAGCTCGCGCACTTCCGCCAGCGACCAGTCGGTGCGCACTTCGCCGAGACGCGCGATCAGGTGATTCGTCTGCGAGCGTTGCGATTGGGTCATGAAAGCCCTCGTTATTCGTACTCCGCCGCTCTGCGGCGGCGGCACACTGACTGTATGCCGTGCACCGCTCATTTCTGTCAACCGCGCGTTCAGACCTGGGTTGACAGAAGCCGGCGCTGGCTCGCGCGGGCGCTCTGGCCGACCAGTTGCCTCCTGTGCGGCGCTGCAGGCGGTGAGGACATCGATCTGTGCCGCGACTGCGCAGCAGATCTGTCGCGCAACGAGCCGGCCTGCAGCGTGTGCGCCGAACCGCTGCCGGCTGCGAGCGGACCGCGTCTCTGCGGCGCATGTCTGCGCGATCCACCGCCGTTCGAAAGCAGTTTCGTCCCGTTTCGTTACGCCTATCCGCTCGATCACCTCGTGCAGGGACTGAAGTTTCGCAACGAGCTGGCGTGCGGCCGCGTGCTCGGTGAGCTGTTCGCAGTCAGCCTGCTAGCGCGCGGCGCCCCGTTGCCGGAAGCCATCGTTCCAGTGCCGCTCGCGCTCCGACGCTATCGCAAGCGCGGTTACAACCAGGCGATCGAGTTGGCGCTGTCGATCCGACGCGTCACCGCCCTGGCCGTGCGCTCGGAAGTCGCAATCCGGCAGCGTGAAACAGCGGAGCAGGCGGGACTCGATCGCAAAGCGCGACGCCGCAACGTCACGGGGGCATTCGCGATCGTTGCGCCGCTGCGCGAGCGTCACATCGCGATCCTCGATGATGTCGTCACGACCGGCAGCACGGCGCGCGAACTAGCGGCCGTGCTGCGGCAGGCAGGCGCGGAGCGGATCGAAGTGTGGGCGATCGCCCGGACGGCATTCAGTGGTTGAACAGATATTCGAGCGCGATGCCGATGAACACCGACATGCCGAAATAATTGTTGTTGAGAAAGGCGCGCAGGCACTGGTCCGGCTTGCGCTCGCGGATCAGCAATTGCTCGTACAGAGCGAAGATCGCCGCGCCGGCGAGCCCCAGCGCATACCACAGCCCCAGCTTCAGCTCGTTCCCCGCAAGCCACAGCGCGAACAGGCTCATGAGCTGCATGATGCCGACGATGAAGCGGTCCGCATCGCCGAACAGAATCGCGCTCGAGCGGATGCCGAGCTTGCGGTCATCGTCGCGGTCGACCATCGCGTACATGGTGTCGTAAGCCATGGTCCACATCAGCCCTGCCAGAAACAGCACCCACGCGAGCCGCGGCGGCATCGTGCCGCTCTGCGCGGCGAAGGCCATCGGCACCGACCAGGTGAAGGCCACGCCGAGATAGAACTGCGGGATCGGGAAGAAGCGCTTCATGAACGGATAACTCACGACCAGCACCGCGCCGATGAGCGTCAGCAGTTGCGTGAGGCGATTCAGCGTCATCGCAAAGCCGAGCGCGATCAGGCCGAGGCCCGCGCACAGCGCCAGCGCTTCGACGGGATCGAGCAGACCCGTGACGAGCGGGCGATTACGCGTGCGCGCGACGTGGCGGTCGAAGTTGCGATCCGCGAAGTCGTTCATCGCGCAGCCGGCGGAGCGAGTCAGCACCACGCCGAGCACGAAGACGATGAATACGTGCGGATCGGGCCGGCCGCCGGACGAGAGCCACAGCGCCCACAACACCGGCCACAGCAGCAGCCAGATGCCGATGGGCCGATCCAGCCGCGTGAGCTGCGCATAGCCGCGCAATCTGGCGCCGACGCCCGGCAGCACCTCGGTGACGAGCGCGGTTGCGGCGAGCTTGTGCTTGAACCAGCGCAGCCGGTCGCCCAAGGTGTAGGCCGGCCGCGGCGGGGTCACCCTGGGTACATCGACCCGCGGTGCGTCGACCTGCGGTGCAACGGCGGGCTCAGACTTTTCCAAACCGCTCCCCCTGTCCGATCCAGCGGCGCAACAGCGGCGCTATGTTCGCTTCATTCTCCCTCAGCATCAATTCCGCGGCTTGCTGGACCTGCGGCAGGAGGTCGGCGTCGCGCACCAGGTCCGCCACGCGCATCTGCATCAGCCCGGTCTGGCGCGTGCCGAGCATTTCGCCGGGGCCGCGCAGCTCCAGGTCGCGGCGCGAGATCTCGAAGCCGTCGTTGGTCGAGCGCATGACGCCGAGCCGCTCGCGCGCGACTTCGCTGAGCGGCGCGCGATAGAGCAATACGCAGGTGCTCTCCGCAGAACCGCGGCCGACCCGGCCGCGTAGCTGATGGAGCTGCGCCAGGCCCATGCGCTCGGCGTTCTCGATCACCATCAGGCTCGCGTTCGACACGTCCACGCCGACCTCGATCACCGTCGTCGCAACCAGCAGGTCGATCTTGCCTTCCTTGAAGCGCTGCATGATCGCGTCCTTCTCGCGCGGCGCCATGCGACCGTGCACGAGCTCGACCGTCAGCTCCGGCAGCGCTTCCGCAAGCGCCGTGGCCGTTTCTTCGGCGGCCTGGGCGTTCAGCTGATCCGATTCCTCGACGAGCGGGCAGACCCAGTACGCCTGCCGCTTCTGCCGGCATGCGTCGCGGATACGCACGACCACTTCGTCGCGACGATTCTCGGGCAGCGCCACGGTCTTGACCGGCGTGCGGCCCGGCGGCAGCTCGTCGATGACCGAGACGTCGAGGTCGGCATACGCCGTCATTGCCAGCGTTCGCGGGATCGGCGTCGCGGTCATGATGAGCTGGTGCGGGAAGCGGCCGGTGAGTTGTCCCTTCTCGCGTAACAGCAGCCGCTGATGCACGCCGAAGCGGTGCTGCTCGTCGACGATGACCAGGCCGAGCCGCTGGAACTCGACGCCTTCCTGAAACAACGCGTGCGTACCGATTGCAATCTTCGCAGCACCCGACGCCAGGTCGGCGAGCGCGCGGTTGCGCGCGGCCGCATTGCGCTTGCCAGTCAGCAGCGTCAGCGGCAGATCGAACGCGGCGAACCAGTTCGAGAAATTGCGCCCGTGCTGCTCCGCCAGGAGTTCCGTCGGCGCCATCACGGCGGTTTGAAAGCCAGCTTCGGCTGCACGCGCGGCGGCGAGCGCCGCGACTACAGTCTTGCCGCAGCCGACATCGCCTTGCACGAGCCGCAGCATCGGACTGGACTGCGCGAGATCGCGTTCGATTTCCTGCCACGCGCGGAGCTGCGCGCGCGTCAGAGCGAACGGCAGCGAGTCCGCGAAGCGTGCGACCAGCGATTGCGCGTCGCCGGTCGCGAAGGCCCAACCCGGATCGCGCTGAATTTCGCGGCGTAGCAGCCGCAGGCTGAGTTGATGAGCGAGCAGCTCCTCGAATGCGAGCCGACGCTGCATCGGGTGGCGGCCGCTCGCGAGCAGCTCGGTGTTCGCATCGGGCGGCGGTCGATGGACGAAATCGAGCGCAGCGCGCAGCGGCGGCAGATTCAACGGTTGCAGGATTGCAGACGGAATCCACTCACGGACGGCGCGCTGCGAAGGCTCGTGCAGCGCCATGCCAGTGAGCTGTCGCAGGCGCCCTTGCTGCACACCTTCTGTCAGCGGATAGATCGGCGTGAGCGTGTCTTCGGTCGCGCCGGCCTCGGTGCCGATGCGTCGATATTCGGGATGCACGATCTCGGGCCCGCTTTGCCCGCGTCGAATCTCGCCGAAGCAACGCAGGCGCGTGCCGCGCGCGAGGCCCTGCTGCTGCGAGCCGGAGAAATGAAAGAAGCGCAAGGTCAGCGAGCCGGAACCGTCGCCGATCCGACATAGGAGCTGCCGACGACCGCGAAACGCGACCTCACACAGCAACACCTCGCCCTCGATCACCGCACGCTCGCCGACACGCAGCGTGCCGATCGGCACGACGCGAGTGCGGTCTTCGTAACGCAGCGGCAGCAGGAACAGCAGGTCCTGCACGGTGGTGATGCCGAGCCGGGAGAGTTTCTCGGCGAGCGACGCGCCGACGCCGCGCAGCGTCGTGACGGGGCGCAGCTCCGACGACTCAGCGGACGTGCGCTGCGTCGCCGGTGCGGTCACTCCAGCTCCACCACGCAGTCGATTTCGACGCGGGCGCCCTTCGGCAGTCCCGCAACCGCCACGGTCACGCGCGCGGGATACGGCTCGCTGAAATACTCCGCCATGACTTTATTGAGCGCGGCGAAATCGGCGAAGTCCAGAATGTAGACGGTGACTTTCGTGACCTGCGCGAAGCTGCCGCCGGCGGCGGTGACGATCGCCTTCAGATTCTCGAACACGCGGCGCACCTGCACTTCCATCGGACCCTGCACCAGCTCGGCAGTCGCCGGATCGAGCGGGATCTGCCCCGAGCAGTACACGGTGCTGCCGACTTTCACGGCCTGGGAATAAGTACCAATGGCTTTCGGCGCGTTCGCCGTCGCGATGATGGAGCGAGACATGGAAGAATCCTCTCTTAAGCGAGCATGCGCGTCACGCGCAGCACTTCCGGCATTTTGCGCAGATTCTTGATGACGTGCGCAAGGTGCTTGCGGTCGCGCACCTGCAGGTCGAAGACCAGTGTCGAGGCGTCGCCGTCGCGCTCATCGACCGCCACGTGCTCGATGTTCGTCTCGGTCGTCGCGATGTTGGAGGCGATCGCCGCAAGCACGCCCATGCGGTTGGCCACGTCGATGCGGATTTCCACGTTGAACAGCCGGTCGACGTTCGGCTGCCACGTGACCGACAGCCACTTGTCCGGCTGCTTGCGGTAGTTGCGCAGGTTGCCGCACGCCTCGCGGTGAATGACGACGCCGCGGCCGCTCGACAGGTACGCCATGATCGGATCGTTCGGAATCGGGAAGCAGCAGCGCGCGTAACTCACGACCATGCCTTCCGTACCCGCGATCGCGAGCGCCGCGCCGTGCGACGGCTCGGTCCCTACTGCGACTGCAGCGCCATCGGACGGCAACAAGCGGCGCGCGACCAGCGGCGCGAGTCGCTCGCCGAGGCCGATGTGCTCGAACAGCTCTTCCGGGCTCTTGAGATTGAACTCGGTCGCGACGCTCTGCAGCCGTTCCTCCGGCACTTTCTTCAGCGCGACATCGAGATCGGCGAGCGCTTGCGTGAGCAGACGTTTGCCGAGCTCCACTGCCTCGGAGTGCTTCAAGCCCTTCAAGTAGTGACGGATTGCGGCACGCGCCTTGGCGGTGACGACGAAGTTCACCCACGCAGGATTCGGCGTCGCGCCCTTCGCAGTGATGATCTCAACGGTCTGACCGTTGCGCAGCGGTGTGCGCAGCGGCACGAGGCGCCGATCGACCTTGGCCGCGACGCAGTGATTGCCGATGTCGGTGTGCACCGAGTACGCGAAGTCGACTGCAGTCGCGTTGCGCGGCAGGCGGCGGATCTCGCCGCGCGGAGTGAACACGTACACCTTGTCCGGGAACAGGTCGAGCTTGACGCTCTCCATGAACTCTTCGGAGCTGCCGCCGTGCGGCATCTCCATCAGGTGCTGCAGCCACTCGCTCGCGCGGTCGCGATACGTCTTGCCCTGATCCTCGCCGGTCTTGTACTGCCAGTGCGCCGCGATGCCGGACTCGGCGATGCGATGCATGTCGTCGGTGCGGATCTGCACTTCGATCGGCATGCCGTTCGGACCGAACAGCGTCGTGTGCAGCGACTGGTAGCCGTTGATGCGCGGGATCGCGATGTAATCCTTGAAGCGCCCCGGCATCGGCCGATACAGGCCGTGCACCAGGCCGAGCGCGCGATAGCAGGTGTCGACCGAGTCGACGATGATGCGGAAGCCGAACACGTCGACGATCGACGCGAGCGGCGAGCGTTTGCGCCGCATCTTCTGATACACGCTGTAGAGGTGCTTCTCGCGGCCCTCGACGCGCCCCTTTACGCCGGCCTTCTCGAGCGCGCCGCGCAAGTTGTCCGCGATCTTGCCGACGAACTGCTTCTGGTTGCCGCGCGCGCGCTTCAGCGCCTTCTCGATGATGCGGTGGCGTCCCGGATACAGCGCCTTGAAACCGAGCTCTTCGAGCTCGGACTTGATCGAGTGAATGCCGAGGCGATTGGCGATCGGCGCGTAGATCTCCAGCGTCTCGCGCGCGACGGTGCGGCGCTTTGCCGGCGGCACCGAGCCGAGCGTGCGCATGTTGTGAGTGCGGTCCGCGAGCTTGACCATGATGACGCGGATGTCGCGCACCATCGCCAGCAGCATTTTGCGGAAGCTCTCGGCCTGCGCCTCGGCGCGGCTGCGGAACTGGATGTGGTCGAGCTTGGAGACGCCGTCGACCAGCTCGGCGACGTCGGCGCCGAAGCGCTCGGCGATCTCGTCCTTGGCGGTCGGGGTGTCCTCGATCACGTCGTGCAGGATCGCCGCGATGATCGTCGGCGCGTCCAGGCGCAGGTCGGCAAGCAGATCGGCGACGGCGACCGGGTGAGCGATGTACGGCTCGCCGGACAGGCGCTTCTGGCCTTCGTGCGCTTCCGCGCCGAACTCATAAGCGTCGCGGATGCGATCGACCTGCGCCGGCGGCAGGTACGTTTCCAGCTTGTTGAGGAGCTGAGTGACGCCGATCGAGCGTCTTCCGGTCGGCAGGAGTCCCAGGATGGAAGACGCGTAATCCATGACTGCGACCGGCAGGCCGGACCGGGTGGGGGTGGATCAGTCTCCCAATCCGAGGTGCGGGGCGCGCAGCTCGCCGGACATCTCGATCTCCGGCATCGTCTCGGGCTGCGGTCGCTCGGCCTCTTCGAGAATCTCGGGCCCGATGTGGCCGGCCGCGATTTCGCGCAGCGCCACGACGGTAGCCTTGTCGTTCTCCCATTCAACCGTCGCCTCGGCGCCGTTGGCCAGCTTGCGCGCGCGCTTGGCGGCAACCAGGACCAGTTGGAACAGGTTCGGCACCTGGTGCAGACAATCTTCGACGGTGATACGAGCCATGAGCGAAAAACCTTCGGATCGGGAAAAGCGGGTTGGGCAGTATACAGCGGAACCTGCAGTTCCTGTACCATCCGCGCCCTGCACGAAACGGGAGCGGATATGAAGGTGCGAGCGGCCGCAACGGCGGCCTGGGTGTCGTGGGTGGCGGTCGGGCTCGTCGGCATGTCCATGGACGCGCAGGCGGACGGCGATGCCAAGAAGGGCAAGGTCCTCGCTTACACCTGCCACGGCTGCCACGGCGTGCCGGACTACAAGAACGCCTTCCCGAACTACAGCGTGCCGAAGCTCGGCGGCCAGAACGCGCAGTACCTGGTCAGCGCGCTGAACGGCTACGCCGGCGGCGATCGTCCGCACCAGACGATGCACGCGACGGCCTCGACACTTTCCGACCAGGATCGCGCCGACATCGCCGCCTTCCTGCAGGCCGAGGTCGTGCAGCCGGCCAAGCAGGTCGTCGGCACGCCGCCGCCGGCCACGCAGACCTGCGTCTCGTGTCACGGCTCGGACGGCGCGAAGACCGTCGGACCCGAGTACCCGATCCTCGCCGGGCAGCACCCCGACTACATCGTGCATGCGCTGCAGGACTACAAGAGCGGCAAGCGCAAGAATCCGATCATGGCCGGCATCGTCGCCGGCGTGGACGCGAAGGATTTCGAGGCGATCGCGGACTTCTTCGGCAAGCAGCACGGCCTGTGCAGCACCGACGAGCTGCGCAGGCACGACAAGTGCGTCCGCGACAGTGAATAGCTTCCGCGCATTTCGCATCCACCAGGAAGGCAAGCAGGTTGCCGCGCGCCTGGAGACGATTGCGCTGAGCGATCTCGCGGCCGGTGATGTCGTCGTCAGGGTTCGCTATTCGACGATCAACTATAAAGATGCGCTCGCCGCGACCGGCGCCGGCAAGATCCTGCGCAAATATCCCCTGGTCGGCGGCATCGACCTCGCCGGCGAAGTCGTCTCGTCCGAGCACGCGGAGTTCAAGCCGGGACAGAAAGTCCTCGTGAACGGCTGCGGCCTGTCCGAGACGCACGACGGCGGCTACGCCGAGTACGCGCGCGTGCAAGCCGACTGGGTGGTGCCGATCCCGCCGGGCCTGGACGAATTTCAGTGCATGGCGATCGGGACGGCCGGCTATACGGCTGCGCTCGCTATCCATCGCATGGAGCAGAACGGGCAGCGACCGGAGGGCGGCGACATCGTCGTCACGGGTGCGACCGGCGGCGTCGGCAGCTTGGCGATCGACATGCTCGCGGGCCGCGGCTACAAGGTCGTCGCGCTGACCGGCAAGCAAGCCGCGACTCCTTATCTGGAGAAGCTCGGCGCCACCCGCGTGCTGCTGCGTGAAGGACTCAATCTCGGCTCGCGGCCGCTCGAAGAGGCGCAGTGGGGCGGCGCGATCGACAATCTCGGCGGCGAGGTGCTCACGTGGCTGACTCGCACGACGAACTTCTGGGGCAACATCGCCAGCATCGGCCTCGCTGCGAGCCCGGAGCTGAAGGGCACGGTCGTGCCGTTCATCCTGCGCGGCGTGAATCTGCTCGGTATCAACTCGGTCTACACGCCCCGGCCGCTGCGTCTCGCCGTGTGGCAGCGTCTCGCCAGCGACCTCAAGCCGCGTCACCTCGACTTGATTGTCTATGGCGCGATCAGCCTCGACGAACTGCCGCAGGCGTTCGAGCCGTACGTCAAAGGTGCGGTGACCGGGCGCGCGGTGGTCAAGATCGGTTGACGTGTCCCTCGACGTCCTGATCGCAGGCGCCGCGGAGCTCGGCATCCCGTTGAGCTCCGAGCAGGGCGCCCAGCTCCTGCGGCTGCTCGACGAGCTGGACGACTGGAACCAGCGCATGAACCTGACCGCGATCCGCGAGCGCGGCCAGCAGATCACCAAGCACCTGCTCGACAGTCTCGCCGTGCACAGCTATCTGCGCGGCACTCGCATCGCGGACATTGGCACCGGCGCGGGTTTTCCCGGCCTGCCGCTGGCAGTCGCGCTGCCCCAGCTCGAGCTCACGCTCGTCGACTCGACCGCGAAGAAGCTGAAGTTCGTCGAGCACGCGGCGCAGACCCTCGGCTTGCGCAACGTGCAAACGGTGCACACGCGCGCCGAAAATTATCGGCCGAAGGAGCGCTTCGACTGTGTCGTGTCGCGCGCAGTCGGTCCGATAGAGACGTTCGTGAAGTGGTCAGGACATCTATGTGTCGGCGGCGGGCGACTACTTGCGATGAAAGGCCGTTACCCGACAGATGAGTTGGAGCACATCCCGAGCGGATGGAAACTCGCGGAAGTCCATCGGCTTAACATCCCGGGTCTGGACGAGCAGCGGCATGTTGTGGAACTCTGCCGCAGCCACGACAGAGCCTGAGGCCGGGAGCGACTCGTCCGCTTCAGTCATGCACCGCATTCTTGCCATCACCAATCAGAAAGGCGGCGTCGGGAAGACGACCACGAGCGTCAATCTCGCGGCCTCGCTCGCCGCGACCAAGCGGCGCGTGCTGCTCATCGATATCGATCCGCAAGGCAACGCCACGATGGGTTGCGGCGTCGACAAGCGCACCGTCGAGCGCTCGACGACTGACGTGCTGCTCGGCGACTGCGCCGCGAGCGCGGCGTTGCTCGATCTCGAATACGCGCCCTTCAAGCTGATGCCCTCGAATCAGGACCTCGTGGCCGCGGAAGTGCAGCTCATGGGCAAGGCGGGCTGCGAATCGCGGCTGCGCGACGCGTTGCAGCCGGTGCGCGACCAGTTCGACATCGTGCTGATCGACTGTCCGCCGGCGCTCAACATGCTCACGGTGAATGCGCTGGTCGCCGCCGAGGGCGTGCTCATTCCCATGCAGTGCGAGTACTACGCCCTCGAGGGGCTCACTGCGCTGGTCGACACGATCGAACAGATCAAGGCGGGTCCGAATCCGGGGCTGGAGATCGACGGCATCCTGCGCACGATGTTCGATCCGCGGAACAACCTGGCGAACGAGGTCTCGGCGCAGCTGATCGAGCACTTCCGCGAGAAGGTGTTTCGCACCATCATTCCGCGCAACGTGCGGCTGGCGGAAGCCCCGAGCTACGGCAAGCCGGCTTTGCATTACGATCGCGAGTCGCGGGGGGCGCTCGCCTACCTGGCGCTGGCGGGGGAGATGATCCGGCGCGAGGACGGCGACTACGCGGCGGTGGCCGCGGGCAGCGACGTGGTCGCACAGTAGGGGTCAACCAAGAAATGGCAATCATGGCGACGACGAAACGACGAAGCCTCGGCCGCGGACTGGGCGCGCTGCTCGGTCAGCCCGAGCCGGACGATGAGTCCCCGGTCGCCAGCCGGCCGCCCGGCGACGAGGAGCTGCAGAAGCTGCCCGTCGACTTGCTCCAGCGCGGCAAATATCAGCCGCGCATCGACATGCGGCCCGAGACGCTGCAGGAGCTGGCCGATTCGATCAAAGCGCAAGGTGTCGTACAGCCTATCGTCGTGCGGCCGCTGGATGCTCCCCAAGGCGACAATCGGGGCGACGGCCACGCGCGCTACGAGATCATCGCCGGCGAGCGCCGCTGGCGCGCGGCGCAGCTCGCCGGCCTGCACGAGATTCCGGCCGTCATCCGCCGCGTGCCCGACGAGGCCGCGATCGCGATGGCGCTCATCGAGAACATCCAGCGCGAGAACCTGAATCCGCTGGAAGAGGCGCGGGCGCTCGATCGCCTGATCACCGAATTCGACATGACTCACGCCACCGCCGCCGAGGCGGTCGGCCGCTCACGCGCGGCCGTTTCCAATCTGCTGCGCCTGCTGGAGCTCACCGACGAGGTGAAAGCGCTGGTCGAGCAGCGCGAGCTGGAAATGGGCCACGCGCGTGCCCTGCTCGGGCTGGAAACGCGGCGTAAGCAGGCCGAAGTCGGCGCGCTGGTCGCGAAGAAGAAGCTGTCGGTGCGCGAGACCGAGGCGCTGGTCAAGCGGCTCACTGCGCAGCCGCAAGCCGGGGCCGAGGAGAGCGCGCCGCGCGTCGATCCGAACATCCGCAAGCTGGAAAGCCAGCTCAGCGAGAAGCTGGGCGCAAAAGTCGCCGTGCAACACACGGCCTCGGGCAAGGGCAAGCTGGTGATCAGCTACCACTCGCTCGACGAGCTCGATGGGATCATTGACCACATCCGCTGAACCCTGCGGATTAAGTCACTCCCGCGCTGGCGGAAAATCCAGCCAACTCTTTGTTGAAGCAGCGAGAATCGCTGCGTATAATGCGCCGCCTTTTCCGGCCGGGCACACATCTCGGCTGGCATTTTCTTCGGGTTGAACAATGCCACACGTGCCGATCGCTCGGCTGCAAGCACGGTGGCATTTTTGTTGTCCGTGAGTACCAACGTTCTTGCAGCCGCCGGGCGCCAGTCACTCAGAATTTTGCTGTGGCAGGCGTTGTGGGGCGGAGCGCTCGCCGCAATATTTGCGGTGACGCTCGGCGCGAAGGCCGCGGTGTCGGCGCTGGTGGGCGGCGGCATCGGCATGGTCTGGACGGTGTACATGGCGTTGGTGCTGTTCAAGCACAGCCTGACGCACGGCGTGCGCCTGAGCCCGATCAGTTTTTTCGCAGGATGGCTGTTCAAGGTCGTCGTGACGGTCAGCCTCCTGGTGATCGTCCTTCGGTCCCGGATGTTCGCGCCGCTGGGAGTGCTGGCGGGTCTGTTCGGCGCGATGGTGGCGTACTGGGCTTGGTTCGTGTTCGGGAAGAAGTATGCGAATGATGCTGATGGCAAGTGAGAGTGGGGGCGAGCACGGCGGCGAAGGACTGTCCGGCTACATCGCTCACCATCTGCATCATCTGTCGAGCAAGGAACAGCATTCCATCTTCGACCCGAGCATCGTCCACTGGGACACGCTGTTCTTCTCGCTGCTGCTCGCGGCCATCGTCCTGCTGCTCCTGCGCATGGCTGCGTCGCGCGCCACTGCCGGCGTTCCCGGCAAATTCCAGACGGCCGTGGAAATGCTGGTGGAGATGGTGGAAGAGCAGGCCAAGGCGATGGTCCACGGCTCGCTCAAATACATCGCACCGTTGGCGCTGACGGTATTCGTCTGGGTGGCGGTGATGAACGCCGTCGACCTCCTGCCGGTCGACTGGTTCCCGACGGCGGCCAAGAAGCTCGGCGTCCCCTACCTGCGACCGCTGCCGACGGCCGATCTGAACCTGACCTTCGGGCTGGCACTCGGCACACTGCTGCTGGCTTTCTACTACAGCATCAAGATCAAGGGGCTCGGCGGTTTCCTGCACGAGCTGATCGCCGCGCCGTTCGGCAGTGCGAAGATGACGCTGAACCCGCTCACCTGGATTGGGGCGCTGCTCCTCGCGCTCGCCAATCTGCTGTTCAACCTGATCGAGTACGTCGGCCGCACCTTCTCGCATGGCATGCGACTGTTCGGCAACATGTACGCGGGCGAGCTGATCTTCTTCCTGATCGCGGGCCTGGGCGGCAGCATGACCGTCGTCGGCATCGGGCTGCACCTGATCACCGGCACGGCCTGGGCGATCTTTCACATCCTGATCGTGCTGCTGCAGGCATTCATTTTCATGATGCTGGTGCTCGCTTACATCGGCCAGGCTCATGCGCACCACTGACACTCTCGGCTTCAATCTCAGTTTCATCCTCGGAGAACTCTCATGACGGACGTCGGCTTTGTCGCTCTTGCTTGCGGTTTGATCATCGGTATCGGCGCGCTCGGCGCCTGCATCGGCGTGGGTCTCATGTCGGGCAAGTACATCGAAGCCTCGGCCCGCCAGCCGGAGCTGATGAACACGCTGCAGACCAAGGTCTTCCTGCTGCTCGGCCTGATCGACGCGTCGTTCATCATCGGCGTCGGCATCGCGCTGTGGTTCGCGACCGCCAACCCGTTCGTCAAGTAATCCCGCGCGGTCCGCGAACGAGGCTGATCGTTCCATGAATCTCAACGCAACACTGTTCATCCAGACGATCGTGTTCGTGGTGCTCGGCTGGGTGACGATGAAGTTCATCTGGCCGCCGCTGATCGCGGCCATCGAAGCGCGCCAGCGCAAGATCGCCGACGGGCTGATCTCGGCGGAAAAGGCCGAGAAGAGCCTCGCGGAAGCGAAGGCGAGCGCGAGCGACATCATCAAGGATGCGCGCGTGCAGGCGAACAAGATCGTCGAGCAGGCCAACCGCCGCTCGAACGAGCTGGTCGAAGAGGCGCGTGGCACGGCGATCTCGGAAGGTCAGCGGCTCCTGGCCGATGCGCGCAGCGAAGTGACGCTCGAATCGAACCGGGCACGCGAACAGTTGCGGCGCGAAGTCGCGCTGATCGCAGTGGCCGGTGCCGGCAAGCTCCTCGGCCGCGAGATCGACGCCAAGGCGCACGCCGACCTGCTCGACAAGCTCGCGCTCGAGATCGAGCGGGGCTAAGGCGCGACGACATGGCTGAGAAAGTCACGCTAGCAAGACCGTACGCCAGGGCTGCCTTCGAGGCGGCGCGCGACAACAAGGATTTCGCGCGCTGGTCGGAGATGCTCGCGGCGGCAGCGGCCACCGTTGCCGACGAGCGCGTAGTCAAGTTGCTGTCGAGCCCGCGCGTGCAGCCGGCCGATCTGGTCGAGCTGGTCGCGGAAGCGAGCCGCGCCGACGAGCACGGCCGCAACTTCCTCAATACGCTGGCGCAGAACCGCCGGCTCGCCGTGCTTCCCGAGGTGGCGGCGCTCTACGAGGAACTGCGTGCCGACGCCGAGAACATTGCCGACGTGCACATCACCTCGGCCGTGCAGCTCGACGAAGCGCAGCGCACGCGGCTGGCTGCAGCACTGAAGAAGCGATTGAAGCGTGAAGTGCGGCTGCACTGCGAGGTCGACGCGAGTCTGATCGGCGGCGCGGTCGTGCGCGCGGGCGATTTCGTGATCGACGGCTCGCTCAAGGCGCGCCTCGAGCGGCTCGCCACCCAAATAATGCACTGAGAGTTTTGAGGAAGCTGCAATGGCGATCAAGGCATCGGAAATCAGCGATCTGATCAAGGCGCGCATCGAGAAATTCGCGAGCGCCTCCGAGGAGCGCAACATCGGCACGGTCGTGACCGTGACCGACGGCATCGTGCGCGTCCACGGCCTCGCCGACGCGAAGTACGGCGAGATGCTGGAATTCCCGGGGGGCAGCTTCGGCCTGGCGCTGAACCTGGAGCAGGACTCGGTCGGCGCCGTCGTGCTCGGCGAGTACAAGCACATCAAGGAAGGCGACACGGTCAAGACCACCGGCCGCATTCTCGAAGTGCCGGTCGGCGAAGGCCTGCTCGGCCGCGTCGTCGACTCGCTCGGCAAGCCGATCGACGGCAAGGGCCCGATCAAGGCCGACCACAATGCGCCGATCGAGCGCGTCGCGCCCGGCGTGGTGTTCCGCAAGTCCGTCAGCCAGCCGGTGCAGACCGGCTACAAAGCCGTCGACTCGATGGTGCCGATCGGCCGCGGCCAGCGCGAGCTGATCATCGGCGACCGCCAGACCGGCAAGACCGCGATGGCGATCGACACGATCATCAATCAGAAGAACAGCGGCATCAAGTGCATCTACGTCGCGGTCGGCCAGAAGCAGAGCTCGATCGCCAACGTCGTGCGCAAGCTCGAAGAGCACGACGCGATGAAGCACACCATCATCGTGGCCGCCTCCGCCTCGACGCCCGCCTCGATGCAGTACCTCGCGCCCTACGCGGGCTGCGCGATG
>DATENH010000003.1:0-8511 GCA_035275145.1 Steroidobacteraceae bacterium | reverse complement strand
ACCTGCACGGCGGCAGTGCGGCTGGTATCGGGAATCGGGATCACGACGTCGATGTCGTGGTCGGGCCAGATGCGGCGGATCTTCTCCGCGAGCAGGTCGCCCATGCGCAGCCGCGCCTTGTGCACCGAGATGTTGTCGATGGTCGAATCGGGCCGCGCGAAATAGACGTACTCGAAAATGCACGGCGTGTGGCGCGTAACCGGCACGCACTGGTGCGAGTAGAACCGGCCGTGCTCGTCGATGAACACCGCCTCGCCCGGGCCGATGTCGCGCATCAGCTCGAAGCCGAGCTGATCGAGCGCCACGCTCTCCGAGGCCAATATGTACTCGTTGCCCTGCGGCGTCTCGCGCCGGCCGATCACGAGCGGCCGAATGCCATGCGGATCGCGGAAGCCGAGCAGCCCGTGACCGACGATCATCGACACCACAGCGAAGCCGCCGCGGACGCGACGGTAGACCGAAGTGACAGCGGCGAAGATGTCCGCCGCAGAAGCGCGCGGCGTACCGGCGCGCGACAGCTCGCTCGCCAGGACGTTGAGCAGCACTTCCGAATCGGAGCTGGTGTTGAGGTGGCGCAGGTCTTCGCGGATCAGCACCTCCGCGAGCTCGGCGGCGTTGGTGAGATTGCCGTTGTGCCCGAGGCAGATGCCGTACGGCGAATTGACGAAGAACGGCTGCGCTTCGGAGGAACTGTCGCAGCCTGCGGTGGGATAGCGGACGTGGCCGATGCCGATGTTGCCCTTCAGCCGCAGCATGTGGCGCTGCTGGAAAACGTCGCGCACCAGGCCGTTCTGCTTGCGCATGAACAGCTCGCCCTCGTCGCAAGTCATGATGCCCGCGGCGTCCTGGCCACGGTGCTGCAGCACGGTCAGCGCGTCATAGATCTGCTGGTTGACCGGCGACTGCCCGACGATGCCGACGATTCCGCACATGCTCTCAAGCTCCCGACCGCGTCGTTTGCACGTCGACGACGGTTTTCATGCCCGTTTCCGCGAAGTTCTGGATCCAGCCGGCGAGCTCGCTGGCGTAAGGCAGCAGGTGCGAGCGCCGCCACCATTCGACCTTGTTGAGCTCCACGAATTCCCCGAGCATCACGAACACTGCGATGACGACTGCGCCGCGCACCGTGCCGAAGACCAGTCCGAGAATCCGGTCGACCAGGATGCTGAGCGCCGAGTGACGCAGAAAATAACCGAGAATGCCCGAGATCAGCCAACCGACCACGAGCACGCCGAGCAGGATCAGCACGCGCGCGGTCCACAAACTCACCGGCGGCTTGCCGACCATGCCGCCGAGGTACGGCTCGAGCTCCGGCGCATAGCGCCAGGCGAGCCACAAGCCGCCGAGCCAGGCGAGCAACCCGACCGCTTCGCGGACGAAGCCACGGAGCATACCCAGGAGCATCGACGCGAGCAGCACGCCGACAATCAGGTAGTCAGCAGCATTCATAGAGCGGGCGACACCATGATGACGGCAGCCGGGACTTTGGGCGCGCGGATTCTAACAGCGCCCCTCACACCCTGACCAATTCGGGTCGTCACGGATGGCTCACGGATGCGCGACGATCGTGGCGCCCGGCGACTTGACAGTGCGGAGCGCCGCTTCGGCGCTCGCGCGATCTTTCATCGGCCCGAGCCGCACGCGATACAACGTCGCACCGCCCGACTTCACCGGCATCACGAACGCGCTCTGCCCCTGGTCGCGCAGTTGCTTGGCGATTCGCTCTGCCGTCGCTTCTTTCGCGTAGCTACCGATCTGCACCGCCCACCGTCCCGACGTGGGGACTCCTGCATCGGAAGCAAGTGGACGCGCCGCGGGGGGCGCCGGCACTGGAGTCGGCGGTTCGACGACGGGCGGCGTTGCGGCGACGGACTGCTGCGAGACCTCAGGCTTTGCCTGATCGGACGCCCCGGGTTGTGGCCCGGGCTGCGACGGGTTCGGCAGCTTGGCGGCGGGCAGGTCTTCCGGCGGCGGTACGCGATTCTCGACGACAGCCGGCGTGGGCTGCGCGCTCGGCGACTGGCTGAGATCGATCGTGTAGGTCTTGATCGGCGCGTCGCTGCGCGACTGTGCGGACTGCTCTGCATGCGGGCCGCGATCCGGCCCCGACAGCATCTCCGGGATCAGGATGATCGCGGCGGCCATCAGCACGGCCGCGCCCACCAGTCGTTCTTTTACTTTGCGCTCCACGGACGCGAAGTATAAGGCGTCAGGCTGCAGCCTGACCCACGAGCCGGCTCATCGCCGGACCGACCGTCAGGAAAGAGCCGAACACGACGATGCGGTCGCCCGCCCGAGCCAGCGCTTCAGCCACCTGGCACCCGGCGGCAACATCCGTCGCAACCGCCTCCACATTCGTGCCGAGATTCCGCACGCGGGTCGCAAGCACGTCCGGTGCGAGCGCGCGAGCGCCTTGCAATCCGACGATGATCCAGGTGTCGAACGAGTTTCTGAGCTCGCCGACGATGCCCTCGACGTCTTTGTCGCCGAGCACACCGCAGACGGCGATGGTGCGACCGGCCGTTTCGCGTGCAGCGAGCTGTGCCGCGAGGGTGCGCGCTGCTGCCGGGTTATGAGCGACGTCGAGAATCCACTCGATGGGCAGCGGTGTGCTCTGTCGCACGACCTGGAACCGGCCCGGCAGCACGACTGTCTGCAGGCCGCGCTCGATGGCCTGTCGCGGGACGCGCAAGCGCGCTGCCAGCGCTTCGAGCGTTGCGAGCACTGTCGATGCGTTGTCGTATTGAATCTCGCCGTGCAGTGCCGGCGGAGGCAGATTGCGGTGCTCGCCGGCGCGTCCGCGCCAATTCCACCGCGCGCCGCTGCGCACCCAGTCGAAGTCGTGGCCGAGATGCTGCAGGTCTGCGCCGATCGTTCGTGCGGACTCGCGAATCGACGCCGGCATGTCGCGGGCGCCGAAGATCGCCGGACATCCCGCGCGAAAGATGCCCGCCTTCTCGCGGCCGATGGTCTCGCGGTCGCGGCCCAGCCAGTCGCAGTGATCGAGGTCGATCGACGTGACCAGTGCGACGTCGGCGTCGACGACGTTCACTGCGTCGAGCCGTCCGCCCATGCCGACCTCGAGCACGACGACATCGAGGTCAGCCTCGGCGAACACCAGCAAGGCGGCTGCGGCGTTGAACTCGAAGAACGTCAGCGTGTCCGGGCCGCGAGCCGCGTCGATGCGCTCGAACGCTGTTATCAATGCCTCGTCAGCGACCTCGACGCCGTCGACGACGATGCGCTCGTTGTAGCGAATCAGATGCGGCGAAGTGAAGGTACCGACGCGATAGCCGGCCTCGCGGAGGATGCGCGCCGTGAGCGCGACACAGGAGCCCTTGCCATTGGTGCCGGCGACGGTGATGACCGGACACGCGGGACGTCGCCAACCCAATCGATCGAGCGTGCGCTGCAGACGATCGAGCCCGAGATCGATCGCGTTCGGATGCAGGGTTTCCTGCCACGCGAGCCAGTCGGCGAGACGGTGGAACCGCGGAGCCCGCTCGCGGGGGCCTGACATCGAGCTCAGGCGGCCGGAACGGCCGGCTTGTGCATGAACATCGTCAGCAGGCCCGCGATGCGGTCGCGCATGTCGCGGCGGTCGACGATCATGTCCAGCGCGCCGTGGTCGAGCAGGAACTCCGCGCGCTGGAAGCCTTCCGGCAGCGTCTCGCGCACGGTCTGCTGAATGATGCGGGCGCCGGTGAAGCCGATCAGCGCCTTCGGCTCGCCGATGTTCACATCGCCGAGCATCGCGAGGCTGGCAGACACGCCGCCGGTGGTCGGGTCGGTCAGCACGGAAATATACGGCAGCCGGGCGGAGCTCAACCGCGCGAGCGCGGAGCTCGTCTTCGCCATCTGCATCAGCGACAGCAGCGCTTCCTGCATGCGCGCGCCGCCGCTGGCGGAGAAGCACACGAGCGGCTTGCGATGCTCCAGGCAATGCTCGGCGCCGCGCACGAAGCGCTCGCCGACCACGGAGCCCATCGAACCGCCGAGGAACGCGAACTCGAACGCGCCGGCCACGATCGGCAAGCCATGCAGCGTGCCGGCCATCACGACCAGAGCATCCTTCTCCTGCGTGCTCTTCTGAGCCTGCAGCACGCGGTCGCGATACTTCTTGGTGTCGCGGAACTTCAGCGGATCCTCGGGCTCGATCGCCTCGCCGAGCTCTTCGGCCGTTTCCGGGTCGAGAAAGTATTCGAGCCGCTCGCGCGCGCCGATGCGCATGTGATTGCCGCACTTCGGGCAGACGTGCAGGTTGCGCTCCAGCTCGGCGCGGTACAGCACCGCGTCGCAAGCCGCGCATTTCATCCACAAGCCTTCCGGCACCGAGCGCGTGCGGCGTTCGGTCTTGATCCGCGAAGGCATGATTTTTTCGAACCAGGTCATGGAAGCATCGTGGGGTCAGGCGGCTCGCTTGGCAAGCCCAGGCTGGGTGTGTAGCGAATGCCGGCCAGATACAGTCCGCCGGGCGGTGCCGTGACGCCGCCCTTGGTGCGATCGCGTGCAGCGAGCACTTCGGCGGCCCAGTCGGTCGGGCGCTCGCCGGAACCGATCGCGATCAGCACGCCGGCAATATTGCGCACCATGTGGTGCAGAAAGGCATTGGCACGCACGGTCAGCGTGATGTGCTCGCCGGTCCGCACGACGGCGATCTCGTGCAGCTGGCGCATCGGCGTGCGTGCCTGACACTCGGCGGCGCGAAACGACGTGAAATCGTGCTCACCGAGAAGGTGCGCGGCGGCCGTGCGCATTCGATCTGCGTCGAGCGGGTCGCGAACCCAGCACACGCGATCGGCTGCAAGCGCCGGGCGCGGGATGCGGTTCAGGATGACGTAGCGATAGGTCCGTGCGATCGCGCTGTAACGGGCGTGGAAGGCTTCCGGAACCTCGCGCGCCCAGAGCGCGCTGACCTGCGCCGGCAGATTCGTGGTCGCACCCAACACCCAGCCGCGCTCAGTCCGCGCGGCCTGTGTGTCGAAGTGGACGACCTGCATGCTGGCGTGTACGCCGGCATCGGTCCGGCCGGCCGCCGTGACTTCGACAGAGTGATCCGCGACGCTGGTCAGCGCCGCTTCGACGACCGATTGGACTCCCAACGCATGCGCCTGCGACTGCCAGCCGCTGAAGACGCTGCCGTCGTACTCCAGGCCGAGGGCGATTCGGGTTATCTGATCGACTCCATCAGGCGCTGCGCTTCCTGCTTCTGGCTGGCGTTGCCTTCGGACAGCACCTCTTCGAGGATGCTGCGGGCACCGTCCGGATCGCCCATGTCCATGTAGGCGCGTGCCAGGTCGAGCTTCGTGCCGACTTCGCTCATCGTCACCGGCTCGAGCTCGGACAGGCCGACATCGCCACCCGCGAGGGTGCGGCGATGAGCCGTATCGCCGTCATCCGACAGCGCCTCGCCCACGTCCAGGTCGACGCGCGGCACTTCGGAAGTGCGGTCGGCGAACACGTCGCTCGAGAAGTCGTCGGCGTCGCGATCGCCGGCGCGAGTCTGGCGCACCGTCTCCGGTCCGCTGCCCGAGCCGGACAGGTGATCCAGGTCCACGTCCAGATTCTTCGACGAAGGACGCTTCATCTCCGCGGTGGAATCCGTTTCCGCGACCCGCGGCTGCTCGACGGTGTCGCCGCCGGCGAGATCGACCTGATCGATGTAGATCGTGCCGGTCGTCTCGATGTCGAACTTGTCGCGCGGCGCCTTCATCGTGCGATCGAAATTGCCGAGGCCCGGCGCAAGCTGAGTCATCTCGTCGTCGCGCAGCGCTCCCGGGCTTTCCGCGGTCGGGTCCTTCTCCAGCGACGTGGTGTCTTCGAGCGAGCCGGAGGCTTCGAGTGCATCGACATCCAGGCCCAGATCGTCCAGCGACAGCTCGGCAGTCTGCTCCGCCTTCGGCACCTTCTCGCGGATCGTGCGCTCGCGCATCGTCTGCGCGCCGCGGTCGATCTGCGGCGTCTCGATGGTCGGCGTTTCCTGCGTGCGCGACAGTGGGTCGAACTCGCGCGTCGGCTCTTCGTCCGAACCGCGCTTCGGCTCGTCGAGCAGGAAGTCCAGGTCGGAGGCAGCGCCCGATGAAGCGGGTGCCTTGCGCTCGC
The DNA here is from genome assembly GCA_035275145.1 of Steroidobacteraceae bacterium. Taxonomy (GTDB): domain Bacteria; phylum Pseudomonadota; class Gammaproteobacteria; order Steroidobacterales; family Steroidobacteraceae; genus Steroidobacter. The sequence continues at coordinate 2,409 of DATENH010000003.1, read as the reverse complement.
CGCTGGTGAACTCGAGATCGAGCCCGGCCGGCTTGTCGTCGGGCTCGGCGAACAGGTCGACGTCGACGCGGTTCTCGCCGCCTTCCAGGTTCACGTCCACGAGGTCGACGTGCGCCGCACCGGCTTCGCCCTTGAACATGGCGTCGTCCGGGGCGATCTGCTTGCCCATGATGAGGACTTTGTCCCACTCGCCCGGCGCGGCCTGGGCGCGGCTGCCGTGCAGCTCGCGGGCTGTCTCCAGGAACAGATCCTTGTTGCCCCAGACGAAGTAGATCTCGAGCAGCTTCAGCTTCAGATCGCGGCGCGCGGGCTCGCGCTGGATGGCGATCTTCACGAGATCGGCGGCCTGGTCGTACAGACCATAAGCCATGTGGAAGTCGGCTTCTGCCAGCGCGTCCTGCTGATCGAAACGCACCTGCGTTTCGCTGCTCATCGTCTCGTCGAGACGCGAGCCGACGGCGGCGCCGGCTGCGGCGGCCGGTGCGGCAGCGAGCGGCTTGGCCGGCGGAGGCGTCGATTCGGCGCGGCGCGCGGTCGGCGGGGACGCCGGCTCCTCCATTCCGCCCAACGTAGCGTCTTCGTCCGAATCTTCGACCAGGAACGAGTCGCGATCGCGAGCCTTCGTGACCGGCGACAGCTGCGGCGCGGCGCGCGTCGAACGCGGCTCGAAGTCCAGACCCGCCATCGCGTCGCTGGCGACGGAGGCTTCCTCGCGGCGTCGACGAATGAACGCGACTGCCAGTCCGATGACCACCAGAACGCCACCGACCACCAGAACCCACCAGTACTGATTGAGGCGATCGAGGAGCGAGGGCGTGGGCTCGGCGGGCGCCTGCTGCACCGGCGGCCGTGCGACCGGCTTCGGCGCCGCGGCCTCCTCGGCCGGGGGCGTCTCGGCAGCGGGCTCGGTCGTCTGTTGAGCGGCCGGCTCCTGAGGCGCCGCTTCCGGTTGCGGTGCGGCCTCGACCGGCGTCTGGGCGGCACTCTGCTGAGTCGCGGCCAGCCCCGGACTCGGGAGGGCTACACGATTGTCCTGAGGTGCCGGGCCGGTAGTCGTCGGAGTGGTGCTCGGCGCCTTCGCGACCTGTTCGGGTGCGGGCGTTGCCGACGACGGGGCGGCCGGCGTCTCTTCGGGCGTGACCAGCCGCAGCCGGTTCGCTTCTTCTTGCGCGGTCTGCGTGGGCTGAGCGCCACTCCATTCGGCTGCCTGGCGTGCGACTTCGGCACTCGCTTCGCCAGTCGAAATCGCTTCGATGTCCGTCAGCTCCGGAATGCGCAGCACGCTGCCGGAGCGCAGACGATTGATGTTGCCGTTGAACGCGGCCGGGTTCGCGCGGAACAGCGCGATCATCGTGCGGTTGATCTCGCGGCGCGAGCCGCCGGGTGTCACGCGGCTGGCGATGCGCCAGAGCGTGTCATTGCGCGCGACGTTGTATTCGCCAGTGAGCGGCTCGCCGGCGGAGGCAGAGGTGACGGGCTCCTGGGTCCGCTCCACAGGAGTCGGCAGCGGAGTCGGCTGCTGCCGCGGTTCAGGTTGCGGCTGCTGCGCGACCGGCCGCTCGATGCGGCCTTGCTGCGTGCCGGCCTGCGGCGTCGTGACCGGTGCCGGAGCCTCGGGCTGCGACGGCATGAACACGGGCGGGTCGAGCAGTACGGTGTACTCGCGCAGGAGGCGGCCCCGCGCCCAGCTCGCTTCGACGAGGATCGTGACGAACGGCTCGGTCACCGAGCGGTTCGAGGTGACTTTGATACTGGCGCGGCCATCGCGGCTGCGCTGGACGCTGAACGCGAACGTCGACAGGTAGATCGGGCGGTCGATACCGTAACGCGAATAGAGGTCAGGGCTGGCCAAGCCGACTTTCAGGCCCGCCAGCTCGTCGGCAGTGGGTGAAATCAGCTCGATCTCGGCGTCGAACGGCTGGTTCAAGGCGGAGTGGAGACGGATCTCACCCAGGCCCAGCGCGTACAGCGTCACGGGGGACAGCAGTGCGCCCAACAACAGCAGGCGCTGCAAGTGTCTTCTCATCAGCTCTCCCGGGTCTCGTCGTCCCGATGCATTCCCAAGCCCTTTCGGCCGTAGTGGCCTTTGATTAATCAGTGCTTTAGGGCAGGCGCGAGCGATCAAAAGCTCATGTGCTTCTTGACTTTGCGCGCGCAAATATAGCCTACAGGTAGTCTTTCACCAAAATCTCGGCGATTTGGACGCTATTTAAAGCAGCTCCCTTGCGAACGTTATCGGACACAATCCACAGATTCAGACCCCGCTCGTGCGAGATGTCCTCGCGGATGCGACCCACGTACACCGGGTCGGTGCCCGCCCCCTCCGTAACGGCCGTGGGATAGCCCCCCGGCTTGCGCTCGTCGATCACCACTACGCCGGGCGCGCGGCCCAGGATTTCCCGCGCCTGC
>DATENH010000002.1:0-29729 GCA_035275145.1 Steroidobacteraceae bacterium | reverse complement strand
GCGCCCGCCGGCGGATTTGCGCTGGCCGCGGTGATCGCCGTCGGCGTCGTCATGTGGTCGGGCCATCCGTCACAGCCCGGCCCGGCAGCGCTCGAAGACCTGGAAATCGTCGCGGACTCCGAGGATCTCGCCCTGCTGCAGGAGCAGGACGTGGAGTTCTACGCCTGGCTGGACGAGCAATGAGATTCCTGGCGGTGCTCCTGTCGCTCTGGCTGGGACTCGCAGTCGCACAGACTGCGCGTGCCGAAGAGCCGGCGACCACTTCGATTCCGAGCGGGGCCGCCCCCGCCGCCGGCGTGCCGTGGGCGCAGTTGTCCGACGATCAGCGCAAGCTCCTTTCCGACTTCGAACCGCGCTGGGGCCAGATGCCGCCCGAGCGCCAGAGACGGCTGGCACGCAGCTCGCAGCGCTGGCTCGAGCTGCCGCCGGAGCAACGTGCCGAGGTGAAGGAAGGCTTCCGCCGCTGGCAGCAGATGAATCCCGAGCAGCGTCGGGAAATCCGCCGCCGCTTCCAGCAATTCAACGACCTGCCCGAGGACGAGCAGGCCCGCATCCGCGACAACTACCGGCGCTTCCGCGACCTCACGCCCGAGCAGCGCCAGGCGCTTCGCAAGCGTTTCAAGGAGTTGACGCCGGAAGAGAAACAGCGTCTGCGGGAGCGCATGCGTCAGCACCCAAACTGAACGACCGCTCCACGCGGCACTGTAACTTTTATTCGGCTGTACGCTGTCGACCGCGCCAACTAAACTGCGTGCCAGTCGATGGCGCGTGGCTCAAATCAAAAGCATGGTCGATAGCGTGTTCGCCGCGTGCGTCGTCATTCCCGTTTTCAATCACGAGAACGCCATCGCGTCGGTGGTGGACAGCGTGCGTGTGCACGGCCTGCCCGTGATACTGGTCGACGACGGCTCCGCTCCCTCCTGCGCTCACGAGCTGCAGCGTCTGGCCAAGCTGGCGGACGTCACGTTGCTCCGGCACGACTTCAATCGCGGTAAAGGCGCGGCCGTCTGTACCGGACTGCGCGCTGCCCGGCAGCGCGGCTTTACTCACGCTGTGCAGGTCGATGCCGACGGTCAGCACACGCTCAGCGACATCCGCCGCTTCGTCGAAGAAGCGCGCAATTACGGCAACAGCCTGATCTGCGGCGCTCCGGTGTTCGACACGAGCATGCCGATCTCGCGCCGCTACGGGCGTCATCTCAGTCACGCGTCGGTCTGGCTCGAAACGCTGTCGTTCGACATCGTCGACTCGATGTGCGGCTTCCGCGTGTATCCGCTGGAGCCGACGCTCGCGCTGCTCGACCGGCAACGAGTCGGGCAGCGGATGGACTTCGATATCGAGATCCTCGTGCGGCTGCACTGGCGCGACGTGCCGATGCGCTGGCTGCCGACGCGCGTCTCGTATCCGCACGACGGCGTTTCGCACTACCGCGTGTTCTTCGACAACGTGCACGTCGTCGGCCTGCATCTGCGGCTGTTCGCGGAAATGCTGGTGCGTCTGCCGGTGCTGCTGTGGAAGAAGTCGCTGCGCACCGGCGAAGCGCGGCACGAAGAAGCGAAGCGCAACGTGAATGCCTGAACAACGCGATATCGTCGTGATCGGGGCCGGACCGTCGGGCTCGATCGCTGCGGCGCTGCTCGAGCGTCGCGGTTGGGACGTGCTGGTGCTCGAAGCGCAGCAGTTCCCGCGCTTCTCGGTCGGCGAGAGCCTGTTGGCGCATTGCCTGGATTTCGTCGCCGAGGCCGGCATGCTGGACGCGGTGGAAGCCTACGGCTTTCAGTACAAGAACGGCGCGGGGTTCGTGCGTGGCAGCGACTACGGCGAATTCGATTTTTCCGACCAGTTCACACCGGGGCGCGCGTCGACTTTCAACGTGCCGCGCGCCGCGTTCGACCAGCTGCTGGCCGACGAAGCTGCGAAGCAGGGCGCCGAGCTCCGCTATCAAGTCCGCGTCACCTCCGTCGACACCCAACAGCCGCGGCCACGCGTGCGCGCCCAGGACGGAACCCGCGAATACGACGTCGAAGCGCGCTTCGTTCTCGATGCGAGCGGCTTCGGCCGCACGCTGCCGAAGCTCTTGCAGCTGGAGACGCCTTCGGCTTTTCCCGTGCGCAATGCTGTGTTCACGCACGTCGCGGATCGCGCGCCGGCCGGCTCGTTCGATCGCAACAAGATCCAGGTCGTCGTCCATCCGCACCACCGCGACGTGTGGTACTGGCTGATCCCGTTGTCGGCTACCCGCTGCTCGCTCGGCTGCGCCGCGCAGAGCGAGTTTTTCGACAGATATCCGAGCGACCTGGACGCGCGCCTGCAGGCAATGATTGCCGAAGAGCCGTTCCTCGCGCGCGTCCTGGCAAATGCCGAGTGGGATACGCCGGCGCGCGGCGCCTCCGGCTATGCCGCGAACGTCAAATCGATGTACGGCCCGGGATTCGCGCTGCTCGGCAACGCCGCCGAGTTTCTCGATCCGGTGTTTTCCTCCGGCATCACGATTGCGATGCGCTCCGCGAGCATGGCGGCGGAAGTGCTCGACCGGCAGTTGCGCGGCGCAACCGTCGACTGGCGGTCGCAGTTCGAACAGCCGCTGCGCAAAGGCGTGGACACGTTTCGCGCCTACGTGCGCGCGTGGTACGACGGGCGCTTCCAGGACATCATGTTCTCGAAGACGCAGCCGCCGGAGATCCGCCGCATGATCTCCTCGATCCTCGCCGGCTACGCGTGGGACGAAACGAATCCGTTCGTCGCCGAGCCCGAGCGGCGGCTCGACATGGTCGCCAGACTGTGCGCGGCGTGAGGCGCAATGGCTGATACGGTTCTGGTCACAGGTTCCAGCCGCGGCATCGGCCGCGCGATCGCGCTGCGCGCGGCGGCCGATGGCTTCGACGTCGCAGTCCACTGCCATTCGCATCGCGACGAAGGTGACGCCGTCGGGCGGGCCATCGAGGGAATGGGCCGCAAGGCGCGCGTGTTGCAGTTCGACGTTGCCGATCGCGTCGCATGCCGCGAAGCGCTCGCGCGCGACATCGAGACTCACGGCGCGTACTACGGCGTCGTGTGCAACGCGGGCACATACGCTGATACCGCGTTTCCCGCAATGACGGACGAGCAGTGGGACGGCGTGGTCCGCACCAATCTCGATGCGTTCTACAACGTGCTGCAGCCGTGTGTGATGCCGATGGTGCGACGGCACGCGCCCGGCCGCATCGTCACGATCTCCTCGGTGTCCGGCATGATGGGCAATCGCGGCCAGGTGAACTACAGCGCCGCGAAGGCCGGCATCATCGGCGCGACCAAGGCACTCGCAGTGGAGCTCGCGAAGCGCCGGATCACGGTGAACTGCGTCGCGCCCGGCCTGATCGCGACCGACATGATCGACGAGCAGGTGCCCGCAGAGGACATCCGTGACGCGATTCCGGCGCAACGCGCGGGAACGCCCGAAGAAGTGGCGGCGGTCGTCGCCTTCCTGCTTTCCCCCGACGCTTCTTACGTCACCCGACAGGTCATCGCAGTCAACGGCGGCCTGTGTTGACCCGACTGCCGCTGTTCGCGCCGGCGCAGGCCGCGCGGCCGATTGCGTGGCGCGAGGGCCGGGAGATCCTGCTCGGCGAGTTCGCATGCGACGTCGCTGCCGTTGCCGCCACGCTGCCCGCTCGCTCCGCGATGATCAACCTCTGCGAAGATCGCTATCGATTCCTGGTGGCCCATGCCGCTGCGCTGAGCGTCGGGCACGCAGCGGTGCTGCCGCCGACTCGCGCCGAGCAAGTCATCAGGGAGATCGAAGCCTCGCATCCCCTCAGTTATCGCTGGGAGGACACGGTGGTCGATGCCGCGATGTCGGCGCCGCAGGCTTCGGCATCGATCGACCTGGAAATCCCCGCCGAACAGCTCGCGACCATCGGCTTCACCTCAGGCAGCACCGGACAGCCGCAGAGCTTCCCCAAGGACTGGCGCAGTGTGAACGGCAGCAGTGCCTGCAATGCGCGAGCGATTCGCACGACGCTTGGAATCGCGGATGACGCAGCAGTGTGGATTCTTGCGACCGTTCCCCCGCAGCACACGTACGGAATGGAGTTCAGCGTGCTGTTGCCATTGATCGCCGGCATGGCCGTGCATGCCGCGCGACCGTTGTTTCCTGCGGACATCGCGCGAGCGCTCGCCGAGTTGCCGACACCACGTGTGCTCGTCAGCACCCCGGTCCACCTGCGCGCGCTGGTCGAATCGACGCAACAGTTGCCGCAAGTTGCGTTGATCGTCTCGGCCACGGCGCCGCTCGATCGGGAGTTGGCGCAGGCGGTCGAGGGCAAGCTGCGCGGGCGCCTGCTGGAGATTTTCGGCTCGACGGAAACCTGCGCATTCGCGCACCGTTGCACGGCGCAGGACGAGCTGTGGAAGTTGCACGAGGGCGTGCAGCTCGAAGCGACGGCCGAGGGCACGCTGGTGGCGGCGCCGTGGAACCGTCAACCGATCCTGCTCCAGGATCACCTCGAGCTGCACGGCTCGCAAGAATTTCACGTACAGGGCCGCAACGCGGATCTGATCGAGGTGGCGGGTAAGCGCGCGTCGCTGGCGGATCTTACGCGGCGCCTGCTCGCAATCGACGGCGTTCAGGATGCAGTGGTGTTGCAGCCGGGTACAGAGTCCGTCGCGGCGATTCGCCGTGTCGCTGCGCTGGTCGTTGCGCCCGGTCTCACTGCGGCTCAGATCCACGATCTGCTCGCAGCGAGCGTCGACCCGGCATTCCTGCCGCGTCCGCTGGTGCTCGTCGACGCCTTGCCGCGCAACGAGTTGGGCAAGCTGCCGCGCGCAGCGCTGCTGGCCGCGCTAGTGAACCCGGAATTTCAGGGGTGATACACTGCGGCCCGCAACGCCGTACACCGTCGCCAAGAAAGTTCTTCATGTCAGCATCCCAGTCGGCCGGCGAGCGCGAGCTTGCCGAACTCATCGTGACCGCGCTCAATCTCGAAGGCGTCGCGCCTGCGGACATCGAGCCGGAGGCCGCGCTGTTCAAGACCGGACTCGGCCTGGATTCCATCGACGCCCTGGAGCTGGCGCTGGAGATCTCCAAGCGCTACGGCTTCCAGCTCCGCTCCGACGACGAGAACAACCAGCGCATCTTCCGCTCGCTGCGCTCGCTCGCCGAGCACATCGAGCGTCATCGCATCGGCTGACATGTCCACGCTGAAATTCCGGCCGCTGCGTGTCACCGCTTACACGGTGTGCACGGCGGCGGGAACCGGTCGTGCCGCAACGCTGAGAGCGCTTGCCGAGCGCCACAGCGGCCTCACTCGCAACGACTTCGGTCCGAGCCCGCTCGCGACCTGGATCGGTCGTGTGCCCGGGCTCGAGGACGAGCCCTTGCCGGCCCGGTGGGCGGAGTGGGAATGCCGAAACAATCGGCTCGCGTGGCGCGGACTGGTTGCCGACGATTTCGTCGCTGCCGTGGCGGCAGCGCGCGAGCGCCATGGCGCCGAGCGCATCGCAGTGGTGATCGGTACTTCGACGGCGAGCATCGGTGCGAGCGAAGACGCTTATCGCCGGCTCGAACCCGATGGACGCTATCCCGCCGACTTGCGCCGCCCGATCGTGCACACGCCGCATTCGCTCGGTGATTTCGTGCAGCACGCGCTCGAACTGCGCGGCATGGCTGTGACGGTTGCAACCGCGTGTTCGTCGAGCGCGAAGGTGTTCGGCCAGGCCGAGCGCCTGATTCGCGCCGGGCTCGCCGATGCTGCCGTGGTCGGCGGCGTGGATACGCTTTGCGGCAGCACGCTGTTCGGCTTCAACTCGCTGGAGCTGATTGCGAGCGAGCGTTGCCGTCCGTTCGACGTTGCACGCCGTGGCATCAACATCGGCGAGGCCGCAGGCTTCGCATTGCTGGAGCGCGCAGCAGAAGAGGGCGCGTGGTTGCTCGGGTACGGCGAGTCGAGCGATGCGCATCACATGTCGACGCCACATCCCGAAGGCACCGGCGCACGCCGCGCGCTGCAGGACGCACTGGCTACTGCGCAGCTAATGCCGGCGAGCATCGAGTACATCAACCTGCACGGTACGGCCAGTTCGAAAAACGATGAGGTCGAGGCGCGCCTGGTCGCGGAGCTGTTTCCAGCGCAGACGTTCGCGAGCTCGACCAAAGGTTGGACGGGTCACACGCTCGGCGCGGCCGGCATCGTCGAGGCGGCGATCACGCTCATTGCTCTGGAGCACGGCCTGTTGCCGGGTACGCTCAACACCGAGCAACTCGATCCCGTGTGCGGTCCGCAGATTCGCCGTGAGAACGAGCAGCGGCGTATGCAGCGGGCGCTGAGTTTCTCGTTCGGCTTCGGCGGCAGCAATTGCGTGTTGGCGTTCGGCCGCGGTGATCCAGGATGAGCGCGCTGCCAAACGTTGCGATCGAAGGCATCGCGTTCTGGCACACGCGCTTGCCTGGATGGGAGATTGCGCGTGCAGTGATCTGTGGCGAGCAGGGCCCGCCGGAAGCTGCGGCGCCGCGACCAACGCCGAATCTGCTCGCGCCAACGGAGCGGCGCCGCGCGCCCGACACGGTCGCGCTCGCGCTCGAAGTTGCGGCGCGCGCATGCGAAGCTGCAGAGCGCTCGCCCGCGCAAGTGCAGTCCGTGTTTGCGTCGACGTACGGCGATTTGGGAATCAGCGACTACATGTGCGCGACGCTCGCGGCCACGCCGACGCTGATCTCGCCGACGAAGTTTCACAACTCCGTTCACAACGCAGCCGCGGGTTACTGGAGTATCGGCACCGCCAGTCACACGCCTTACACCGCGATCAGCGCGTATCGATACAGCTTCGCGAGCGCAGTGCTGGAGGCCGCGACGCAGGTGGTGTGCGACGGTCAGCCGGTCGTATGTGTCGCGTTCGATGTCGAATCGAAAGGTCCGTTCGGCACCGTTGCGCCGAGTCGCGGTTTGCTCGGGGTTGCTTTGGTACTGGCACCGCCTCGCAATGACTCCCAGCGCACCTTGGCGTTGCGCGTGGAGCAAGGCAGCGCGGCCGAAATCACGCCAGCGCGTTCCAGAGCGGCAGCTCTCGTTGCGGAAAATGCTCTAGCGCCTTGTCTGCCTCTCTTCGAGGCGCTCGCGCATTCGACTCCAGCCAGCGTCGTGCTCGCGTTGAGCGATCACTGCTTGCTGCGCGCAAGCATCACCGCAGCCCGACCTTCCGCCAGCAGCTTGCCACGATGAGTGATGCGGAAGCTGTATTGCAGGCTCGACGCGTCGTGCTGCTGACACTCCGCTTCTACGCGCAGACTCGACGATAGATCGTGAATCCAGTCGCGCGTGAACGTGACTGAACGCATCGCCACCAGCATGCCGTCCGCCGCCGCACGTGATCCCGCGCGCAGCGCGCCGTGAACCGCCATCGCTTGCGCGCCGTATTCGCAGAGATGAACTGCGCGCAGCTTCTCGCCGACGCGCAGCGGGTTCGACGGCGCCCGATGCGTATCGGTCTCCAACACCACGCGCCGCTCGTTCCACTCGACGATGCGCTCGAGCAGACACATCGCACCCCGCTGCGGGATCAGCGAAGAAATGGGGACATTCCTCATTTCGTCGGGCGCGGGGCGCGTCAGCAGCAATGCCAGCACGAAGTTGAACACGACGCCTAGCGTCACCGTGACGCCGATCGCGCGCAGGACCGGCACGTCCGAGATCATCAGCAGCGCAAAGACCATCAGCGTCGATAGCGAGCAGACCAGCACCGCGTGCAGCGTGCGACGTTGCTCTGCGCGATCCGCAGAGGCGTGCTCGAAGAACAGTGCGTAGTCGAGCCCCAGGCCGGCGGCGAGAATCAACGAGATCAGATGGAACAGGTTGAGAGATACACCGCTCCCGCGCAGCGCGGCGAGCACGATCAGCGTCGTCAGTGCCATCGGCGCGAGCACGCGAACGACGCGCGATCTCGAGCGCAGCGCAATCGCGATGACGCCAATGAGCAGCAGGGAGGCTACCGCCAGCGTCCAAAGCATGCGTGCGCGCTGCGCGGCCACGAGCGCTTCGGACTCGCCCTTCGTGTCCAGCAGGCGCACGTTGTTGCCGGCAGCCGCTGCAAAGGCTTGCAACGCCGCGACATCCTGCACGCCGCTGAACGTGACCAAAGCGTTCGTTCGCTCCTGCCGCTTCGAGATCAGCATGTCCATGCTCGCGCCGAGGCTGGTGGTGCGCATCTTCTCGATCGTCAGCGGCGGCAGCCGGCGCGCGCGCTGAATGTCCTGCGCGAACGGCTGGAAAACATCCGGTCGGAACGGTGTGTCGGCCAGCGCGACGCGCATGTCATCGCGAAGGGTTTCGTCATTGGGCAGACGATGCCGGCGGCGGAACTGTGTCGCGGCGCTTGGAACGTAGCGTGCAGCGTGGTCGTAGCCGCCGATCGCATGCCGTGCGACCAACGCTTGCAACCCCGGGTCGAGAGCTTCGAGCCGGCTCAAAGCGCCATCGCTGTCCGCCGCATCGACGACCAGCAGGTAACGCACGTCCGGAGTGCCGAGCTCTGCGCGCAATGCCTGATCCTGAATCAGCAGATCCTCCGGCACAGGCGTCAGGCGGGCGAGATCGTTCTCCCAGAACCGCTGCGGCGCCAGCACGATCGCTGCGAGTGCAATCAGGGCGACGATCACCGCGATCCAGCGCATCCGCGGCAGCGCCTCGATACGATTCCACAGCCCGTCGAGAAATCGCGAGGCGCCGAAATCCTGCGCCGCGCGATCCATCAGCGGCGGCAGTCCGAAGCGCGTCGTCAGTCCCGCGACGGCGAGTCCGGCAACCGTGAAGCAGGCGAGCTGCGCGAGACCGATCACGCCGGAGAACAAAAACGTGAAGTACGCAATACAGGTGCTTGCCACGCCGGTCGCGAGCGTCGGCCACAAGTGCCGCGCGATCTGCACCGGCTCTTCGTCGGGCCGCCGATGACTCAACAGATGCAGCGGATAGTCCTGCGCGACTCCGATGAGCGTGAACCCGAAAGCGAGCGTGATGCCGTGCACCGTGCCGAACAACGCGCTGACGACGGCCAATCCGACGAGCCCTGCGCTCGCAAGCGGCAGGATGCTGAGAACGATGCTGCCGATGCGGCGATAAGCGATCAGCAGCAGCAGGATCATGCCGACAGTCGCTGCAGTGCCGAGAGCCTGCGCCTGGCCGCGCGTGCGCGCTTCCATCAGCACCGAAAATTTGCCGGCGCCGCTGACCGTCATGCTCACGGGTGCGCCGCTCGCTGCGGAGGCCAACGCCCGTTGCAGCTCCGTCATGGCCGCTCGTTGTCGATCTGGATCGAACGCCGGAGCCTGCGTTTCGGCTACGAGCAGCGCGCGACGGCCACTGCGATCGAACCAGACGTCGTACTCGCGCCGCGGCTCCTGCATCGGTTGCCAGCGTTGCAGCAGCTTCAGCATTTCCAACGTCGGATCGCGCGGCAGCCAGGGCTCGAGAAAGCTTCCGGCGGGCGACGCCAGATCGCGAGCGCGCGCCAGCAGCTCGGCATGCAAGTACTGCGCATCCAAACGCTGGTGATCGAGCGTCGGCGACAGCAGGAATCGATACGGCAGCAACTCGTCCGGCACCGCGTCGAGCGTGAACTCGCCGTTCGTGATGAGACGGAACTCGCGGCTGCCTTGCAGCTTTGCGACCAGCTCGCGCGAGATGTCTGCGAGCTGCTCGGGCTGTGCGCCTTCCAGCGCGATCGCGAGCACACGCGACGCCGGCCCTTCGCCGACTTCCTCGAGCAGCAACCGCTGCTCAGGCGTCGTCGGGCTCGGCAGGAACAAGCGCAGGTCGGCGCCGATCACCAGTTGACGCTGCACGAACCAGCCAAGGATCGCGAGCGCCACGACCCATGCAGCGAACAGCAGCAGCGCTAACGGAGTGCGCTTCAAGCGCCGTGCCCTTCGCAGAGTTTCTGCAGCGATTCCAGCGTCGGCTTCTTGGAAACGCCGCCGGCAGCATCTCCCAACACCATCACGCTGGCACCGCCGTCGGCGTTGCGCAGCGAGAAGCAGCGCGGAGTCGACTCGTGCCCGGTGATCTCGATCTTCTGCAGTCGGCGGCGCGCCCGCGAGTCGAGCGGCACGAGCTGCAACGTCCACGATTCGTCGGTTCCCTGTGCCTGCACGTCGAAGCTGCGCTTCAAGCCGGGCACGTCGCCGGTCAGCAGCGCCGAGAAGCCCGTGAGCAGGCCGCGCAGCTCGGGCGCGCGCTTCAGCGCGAAGCTCCGCGGCTGCTCGCCTTCGCGTTCGACGCGCACCGATTCGCCGCGGATCGAAGTGTCCTCGCGGTAGGGCTCGCGGACGTGGCGATCGAGACTGGCCGGTCCCGAGAATTCCAGCTCGCCCGAGACCACCAGCGGCTCGCGCAGCAGTGCCGACACGCGCACCTCGGTGAAGTCGATGCTGGCCGGCGCGGGCCGCGCGAGCTTGGCGATCAGCGCGTCAGCGTCGACTGCCGCGATCGAGCTCGCGGGCAGCAGGCTCAGCGGCACCAGCAACAGGATCCTGCGAATCATCGGCACGCCAGAAGTCATAGAAGTTGAACCAATTGTACGGCGCGCTGCGCGCGTGGTGAGCCATCCGGTCGGCGAAGCGCTGGATCGTCTGCTGCATCTCGGCAGCGCGCTGCGCGCGCTCGAGCTTCAGCTCGTCGGTGAACGTTTCGAAATGCAGATCGTAGCGATTGCCGCCGCGATACAGGCCGAAACAAAGGACGACCGGTACCTTCAACGCCGCCGCGAGCTGCCACGGCGCAGTCGGCAAGGGCGCGGGCCGACCGAGAAAATCCGCCGTCATGACCTGATTTCCCGGACGCGCGCGGTCTGCGAGCAGCGTGACCAGCGATTTCTCGTCGAGCGCTTCCTTGATCGCGAGCGCGGTCGTCGTGCCTTCCTGGCGCGCGTTGATCACCGATCGTGCGAGTTGCGGATTGAGCGCGTTCAGCACCTCGGAAAGCCTGCGGTTCTGCTCGACATCGATCACGACGCGCACCTTGAGGTCCGAGCGGAAGTCGGCGAGCACGCGCAACGCGTCGAAGCTGCCCAGGTGTGCGCCGAGCAACAGCACGCCGCGTCCCTGACCCCACGCCTGCCGGAGTTGATCGAGCCCGAACGTGCGCACCTCGAAGCGCTTGAAGCGCTCGGACAGCAAAAACACACGATCGAGCGTGACGGCTGCAAAACAATGGATGTGCTTCGCCACCTGCCACAGCGAGACGTCGCGGCCGGCGATCCGCCGCAGGAACTCGCGCGATGCGCGTCGCTCCGGGCCGCGCCGGAGCAGGAAATACAGAACGATCGGATAGAGCGCGACGCGTGCCGCCGTGCGCCCGAAAGCCAGCGCGAAGCCGCTGATCAGCTTGTACCCGAACCTCGTGCCGCCTTCGGGCCGATCGATCCACTCCTGCCTCACGCAGCAGGTCCCGCAAGCTCGAACACTCCCTGCGCCACTACCTGCGCATTGCGGCTCACGCTGAAGCGCAGCTCGTTCTTAGTCCGGCGCAGCTCGAGGTTGGCATCCTGTTCGGGCAGGAGCGGTGCAGAGAATTTTGCGTGCGGCAACGCGCGCGCCGACAGCTCGCGTCCGAGCCAGCGCTCGGCCTCGTCCAGCACACATTGCAGCAGGACAACGCCCGGCACGATCGGCCGCCCCGGAAAGTGCCCGGGTAACGCCGGGTGGCTCGCGGGGATGCGCACGGTGGCGCGATGGACGGCGCCTTTGCTCATCGCGGCGCGCGTCCGACCAGAGCAGGCAGGTTTGCGAGCAGTCGCTGGAGGAACTCGAGCATGTTGCGATAGGGCTGATCCGGGAAGCGGCGGCGCCGGTAAGCGTACTCGACCGCGAAAAACGCCACGACGATCACGTAGGCGATCAGGTTCGCGAACAACGACCACTGCTCGGGCTCGGCGAACACTGCCAGCCCCAGGTTCGTCGTGGCCAGTCCGATGAACAGCACCGTCCACGCCAGGGTCAGGCGTCGTGCATACACGAGCGCGGCGTCCTCCGGCACGGCATCGGGCGCGTGCAGGAGCTGGACCAATTGCTCGATCAGCGGCGTGCGTCCCGGCAACAGCGTCTGCCCGAAGATCCAGGCCAGGAACGCCGGCACCAGCACCGGTGGAAAGTACAGCGGCAGCACGTTCATGGAGCTGCGCACGAGCCACCAGCAGCCGCCGATCAGCACCGGGACGGTCAACCAGGCCGCGAGCCGGCCCTGAACCAGGGAGTGCAGTAGCGCCGACAGCGCCAGCAACGCGACCGCGGCGATGGTCAGCCTGGCGCTGCTGCGGGCGACGGCCAGATGTGCGACCAGCGGATAAGCGAACGCGCAGGCCGTCGTCACCTGTCGCGTGAAAGAAAATTGCATCGCCGGGAGCATGCGCGTGTTGCCCAGTCGGGACAAGGCATCCACAATTGCGCCCTTTGTTCGTCGGAGCGTTCATGCCAGTCAAGATTGCGGTGCTCAAAGAAACCCGCCCGAACGAGCGGCGGGTCGCGATGGTTCCCGCGGTCGCGGACAAGCTGGCCAAGCTCGGTGCACAGATCCATCTGCAGTCCGGCGCCGGCGTCGCAGTCAAGCTGGCGGACGCGGCGTACAAGAACGTTCAGATGCACGCTGATCCGCTCGAGATGGTGCGCGACGCGGACATCGTGTTGTCGGTCCAGCCGCCGGATCTGGCGGTCGTGCGAGCGATGAAGGAAGGCGCGATCCTGATTTCTTTCGTGTACGCGCACAAGGAAGCCGAGCTGACCCGTCTGGCGCGCGACCGGAAGATCACGACGTTCGCGATGGAGCTGGTTCCGCGCATCACGCGTGCGCAGGCGATGGATGCGTTGTCGAGCCAGGCGGCGCTCGCCGGCTACTACGCGGTCCTCCTCGGTGCGACGAGCATCGCGCGCATGCTGCCGATGATGACGACTGCCGTGGGCTCGCTGAAACCTGCCATGACGCTGGTGATGGGACTCGGCGTTGCGGGCCTGCAGGCGCTGGCAACTGCGAGACGCCTCGGTTCGAGGACCGAAGGCTACGACGTGCGTCCGGAAACGAAGGAGCAGGCCGAATCGCTCGGCGCACGCTTCGTCGATACCGGAGTCGATGCTCGCGGCGCCGGCGGTTACGCGCGCGAGCTCACGCAGGAAGAAAAAGACAAGGTCGCAGCCGTCATCACCAAGCACATTCAGCAGGCCGATATCGTCGTCACGACTGCTGCGATTCCCGGACGGCCGTCGCCGAAGCTCATCAGCAAGGCGCAGGTCGAAGGCATGAAGGCGGGCGCCGTGATCGTCGACCTCGCCGCTGAAGGCGGCGGCAACTGCGAGCTGACCAAGCCCGGCGAGACCGTGCAGGTCGGCCAGGTGACGATCGTCGCGCCGCTGAACGTTCCCAGCCTGCTCGGCGAGCACGCCAGCGAGCTGTACGCGAAGAATCAACTCAACCTGCTGGAACTGTTCGTCAAGGACGGCGCGCTCAAGCTCGACTGGAGCGACGAAGTCCTCGCCAAGACCGTGCTGACGCACGGCGGCGAGATCAAGAACGAAGCTGCAAAAAAGGCCGTCGAAGGTTAATCGTCATGGATCTTGCTACCACGCTCACGGGCTTCGTGGCCCTGTACATCTTCATGCTCGCGGCCTTCACCGGCTACGAGATCATCGGCCGCGTGCCGGCGATCCTGCACACGCCGCTGATGTCCGGCTCGAACTTCGTGCACGGCATCGTCGTCGTCGGCGCGATGTACGCGCTGCTGAACGCGTCGTCGCTGACCGAGCAGATCATCGGCACCGCCGGCGTGTTCCTCGGTGCGATGAACGCCGCCGGCGGTTACGTCGTCACCGAGCGCATGCTCGAGATGTTCAAGCCCAGCAATAAGAAGAAGGCGTGAGCGCCCCATGAACCTGCATCCGCAAGTCATCATCGACACCAGTTATTTCGCGGCGGCGTTCCTCTTCATTTACGGCCTGAAGCGGATGTCCTCGCCGGTCACGGCGCGCTCCGGCATCGTGGTCGCCGGCGTCGGCATGCTGGTCGCGACGCTCGCGAGCTTCCTCTACTACTTCGGCGTCGATGACGCCGCGCGACCGTTGCTGCAGACGAATGTGGTGCTCGCGGCGATCGCGCTCGGCCTCGGCACGGGCTTGTCCTGGTGGCAGGGCAAGCGCGTCCCGGTCACTTCGATGCCGCAGATGGTCGCGCTGTACAACGGCATGGGCGGCGGCGCAGCCGCGGCAATCGCTGCTGTCGAGCTATTGCGCGCCTCGGACCACGCGCTGGTGCCGCTGATCGTGACGGTCATCGGCGCGCTCATCGGCTCGATCTCGCTCTCGGGCTCGCTGATCGCGTGGGCGAAGCTCGACGGCAAGATCGACAAGACCTGGCGCATGCGCGGTCAGCAGGTGCTGAACGGCGCCTTCTTCCTGGTGACGCTCGCCCTCGGCTTTTACATCGTGTTCTTCGCGCAGGGCCACGCCGATCCGCGGGTGATCGCCGCGTTCTTCGTCGGTGCGCTGATCTTCGGCGTGCTGATGACGATGCCGATCGGCGGCGCCGACATGCCCGTCGTGATCTCGCTGTACAACGCCTTCACCGGCCTCGCGGTCGGCTTCGAAGGCTACGTGCTGCAGAACCCGGCGCTGATGATCGCCGGCATGGTCGTCGGCTCGGCCGGCACGCTGCTGACGCTGCTGATGGCGCGCGCGATGAATCGCAGCGTCGCCAACGTCATCTTCAGCAACTTCGGCGTCACTGGCGACGAGCAGCAGGGCGAGATCAAGGGCAGCATGAAGCCCGCGGACGCCTCCGACGCGGCCGTGAACATGCGTTACGCCTCGAAGGTGATCATCGCTCCGGGCTACGGCCTGGCGGTCGCCCAGGCCCAGCACAAGCTCTACGAATTCGTGAAGCTGCTGGTGGACTCGGGCGTCGAGGTGAAGTTCGCGATCCACCCGGTCGCGGGCCGCATGCCCGGTCACATGAACGTGCTGCTCGCCGAAGCCGGCGTGCCGTACGACATGATCTACGACCTCGAAGACATCAACGACGAGTTCAAGGAATCGGACGTTGCGATCGTGATCGGCGCGAACGACACCGTGAACCCGGCCGCGCGCACCAACAAGTCGAGCCCGATTTACGGCATGCCGATCCTGAACGTCGACCAGGCGAAGCAGGTCTACGTGATCAAGCGCGGCCAGGGCAAAGGGTACTCGGGCGTGGAGAACGAGCTGTTCTTCGCCGACAACTGCAACATGGTCTACGGCGACGCGCAGAAGGTGATGGTGGAGATGATCCAGGCGGTGAAATCCCTGGAGGGTGGACATTAGGGGTGGTCATTAAGAGTCAGCCGAAAGCCTGAACCAGCGCACAGAGTTGCGCGCGCGCGACGCGTAACGTTGCCTCCGTCCATATCCCTCGCGTATCTTACGGTGCGTCGTGCAAGTGCCGTACAGCCTCAATCAAGAGATCCTGAGGACGGACGTCTCGGGAATGCCCCTGGAGTGGATCGACTACCGGGACGCGGTGCGGCTTTATCACACGGAACAGGTTGCCTACACCTGTGGCATCCGCCTGTACCGCCTGTTTGGCGGCACCAACGCCCGCTCGGGGCTGCAGACCATCGTCGAGGTGAATTCGATCATCGCGACGACCGGTCATACGCACAACCCCGGGAACCTGCGCAACGACTACACGCCGCCGCTGAACAACCAGACGCTGTTCAAGCGCGACGCGCACTTGTGCCTGTACTGCGGCCAGCGTTTCTCGGGCAGCCAGCTGTCGCGCGATCACATCCGCCCGCTCAGCCAGGGCGGTCGCGATACGTGGATGAACGTCGTGACGGCTTGCCGCCGCTGCAACAACCTGAAGGCGTCGAAGACGCCGGAGCAGGCGGGGCTGCAACTGCTCGCCGTGCCGTTCAAGCCGACCTACGCCGAGTACATCTATCTCAAGGGCCGGCGCGTGCTCGCCGACCAGATGGAATACCTCCTGGCGCACTTCCCGCGGACCAGCCCGCTGCACGCGAGACTCAAGGCGCACGCCGTTCAATAACGTGCGCCCACGCGGTGTAGTGACGCGGTAGAATCCGCGTCCGTGCTCTACCTGATCGACGCCTCTGTCTTCGTCTGGCGCGCCTACCACTCGGTCCCGATCGCGCTCGTCGATCCCGACGGCAATCCCGTCAACGCTTTGCACGGCTTTGCACGGTTCCTCGGCGACCTCATCGAGCGCGTACGGCCGGCGCACATCGCCGTGGCGTTCGATGCGCGGCTCGCGGACTCGTTTCGCAGCCGGCTGTTTCCCGCGTACAAGGCGAACCGCGAGCCGGCGCCGGTCGAGCTGAAGCGGCAGTTCGTTCTCTGCCGCTACATTTGCGAGGCGCTCGGGGTCACCAGTTTCGCGAGCTGCGACTACGAAGCCGACGATGTGGTCGGCACGCTCGCGACGCGCATGCGCGCCGCCGGCCAGAACGTCACGCTGGTCACGCGCGACAAGGATCTCGCGCAGCTGATTCGCCCGGGCGACGAGTACTGGGACTACATCGGCGAACTGCGCTTCCGTTACGACCAGATCGCGGAGCGCTTCGGCGTGCAGCCCGAGCGCATGGCCTGCTTCCTGGCGCTCACGGGCGACGCCGTCGACAACATTCCCGGCGTGCCGGGCGTCGGCCGCAAGACGGCTTCGATGCTGTTCCGTCATTTCGAATCGCTCGCGCATCTGTACGCCGACCTGGACCGGGTGCTGAAACTGAAACAATTGCGCAATCCCGGCTTCGTCTGCGGCCAGCTGCGCGATTACCGCGAGTCCGCGTTCCTAGCGCGGCAGCTCACCGAGATCGCCTGCGACGTGCCGATCGAGGCCGATCTCGACCGGCTCACGCGCCGGCCGCCGGATCTCGACGCGCTCAACGATTTCTACGACACGGTCGGGTTCGGACGTCTGCTTCGCAACCAGGCCGAGCGCATTTACGAGGCAAATTGCGCGGCATGAGCTGCGCGCGGCAGATTTGGTCGCGCTAGGCTGCAGCTCTTCCGAACCTCAAGGATGGAGTTGCACATGGGACCGTGCGCCGCGCTCGCTCTACTGCTCGTCTACCGTTGCACGGTAGGCGGCGTCGCCACTTACTCGGACCGGCCGTGTGGGCCCGAGGCCGTCGAGTACCAACCGGACACGAGCCGGGTCAGTACCTACGATCCGCCGCCAGCGAGCCCGACAGCGACAGCCGCCGGGCCTGCGCGAAGCTCACCGACTCGTCGACGTGGAGCGGACGGTCAAGACCAAGTCCGGCACGCTGCCGCGTGCGAGCGCATCCACAACGGCCTCAAGGACATCGCCGCACACATGCGTTCCGGCTACAGCGCCAAGCAGGGCGAGCGGCTCCGCGAACGCAAGGCGAAGCTGGAACAGCAGCGGCGCGCCCAGAAGTGCCGGTAGCGCGCGCTTCGGCGCATAATGCGCACGGCGCCGCGTGCGCGGCGGATTCGAATACAGATACCGCTCAAGGGGGGTTGCCATGTCTGCCAATCGAAAGCAGGGAGGTGCATGGGCGCTGCCGCGTGCCCTCACGTGCGCCGTGCTCGCCGCCGTCTTCGCAGTCGCCGCCCACGCTCAGGACACGAAGAAGCAGGCGGAAGACCTGATGCGCCAGGGCCAGCAGCAAATGTCCAAGGGCCAGCCGCGCGATGCGGTCCGCACGCTCGGCAAGGCCATCGAGATCGACCCGACCATGCCCGAGCTGTACATGTTGCGCTCCCGGGCTCGCGACTCGTCCGGCATGTTCGAGGCGGCGCTCGACGACGCCAGCAAGTACATCGAGCTGGAGCCGAAGGACGAATACGGTTATCTGAATCGCGCGCGCATCTACCTGTCGCTGGAGAAGCCGGAGAAGGCGCTCGACGATGCGAACAAGGCGATCGAGCTGAAGCCCGACGAGCCGGACGGCTACTACCGTCGCGCCGACGTGTACTCGGCGATGAACAAGGATGCCGAGGCGAAGGCCGACGAGAAGAAGGGCGACGAGCTGGACGCCAAAGCGCGTCACTGATGCCGGCATTCAACTTCTGTCCCAACTGCGCTGCGCCGCTGGTCGACCGCGTCGTCGACGGTGAGCAGCGCCGCGCTTGCGGTGCAGGCTGCGGCTACGTTCACTACGACAACCCGACACCCGTCGTCGCCGCAATCGTCGAGCACGAAGGACAAGTCGTGCTCGCGCGCAACCGTGCGTGGCCGCGCACGTTCTACGGCTTGATCACCGGCTTCCTGGAGCGCCAGGAGAAACCCGAGAGCTGCGTGGTGCGCGAGGTCAAGGAAGAGCTCGATCTCGACTCAGGCACGCCGACGCTGGTCGGCGTGTACGCTTTCGAGCGCATGAACCAGGTGATCATCGCCTATCACGTCACGGCCACCGGCACGATCAAGCTCAACGAAGAGCTCGACGACTGGAAGCACGTGCCGCTCGAGCGTTGCCGCGTGTGGCCCGGCGGCACCGGCCTCGCACTGCGCGACTGGTTGCGCAGCCGGGGCCACGAGCCGGAATCCTTCCAGTTGCCGTGACCGCCCCCGTGATTGTCTAGGGCAGCGCGTCGACCCGATACACGGGATAGAGGTTGTAACGCTCGTCCCACGACGGGTGGCGGCGATAGAAGAAGTCGAGCCGCGCGGCCGGATCGCGCGCGAACTCGGGATCCTGGTCGAGCCGCTGCGCGAATTCCTTCTGCAGCGCCGGATCCTTCTTCAGCATCTCCCGCGCCACGTCCTCCGCGACGTACGCCTCCATGTATTCCTTGCGTTCGAACGCGGTGTCGAACAGGCCCCAGCCGACCAGCGAGTCCGGATTCTTCGGCTCCAGCAGCGTCATGAGCAGCAGCGAGCGCGCCTGCGCGATCGGCACGAACAGCGAGCCTGCGGGCACGTCGCGCCGCTCGCGCGTCCATTGGCCGTCCAGCGTCAGCATCGTGTGGCCTTCGAACGGTGCGGATCCGGACGTGACCTTCGTGGCACGGAACACTTCGGCGTCGGTCGCGGCACTTGCACTCGTCAGCTTGCGGAACTCGATGCCGTGCAGAGCCAACTTGTCGCCGACGATCTGTGCGTATGCGGCCGGCACGATGTAGCCGCCACGCGGCGCCGTGGCCGTCGCGGCCGGGCGCAACTCGTCGAACAGCGGGACGCGCCAGATCTGCGGCTTCTTCGGGTTGTAGCGGGTCAGCAGCGCGCCGGAGATCGCTGAGGGCTCACGCGTGTATTCGTAGCCGCGAAACTCGATCGTCTTGCTGTGCGGCGTGTTTTCGTACGACAGGGCGATACTCGTGCCGCCGGCGCTGGCAGAGTGCTCGTCTGCCGTCTTCGCGGCCTGCACCCATTTGCGCCCATCGCGCGCCGCCATTTCCAGCATCGCGATGATCGAGTTGCGCGTGATGCGAACGCGCGTCGGATAGTCCTTCCAGGAATGGGTCTCGACCAGCACGCCGATGCGGTTGCGCGCTGCCCAATACTCCGTGCCGAAGCGCTTCGCGCCGGCGGCGATGGCGAAGCCCGAAGCCGGATCGTCGTCGCGGATGAACGCCGGATAGAAATCGAGTGGCAGCGAGCCGGCGTCGCGCATGCGTTGCATGAGCTCGTCGCGCATCGCTACGGCGCTGCGCCGCAAGTCGTCGTCGCCGACGTAGGTAGGCGCGACGTTGTACGCAACGTCGTGCTCGAACTGCGCGCCGTCGGTCACGTGCAGGTCGACGAACAGGATCGGGTCCCATTCGTTCATCAGCCGCAGCACTGCCTGCATTTCCGGCGCGTCGGCCTTGACGTAGTCGCGGTTCAAGTTGAAGTTCTGAGCCGTCGTGCGCCAGCCCATCTCCTCGGGCCCGACCTGGTTCGGCCGGTTCCAGCGCCCGAAGCGCTCGTGACCGTCGACGTTCAGCACCGGCACGAACACGAAGGTCACTGCGGAGAGCGCGCCGGGCGCAACTGTGCCGTCGAGCAGCTCGCGCAGCACGAACATGCCGGCATCCTTGCCGTCCGACTCGCCGGCGTGAATACCGCCTTGCATGAACACGATCGGCCGTTGCGCACGATGAGCTGCAGCAGCGTCGAGCACTCCGTCCGCAGACGCGACCAGTGCGAGCATCGGCCTGCCTTCCGGCGTGCGACCGAATTCGAAGCAGCGCACCTGGTTCGGCCACGTCTGCTGATACGCCGGGCACAGCCGCTCGATTTCTTCGTAGCGCCCAGTGCGCAGGGTGCCCGATTGCTCCGCGACAGTTCGCAGCGTCGGATGCGCAGGCGCACGCGACGCTGCTGCGGCGGGCTGAAGTGCAAGGATCGTGAGCGAGGCGAGAAGTAGCTTCGTTGTCGTTCGCGCGAACATGCGGGCCGGGCTCCGTGATTTCAGAGCGCGACAGCCTACTGCATTAGCGTGCCAGGATGTGTCAGCGATGAGTCAGGCGCCGGGCTCGAGTGTCACGATCTCGACACGCTGACTTTGCAAGGCCACTTCGTCGCCGACACTGGTGCCAATCAGCGCCTGAGCAATCGGCGAGATCCAGCTGATGAGACCTTGCGCCGGATCCGCTTCGTCTTCGCCGACGAGCGTGAAGCTGCGCTCCGTGCCGTCTTCGTACTGCAAGGTCACTCGCACGCCGAAGCGAACCTTCTGCGGCACGTTGTCCGGCTCGACCACCTTGGCCGTCGCCTTGCGTTGCTGCCAGTAACGCAGCTCGCGATCGACGCGCGCCAGCGCGTCCTTGTCTTCGCTGCGCTTCGGCCCTTCGCGCGCCGCTTCGAGCTCGTGGAGCCGACTCTCGATCTGCTGCAGGCCGCGCGCGGTCACGAAATTCGGGTGCGAGCTGACCGGACGCTCCGGCAGGTCCTGCGGGACCTCGGCGCCGTCGTTCTCGCGTACGAATGCCCGGCTCATCGGTCGAGCATAGCGCCGCCACCGCGATGCAGGCATCGGCAGCTTTCCGCCAGTAAACTCACGACCAGCAACTCACCACCCCGAAACTATGTCCATCGCCAACCTGGATCTGAGCGCACCCGGCGCAGACGCGGCCCGCGCCCTGCAGGAGTGCGGCTGCGCTCTGCTTCCACCGCAACAGTTACAGAGCGCGTGTGCAGTACAGCTGTCAGAGCTCGACGCCCTGCGACCGAGCTGGGAGCGCTTGACGCGCGATGCGTACCTGCTCGACGGCGGCCGCTATCGGTTTCGCCGGCACAGTTGTTTCATTCACGAGCTGGCAGGCGATTCGCTGCAGCTCGTTCCGCATCGCGCGCACTGGCAACCGCGCGATTACAACGCCTTGCACGGCGGGTTGGAGCGCTGGTTCGACCCGATCGAGACGGCCGTGCTGGATGCGCCAGCATGGGGGCGGCTATTGCGTGCGCTCGGCAGGCTCTTTGCGAGCGTGCGCGCCCAGCCTCGCTGGTATGTCGAGGCGCATCAGTTCCGGATCGACACGGCGGAGGGCATCGGCCGACCTACCCCGGAAGGGGCACATCGCGATGGCGTCGATTTCGTGGCGGTCATTCTCGTCAAGCGGAGCGACGTGAGCGGCGGCGAGACGCGCGTCTTCGACGCGCACGGCCCGGCGGGCGTGCGCTTTACGATGGTCGAGCCCTGGACGGCGTTGCTGCTGAACGACGCGCAAGTCGTACACGAGACCACGCCGATCCAGAAAGCCGGGCCACGCGGCCTGCGCGACACGCTGGTATTGACGTTTCGTGCCGACAGGTTTCAAGCGCCATAGCTCGCCTTACAATGGCGGCCATGCCGACGTTTGCCGACCGCCTGCAGCAAAAGATCCGCGAGCACAGTCCGCTGTGCGTGGGCATCGATCCGTCCGCCGCGTTGTTGAAAGCCTGCGGCTTGCCGGACTCCGCCGAGGGCGCGCTGGAATTCGGCCGGCGCGTGCTCGAGGCGGCGGACTTCCGCATCGCCGTGCTGAAACCGCAATCGGCATTCTTCGAGCGCTTCGGCAGCGCCGGCTTCGTTGCGCTCGAAGCGCTGGTGAAGCTCGCGCGCGCGCGGGAAGTGCCGGTCCTGCTCGACGGCAAGCGCGGCGATATCGACACGACTGCTGCCGCCTATGCTGAAGGTTACTTCTCCTCGACCACGACGCTGCGCGTCGATGCGATAACGACGCATTGCTACCTCGGACTCGCGGCGCTCGAACCGTTCTTCGCAGCGGCGATTGCCGCGGAGGGCGGAGTGTTCGTCGTCGTGCGCTCGTCCAACCCCGAAGGGCAGGGCTTGCAGACGGCGCGCATGGCGAGCGGCGAGACGGTTGCGCAAAGCCTGTGCCGCGAAATCACTGCGCGCAATCTGCGTCAGCGCAAGGAAGGCCTCGGACCGATCGGTGCGGTCGTCGGCGCAACCTGCGAAGATGCGAACGAAACCGCCGCAGCGCTGCCGAATTCGTTCGTGCTGGCCCCGGGCGTAGGCGCGCAAGGCGCCACGATGCGCGACGTCCTCGCGCGCATGCCCGTGAGCCGCGGGCGCGTGCTGCCAAACGTTTCGCGCGCGATTCTCGCGAACGGCAGCCGGCGCGAAGACATCAGGACGACGATCGCGGTGCTGCAGGATCAGGCCCGCGAGCTGCTCTAGATCTTATGAAGGACAAGACCATCGCTGCCGCATTGACGCGGGCGATCGGTGCACCGATCGACGAGCGCTCGAAGCGCGCTGTATCCGGCGGCTCGATCAGCCGGTGCTGGCGTTATGAGACGTCGCGCGGCCCATTCTTCGCGAAGACGGGTCCTGTCGCTGCTGCGGACTCGCTGGCTTGCGAGGCTGCCGGGCTGCAGGCATTGGCCCGCACCAACGCCGTGCGCGTGCCGAAGGTGCTGGCCTGCGGCACGTCCGACGAAGGCGCTTACCTCGCGCTCGAGTGGATCACGCTCGGCTCGCCGAGCAAGGCGAGCGAGGCGCTCCTCGGCGAACAGCTTGCCTGGCAGCATCGGCAAACGCACGCACGGTTCGGCTGGGATCGCGACAACACGATCGGTGCGACGCCCCAGCCAAACGCGTGGGCGGAGCAATGGGTGACGTTCCTGCGCGAGCGGCGTCTGCTGCATCAACTGGGGCTCGCCGCCGGCAAAGGCGCGGATGCCAGCGTCGTCGATCGCGGGCGCACGCTGTGCGAGCTGATCGATGCGTTCTTCTCGAGCTATCGCCCGGTGCCTTCGCTCCTGCATGGCGACCTTTGGGGCGGTAACTGGGGCACCGACGAGGACGGCCTGCCGGTGATCTTCGATCCCGCGGTCTACTACGGCGACCGCGAGGCCGACATCGCGATGACGCGGCTATTCGGCGGCTTCGGCCACGCGTTCTACACGACGTATCACTCGACCTGGCCGCTGGATCAGGCGGCCGGCACGCGCAGCACGCTCTACAACCTATATCACGTGCTGAACCACTTCAATCTGTTCGGCGGCGACTACCAGAAGAAAGCGGGAGCGATGATCGAGCGCCTGCTAGCGGAATTAGGCCACTGATCCTTCATTCGGGGAGATGCACCTCGCCGGTGATGCGGTCGAAGTGGATGCCGCCGCTGCCATCGCTGCCGACCGTGAAGTTGCCGCCGACGTCCTGCACGCGGATGCCGCCGGAGCTGTCCTCGTCGATGAGAACGTCGCGCTTGACGTCGTGGATCTCGATGTCGCCCGAGCTGTCGTTGCGCACGTGGACGCCGCCGGTGACGTGGCGGATGTCCAGGTCGCCGGAGCTGTCGACCTCGACCACGACATCGCCCTGCACGTTGTCGACGTCGACATCGCCTGAGCTGTCCTTCAGGCGCAGCTCGCCGCCGACCTTGACGATCTTGATCTCGCCCGAGCTGTCCGTGACGTCGAGGTTGCCGGCGACGTTCTCCAGGTGCTGGTCGCCCGAGCTGTCGGTGATGACCGCGGTCTGCACGTCGCTGACTTCCATGTCGCCGCTCGAATCGTCGATGCGCAGCGTCGCGCTCTTCGGCACGCCGATGCGCACGTCCATGAAGGCATAACGGTCCAGGCCGAACAGCGAATCGTGGATCTCGGGCAGAACCGTGCGCACGTAGACGGTGTTGCCCTCGCGGCGGACCTCCAGCTTGCTCTCCTCGAGCAGCTCCGCCGAGGAAGCGCACGCGCGGCCTTCGGCAGTGACGTCCCGGCTGTCCCCGCCGCGCACCACGAGATCGCCCGCCCTGGCTTCGATCACCACCCGCTCGATGTCCGGACCGGCGGAATTGGCCGTGCGGTGAGCCGTGTGCTTGCAGTCCTCGGCATGGGCCGGGACGACCAGGGCGCAGGCGAGGAGGGCAGAGCCGAGGACGATCTTCATGGGGAATCCTTCCAGGTACAGGATGTGCGTTGGACGCGAACGCCGTTGGAAAGGTTGCGAGGCTTGTAGCGGACCTGTAGGTCGGGCTTCAGCCCGACTCCTTCCTGATCTCTTCTTCCACCGCCACCGCCACCAATCCGCGCTGCAGTCTCTCCCCAAACGACCTCGGCTCCGTCAATCCCATCCTTGCCAAATACGGCTGCAGCCTCGCCGCATTCGCATCTGCCACCAACGCCCGCAGCGCTGCACTGACCTTCCCCGGCCACGAATGCGTCGCGGCCTGCAGCCCGCGGAGTGCCTTCGCGAGCACCACCTCTTCCTGCGTGATGTCGCTACCAAACGGCAGATCCTGAAACAGCTCCCGCGCGCGCCACGGCGCAAAGCGCTCCCGCAGCCGCTCCGGATGATTGCTGCGCACGGCGTCCGGGATGCGATAGTCGCGCGGCAGCTTGCCAGCGCGCTGTGCGTCAGCGACGAAGCGCTGCTGAAAGCGCGAATCCATGATCGCCAGCAGCGCCTCGACCACCTCCCGATCGGTGCGGCCGCGCAAGTCGGCGATGCCGTACTCGGTGACGACGATGTCGCGCAGGTGTCGGGGGATCGTCGCCTGCCCGTAGCTCCAAGGAATGCTGGACGTCACTTCGCCGCGCGATTCGCGCGTTGCGCGCACGCACAGGATCGAGCGCGCCTCGGGTAGAGCATGCGCCATCGCAACGAAGTTGTACTGGCCGCCGACGCCGCTCACTACTCGACCGTCGGCGAGCGTGTCGGAGACTGCAGCGCCGAGGCCGGTGACCATCATCGTGGTGTTGACGAAGCGCGCATGGCGCCGCTGCGCGACCTTCAGCTCCCATTCGTGGCCATACAGCTCGTTGACGAAGCTGATCGCGCGCATCGCGAACAACCGTCGCTTGGCCACCGGCATGGTGCGCAGCTCTTCGTAGAAACCCTTCGGGCCGAAGAAGAAGCCCGCGTCGGCGACGATGCCGTTGCGCAGCCGTTCGCCCAGGCAGGTTCGCGCGATCTGCAGGCGCTGCTCCGGATCGTCGAAGTTGGCACGCAACTGCGTGCCGTCCGGTGCGATCAGCATGCCGCGGTCGTACTCGACGTCTTCACGGAACAGGCCGACGTCGCGGAATTCATGGAAATCGACGAACGACATGCGGCGCATGCCGCCTTCGTGCAGCGCCGCCAGCGTGCGCTCGCTGACATGCTCGTCGATGCGGCCCTCGTCGAGCAGCCGTTGCAGCTTGGCGCTCGCGTACACGCAGCGCTTCAGCACTCCGCTGCGGTACAGATCGAGGAACCCGTCGGCGAGCATCTCGGAGCAGCCGTACAGGCCGCGCTCGAACGGCGCGGTGCCGCCTTCGGTCTCGATCAGGCGGCGATGACGTGTGAGCAGGCCGAACGATTCGACGACGTCGCGATAGATCGCCGGCTGCTGATGCCGGAGCTGGAGCGCGTAGACGATCGCATCGCCGAGCTCGCCGATGCCGAGCTGCAGCGTGCCGCCGTCGCGGATCAGCGTGCTGACGTTCAACGCAATCGAGTACTCGGCGCGCGGGATCGGCGTGTTCGGCGGACAGAACAGCCGCGTGCCGGGGTCGTCGATCAGGAAGTCGAAGGTATCGGCGGCCACCAGCGCATCGCCGTACATGAAAGGCAGCTCGCTGTGGACCTGGCCGATCAACGCGAAGGGCCGGCCGCTGGCGCGCATCTGGGCGATCTGCGGCAGCAGGTCGGCGGTGAGATCGGGATTCGCGCCGAGGCTCAGCAGGCCGGCTGGGGCCTCGCCGGCCGGCGGACGCGCGACGAGCTGCGCGATGACGTTCAGACCGCGTTTCAGCGCGTCGCGGGCGACATGGGTGTAGTTCGAGCTGAGGTAGTTCTGCTGGAGCGGCGCGCTGTTCAACCAGGCACCCGGCTCGAGGAAGAACTCGACGACCTCGATGTTGTCGGGCAACCGGCCCTGCTCGATCAGCCGCACGTATTCGAGCTCGGGGAAGCCGCCGAACACGCGCTGCGCCAGCGGCTCGACCAGGCGGCGCTCGAGATCGCTGTGCCAGCGCGGCTTGCGCAGCGACAGCGCTGTGACGATCGTCAGGCGGATCGAGCGATCGGCGAGCGCGCGCGCCACGAAGGAATTGACCAGGCCATTCGGCTTGCCGATGGCGACCGGCAACCCCAACACCACGTGCTTGCCGACGCGGCTCAGCGTTGCTTCGACGACTTCTTCGGGACTTGTGTAGCGAACCGGCGCCGGCTGACTCATGCCGCCTTGGGATTCCCTGGGGTGCCGGCACGAAATGTAACCGCAATTGGACCGCCGCGCTCGCATCGCGCGGCGACGGTTGTATGTTTTGCCTGCCTTACGGCTTCAGCAGCAGCACGAAATTCACTTTGACGTCGTTGCCGACCTGGCTGGTGTCCTTGTATTCGCCCTGGCCGACGCCGAAGTCCAGGCGCTTGAGCTGCGTCCCGCCTTTGAGCCAGGCGCTGCCGTTCTTGGTCTCGAACGTGAACTCGATCGGCACGTCGCGCGTGACGTTGCGGATCGTCAGCTTGCCCGCGGCGCTGTATTTGTTACCGCCCTTGGAGGTGAAACGCTCCGCCACGAAGTGCGCCGCCGGGTACTGTTTGACCGCGAAAAAGAACTCGTTCTTGAGGGCCTCATCGCGATCCTCGTTGCGGGTGTTGGCCGAGCCGGTGTCGATCTTCACGTCGAAGCGGCTCGTCGCCAGGTCCTTCGGGTCGAACTTGATGTCGGCCGTGAAGCGCTCGAACGTGCCGTCGAACGGCGCGTCCAGCGCGGTCCCGACGAAAGTCAGTTTGCTTTCCTTCGGCTGTACGGTCCACTGCGTGGCGGCGAGCGCGACGCTGCCGCAGACCAGGACCAGGGCAAGCAGGTAACGAAGCGGATGATGGAGTCTCATGGAGTGGGTGAGTCCGTATCGGTGGTGTTCGGGGTCGGAACGAAGGCCGTCGTGGGCGATTCGGGCAGCGGCAGCATTCGGCGCAGCACGTCGTCGCGATCGACGAAGTGATGCTTGATGCCGGCAGCAGCGTGGACCAGCGCGATCACGGCCAACGTATAGGCCACGACGTGGTGCGACTCACGCAGCACCTCGAATGCAGACTTGTTCGGTCCGATGAGGTTGGGCAGCGTGAAGAGCTTGAACCAGCTCACGCTCACGGCATACGCCGAGGACATCAGCCAGCCGAGCAGGGGCGTGATGAAAATCAGCGCGTACAGCAGGAAATGCGAGATCTGTGCGGCAAGTTCCTGCCAGCGCGGCGTGCGCGGCGGCATGGGCGGGACTGGATTGAACAGCCGCCAGATGAGCCGAAGGATCGCGAGGCCCAGGACCGTGATGCCGAAAGATTTGTGGAGAGCGAGGAGCTGGAGCCTCGCAATCGAGAACTGCGGTAAACCATCTGCCCGCAAGCCGAGCACGAACTGCGTGATGATCAACACGACGATGACCCAGTGAAACAGCTGCGCCACGGCGCCGTAGCGGGTCAGAGTGTTCTTGAGCTGCATGACAGACTGTAGTTTAAGCGACTAACCTGAACGGGATACATACGGGAGACAGCATGCGTGAGATACCCAGAGTAGGGGGCTTGGTTTTACTGAGCCTGTTTTTGGCCGCCTGCCCCCGCCCGGTGCGTCCGCCTGCGCCTGCACCCAGTGTGCCGCCGACTCCGGCTGCCGACACTCGTGGCGCCACTGTGTATCAAGTGGACCCGGGCAGCTCGCAGCTCGCCATCCTCGTCTACCGCGGCGGCAAGTTCTCGCGCCTCGGCCACAACCATGTGATGACTTCGCAGGACGTGACCGGGCGCGTCTGGGTGCATCCCGAATTTTCACGGTCGGGCTTCGAGCTGGCGTTCCCCGTGGCGAAGCTCGTAATCGACGACGGCGAGGCGCGGCGCGCGGCCGGCGGCGATTTTCCGCCGGATATTCCGCAATCGGATAAGGACGGCACGCGCAAAAACATGCTGAAGCCGGAGGTGCTGGACGGCGAGCACTATGCGGAAGTGAAGCTGCGCTCGGCGAAGATCGGCGGCACGCTCGACGCGCCGCAGGTCACGGCTCACATCACCATCAAGGATGCGAGCCGCGACGTCGAGGTGCCGGTGAAGCTGGCCGTCGAGGGCGCGAAGCTGAGCGCGAGCGGCGAGTTCGACATCCTGCAGACGGATTTCGGCATCACGCCCTTCAGCGTCGCGCTCGGCGCGCTCGAAGTGCAGGACCGCCTGCACATCCAGTTCAAGATCGTCGCGGAGAAGAAATAACGCTAGGTCCCGCTCCCCACGATCTCGTTGGCGATCGCCTCCGCTGCATACACCTGGCGCAAGGCCGTCACGATCATGCCCGGGTGCACGGCCACCGTGCGGTTGTTGCTCTCGTCGTACCAGTACGAGCCCGCGATCGAGTGGATGTTGCCGTCGAACGCGAGGCCGACCATGCGGCCTTGCGCGTCCACGAGCGGGCTGCCGGAGTTGCCGCCGACGATGTCGTTGGTCGTCGCGTAGCAGAACGGCATATTCGGGTCGAGCTTGCTGCGCGCATCCAGCCAGCGCTGCGGCAGACGGAACGGATCCTGGCCGGTCGCGCGCTCATAGAGGCGGCCGAGCCTGGAGAAGGGCTCGACCTGCTGACCCTTCTCGACCCAGCCGCGCACGTCGCCATAGCTGACTCGCAGGGTGAAGGTCGCGTCCGGATAAACCTTCGTGCCGAGCACCGCGAAGCGGGCCTTGGCGATCTTCTCCTGTCCCGCCGCGACGCGCGCCTGGACTTCGTCCTCATAAATCTTGCGCACGGCGCGGGCATCCGGATCGACCGAGCGTGCCAGCACGATCATCGGATCCTGCGAGGCCTCGACTGCCGCCGCGCCGCCGTCCCACAAGGCCTTGCGCACTGCCGGGTCTGCGAGCTTAGTGCCCTGCACGAGCTGCGCGGCGAGCGACGCGGGCGACTCCTTGCCCAAGGTCCGGTGCACGACGTCGTCGTCCGGGCCGAGCACCTCGCGCATCTTCTCGAGCGAGAACGAGAGCTTCAGCTTCTCGTATTCGGGGTAGATCGGCGTCGCTGCCAGCAGTCCTGCGCTCATCTTCGACAGGTTGGAGTCGGCGTATTCGCGCAGCCGCTGCTCGTTCGGCTTGGCGCGCTCGGCGGCACCGCGCACGAGCTGGCGCGCGTAGTTGAACAAGGCGCTGTTCAAGCCCGTGGCATTTTCCACATACAGGTAGCGATCGTAGATATCGCGGAAGCGTGCCTGCGCCTTCGCGATGTCGTCCCAGGCTGTGCCGGCGAGCGATGCAAGCTTCGCGTCCGCGCTCAGCCGCGCGCGCAGGTCGCGTTCGGCAGCGGCCTTGTCATCCATCAAGCGGTCGTCCAGCAGCGCGGACTCCAGGCCACGATAGACCTTCAG
>DATENH010000001.1:0-3457 GCA_035275145.1 Steroidobacteraceae bacterium | reverse complement strand
GATCAGGTGCTGCACCAGATCGCCGCCGACCTCTTTGGGATTGACGAAGTCGGTCATGCCGAACTTCTCGGCAAGCGCGCGACGTCGCGGATTCAGATCGACACCGATGATGCGATTGGCACCGACCAGCTTCGCGCCCTGCACGACGTTCAAGCCGATGCCGCCGAGACCGAACACCACGACGTTCGCACCGGGCTCGACTTTCGCTGTATTGATGACAGCGCCGATTCCAGTCGTGACGCCGCAGCCGATGTAGCAAACCTTGTCGAACGGCGCGTCCGGACGGATCTTCGCGAGTGCGATCTCGGGCAACACGGTGTAGTTCGAGAACGTCGAGCACCCCATGTAGTGATGGATCTTGTCCTTGCCGATCGAAAAGCGGCTGGTGCCGTCGGGCATCACGCCCTTGCCCTGCGTCGCGCGAATCGCCGTGCACAGATTGGTCTTGCGCGACAGGCACGCCTTACATTGCCGACATTCCGGCGTGTACAGCGGGATGACGTGATCGCCGGCTTTCAGCGACGTCACGCCGCGGCCGACGTCTACGACGACGCCGGCACCTTCGTGCCCGAAGATCACCGGGAACAGGCCTTCGGGATCGGCGCCCGAGCGCGTGAACTCGTCGGTATGGCACACACCGCTTGCCTTGATCTCGACCAGCACCTCGCCGTCACGCGGGCCATCCAGATCGACCGTAACGACTTCGAGCGGTTTACCGGCGGCATAAGCGACGGCGGCGCGAGTTTTCATTGGAGTGGCCCTCGGGAGAGCAGTCAGGCTAAAGCCTGACCCACATGCAGGTCCAGTTCTTTGTGGCTATTCGTGGCGCAACGCTTCGATCGGGTCGAGCTGCGCGGCGCGCTTCGCCGGGAAGAAGCCGAACACGATGCCGACGGCGGCGGAGAACGCGAACGACAGGATCACGATGCCGGGGTTGAACACGAACGGCACGTGGAACGCACTGGTCGCCAGCAATGCCGTACTCAGGCCGAGGGTAATGCCGATGATCCCGCCGAACGCGGCGAGCGTGACCGCTTCGACGAGGAACTGCAGCAGGACGTCGCGCGCCATCGCGCCGACTGCCAGGCGAGTGCCGATCTCGCGCGTCCGCTCGGTCACCGACACCAGCATGATGTTCATGATGCCGACGCCGCCGACGATCAGGCTCACCGCGGCGACTGCGCCGAGCAGCGCCGTGAGCACGCGCGAAGAATTGGTGAAGGCGCTCGTGACCTCCTTGAGGTCGCGCACGTTGAAGTCGTCCTCGGCGCCGTCGCGAATCTTGCGACGCTCGCGCAGCAGCCGCTCCAGATCGGCCTGCACCTTCACCGTCGACACGCCGTCGCGCGCCGACACCATGATGTTGTTGACGTCGGAGTTGCCCGCCATGCGCCGCTGCAGCGTGCGCAACGGCACGACGACGATGTCGTCCTGGTTCTGGCCGAAGCCCGACTGCCCCTTCACCGACAGCAGGCCGATCACCTGACAGGACAGCTTGCCGAGTCGGATCGACAGGCCGATGGGATCCTGATCGCCGAACAGCTCCGTCTTGACCGTGTCGCCGAGCAAGCAGACTGCGGCACCGGCGCGCAGCTCGCTGTCCGAGAAATTGCGCCCCGACGCCAGCGGCCAGTCGCGAACCTCCAGGTACTTGTCGGTGGTGCCGGTGACCTGCGTCGACCAATTGGCGTTGCCGTAGATCGCCTGGGCTCCCGTGTTCGAGGCAGGCGCCACCGCGCGCAGGCCGGTGATGTCGTTCTCGATCGCGCGGACGTCCTCCATCGTGAAGGGCGGAGCCGAGGAGCGTGCGCCGCCGCCGCCGCCAAATCCCTGGCCGCGAAACACTTGCAGCAGGTTCGTGCCCAGCTTCTGGATATCCGCCTGGACCTGCGCCGTCGCGCCCTGACCGATCGTGACCATCGTGATCACCGCGGCGACACCGATAACGATGCCGAGGATCGTGAGCGACGAGCGCAACACGTTGCGGCGGATCTCGCGCAGCGCGAGCAGCAGCGCATTCCAGAACATCAGGCGACCCCTCGCACCGGAGTGTTGGCTTCGTCGCTTTCGATCGCGCCGTCGCGGAAGCGCACGATGCGTCGCGTCCATCCCGCGATGTCGGGCTCGTGCGTCACCATGACGATCGTCATCCCGCGCTGCTCGTTGAGTGCGGTGAGCACGCGCATGATCTCGACGCTGGTCGCGGTGTCGAGATTACCTGTCGGCTCGTCGGCGAACACCACCTGCGGCTGCGCGACGATGGCGCGCGCGATGGCGACACGCTGCTGCTGGCCGCCGGACAACTGGCTCGGAACGTGCGACTCGCGGCCGGCCAAGCCCACCTCGTGCAGAGCCTTGCGCGCACGAGTGTGTCGTTCGTCGGCAGGCAAGTGCCGATAGACCAGCGGCAGCTCGACGTTCTCGAGCGCGGTCGTGCGACTCAGCAGGTTGAAGCCCTGGAACACGAAGCCGAGGTGATTCCGTCGCAGCAACGCGCGCTGGTCGGCCGTCATCGAGCCGACCGGCACGCCGAGGAAGCGATACGTTCCTGAGGTCGGCGTATCGAGGCAGCCGAGGATGTTCATGCACGTCGACTTGCCGGAACCGCTCGGGCCCATGACGGCGACGAACTCGCCCGGCGCGATCGCGAGATCGATGCCGCGCAGCGCGCGCACCTCGCCTTCGCCCTCGCCGTAGAACTTCGTGACCTGCGACAGCTCGATCACGTGGCTCGGAGGTGTCGGCATGCCGGTCATTTCTTCGGCGCTTCTTCGTCCACGATGACCTTCACGCCGGGCTCGAGCTTGCGCTCGAGCGCCTTCTTGAACTTCTCGTCGTTCGCCATCGCGCCGGCCGGGCGATTGCCGCCGTTCGGGCTCTGGCCGCGCGGCAGTACTTCTGTAAAGCGGCCGTCGGTCGCACCGGGCTTGAAGATCGCGAGCGCGGGCTTGCCATCTTCTACGACCCACACGCGGCCCATCCGGCCGCCGCCGCGTTGCTGGCCGCCGAAGAAGCGGCGCGGCATCGTCGGCATCAGCGCCGACAACGGACCGCGCGACTGCGCGTTCGCCGGTGCACCCGGCATGTCGACGCCGGTCGGCGTAAAGCGCAGCGCGGCGTTCGGCACGAGCGTTGCGCCCTGGATGTTCGTGGTCACGATCTCGGCCGTCGCGGTCATTCCCGGCCGCAGCAGCAGGTCGGAATTGTCGACTTCCAGCACGGTCTCGTAGGTCACGACGCCGGTCGAGGTCGCGCTGCTGCCCGAGCTCTGCCCGCTGCCGCTGGCACTCGAGCTCTTCTGCGTGTTGTTCGAAGCGAAGTCGACGCGCGTGATTTTCGCGTGGAACTGGCGATTCGGAAATGCGTCGACGGTGAACGATGCGTCCTGGCCGACTTCGACGGAGCCGATGTCCGCCTCGTCGACGGCGACGTGCAGCTCCATCTTCTTGAGATCTTC